>JAICYU010000062.1 GCA_025934025.1 Terriglobales bacterium
CGGCATTGATCTACGGAAGCACGACATCAAGTTCGAAGAAGACAACTGGGAGTCGCCTACGCTGGGCGCATGGGGGGTCGGCTGGCAGGTGATGCTCGATGGACTCGAGATCACGCAGTTCACTTATTTTCAGCAGTGCGGCGGTGTGGATCTTGATCCCATTTCTGCCGAGCTGACCTACGGCTTGGAGCGCATTGCGGCTTTTCTCCAGGATGTGGACAGCATTTATGAGATCGTCTGGGCGCGTGATCCCAAAACGGGAGCAGTGGTCACTTATCGCGATGTTCGTTTTCAGGACGAGCTGCAGCTTTCGGTTTACAACTTTGAGGCGGCCGATGTCGAAAACGCCTGGAAGCATCTGCAGTCGTACGAGAGCGAGTGTCAGGCTCTCATCATGAAATTCAATTCTCTGATAAACACGAAAAACGTGAGCCGTGCCCAGGTTGAGCGTTTCCCACTGCTCGCCGCTTACGAGCTGTGCCTGAAGTGCTCGCACCTGTTCAACATTCTCGACGCACGCGGCGCAATCTCGGTGACGGAGAGAGTCGGTGTGATTGCGCGAATCCGGCAGCTTGCCGTCGGCTTGGCCAAAGCCTATCTAGCGCAGCAGAACTTCGTCGAGCAGAAGGAAGGCGCGGTGAATGCCTGACTTTCTGCTGGAGATCGGTTGCGAGGAGATTCCGGCAAGAATGCTGGACGGCGCAATAGAAGAGTTCCGTCAAAAAGTAGAGTTTCTGCTGGTCAATGAGCTTCTCCACACCGGAGGCACCAACATATCTATGAGTTTCTCTACGCCCCGGCGTTTGGCTGTGCTTGTAAATGGGGTTGAAGAGAAGCAGCGGGATTCAGTCGAAGATGTCTTCGGGCCGACCTTTGAGGTTGGTTTTAAAGATGGCAAACCAACCGCAGCGGCAATTGGGTTCGCGAAGAAGACCGGTACGCCGATCGAGGATTTCATCAAAGCATCCGAAACTGCTGACCCCGAAAAGCGCTTGTTGGCCCACATGCGCAAGCAGGGACGTACCGCGGCGGAAGTTCTGGCCGAGCTTCTGCCGAAAGAGATCGCCGGCATCTACTGGGCCAAGAACATGTACTGGCGCGCAGGCAAGCCGGAGCGTTTTGTCCGCCCGGTGCGTTGGCTGGTCGCGATGCTGGATGATGAGGTTGTGCCGCTGGAGTTCGCCGGAATTCGTGCGGGCTCGGAGACGCACGGGCACCGCATCCTGAGCTCTGGTACCGAGAAAATCGCCCGCGCCGGTGATTACCATTCCGTTCTCGCCAATGCGAAGGTACAGGCGTTGGCTGCTGAGCGGGAACAGCGCATCCGTAAAGCTCTTGATGCGGCTGCCCGCACAGTCGCTGGCGCGCGCTGGCGCGAAGATGCGGGCCTGCTTAACACCGTGGTGAACCTCACGGAATGGCCTTCAGCCATTCTCGGCAGCTTTGACCAGCAGTTTCTTTCCTTGCCGGAAGAAGTACTGGTGACCGTCATGCGCGATCATCAGAAATATTTTGCGGTGGAAGACCCTTCCGGCAAGCTGGCGCCGCACTTTCTGGCCGTCCTGAATACCGACGGCGATCCCGAGGGCCTCATCCGCCATGGCAATGAACGCGTGCTGCGCGCCCGTTTCAACGACGCGCGCTTCTTCTGGGACACGGACCAGAAGCTCCCGCTTACTGCTCGCGTTGACATGCTTAAAGCGGTCACCTTCCAGAAAGACCTCGGCAGCTATGAGGCGAAGAGCGAACGCATGCTCAACCTGGTTGAAAAGCTGTGCCTCGGGCTGACCAAAGCAGGACTGAAAGTTGATGCGGGGGCGGCGCAGCAAGCGGCGAAGCTGGCGAAAACTGATCTGACGACTGAACTGGTGAAAGAGTTCACGGAGTTGCAGGGAATCATCGGCGGGCTTTACGCCAAAACACAAGGTCTGCCGCAGGCGATGGCAGACGCCATCTACGATCAGTACAAACCGGAGTCCATGGAAGACTCGGTCCCCCGCACTCTGGAAGGCGCGGTGCTCTCCATCGCCGACAAAGCCGATTCGATTGCCGGAATGTTTGCGTTGGGCCTGCTGCCATCGGGTTCCAAGGATCCCTTCGCGCTGCGCCGCCAGGCGAATGGCATTGTGAAGACCGTTGCCGAGCACAAGCTGATGCTGAATCTATCCGGTCTGTTCGCTGACGCGCGCGCAGGTTATCAGGGCAGCGATGCGGAGAAGAAGTTCACTTCCAGCGGTGATTCGTATACCGCGGCGTTGGGCAGTTTCTTCCGCGAGCGGCTGGAATTTTATTTGCGAGATTCGCTGCATCTGGCTTACGACGTGGTGAATGCCACGCTGGCTGCCGGAGCTGAGGACATAGTAGACGCAGTCGCGCGGGCTGAAGCTGTCGCCAAAGTTCGCCCATCAGACGATTTCGAATCAATCTCTATCGCATTCAAGCGAATGAAGAACATTCTGCGCCAGGCCGCGGAGAACCACCGCCGTGTTGCCGATCCATTCGAAAATAGCGCACTTAAGGATCCGGAAGAGAAGAAGCTCGCTGCGCTGATTCCGGAGATCGCAAACAGCGTGCAAGCATTTCGTGCAGCCAGGCACTACGAGGCGGCGCTCGTCGAAATTTCAAAACTTCGCCCGGCCGTTGATGCTTTCTTCGACAAAGTTATGGTCATGGTTGAGGACGAAGCCCTTCGCGCCAACCGTCTTGGTCTGCTGAAGACACTGGTGCAGGAATTTTCTTCCATCGCAGATTTCTCGGAAATTGTGACCGAGAAGAAGTAGCCCTAGTCGCGTAAACTGAATCCATGTCCACCACCCTGGCCCAACTCAATCAGGAGATCATTGCATGCACCCGCTGTGCGCGGCTGGTGGATTACTGCAAAAAGATCGGCAATGAAAAACGGCGGGCCTATCGAGATTTCGAGTACTGGGCCAGGCCGGTCCCGGGATTCGGCGACCCCAAAGCCGGAGTGCTCATTCTGGGATTGGCGCCCGGAGCTCATGGCTCGAATCGCACAGGGCGGCCGTTCACCGGGGATGGTTCAGGCAATTTTCTCTATCGTGTGCTGTACAAAACCGGCTTCGCCTCGCAGCCCTCGTCGGTACACAAAGACGACGGCATGGAACTTCATGGCGCGTACATCACCGCCGCGGTGCATTGCGCTCCTCCGGCAAACAAGCCAACGCCGCAGGAGATTGCGACGTGCGCGCGCCACCTGCATCGCGAGTTTGCCGCGCTGGACCAGGCGAAGACTGTAGTGGTTCTGGGCAGAATCGCATTTGACGCGTACCTGAGTTTCCTGAAGCAACAGGGACTCGTAGCCAGCAAAGCCGGTTACCTTTTTGCTCATGGCGCGGAATACCAGCTTCCGAATGGCAAGACGCTTCTGTGCTCGTTTCATCCGTCGCTGCAGAACACCAATACCGGCAAGCTGACGGAGAAGATGATGGTTGAGGTGTTTAGGCGAGCGCGAAAGCTCATGAAACAAAGTTCAGTTGCAAAGACACCCCAGAACCGTTGAAACAGAGGAAGCGGAGGACCTAGAAATCCGGGTTGTAACGCCGCAGGTAGTCTGAAACTTCTTCGGTCGGAAGATACTGCTGGACGGGGCCGAAGAGCGCGCCTCTGATCTTCCCGCGCCAGCTTGATGCGGGTATTTCTTCGAGCGAGAGGTATTGGTGGTCTTCGAGTTCCTTGGGCCAGACCACGCGTGACTTCCACTGGCCAGATGCTGCTAACTCGAGTTTGAGTTCAGTCTGCCAATACTGGGAAAGAGCACGAACGGCTTCGACGCTTTGCTCGGCATGAAAGCCGGCGAGTGCGCGATGAAGTTCTCCCTGTTCAAAGCTCCAGAAGACAAGAAAGTGGTCTTCGCGCTTGGGACCTTCGTCGTTGGTGAACTCGGCAAAGAGCACGATCCGGTCAAGCGGAATTTCCCACATGGTGTTGCCTTCGGAGTCTTCGTAGATCAGCAGTCCACGAGCGGCTTTGAGGACATGGCTGCTTTCCGCGCCCATTTTCAGATAGCCGCCACAATGCTTCGAGAGCCAAGGCGTTCGCGCATCCAGTGGTTGATCTGCGCGATGGCTGCTCTCGTCGGCTCGGTCTCAGCCAGGGCGTTGATCCCGATGAACCCGTGAATCACGCCCAGATAACGCGTGCATGCGACAGAAACACCGGCCTGCATGAGCTTGCGCGCATACGCTTCGCCTTCATCGCGCAGGATGTCGCATTCGCCAGTGATGATCAAGGCCGGCGGCAATCCCGTGAGTTGCTCGATTGAAGCCTGCAAGGGGCAGGCGTGAGGGTCCTGGTCGGCCGAACGATCGGGCGCGTACTGATGCCAGAACCAGCGCGATGCTTCGGCCGTGAGATAGTATCCTTCCCCGAACGCATGAAATGAAGGCGTGTCAAAGCCGGCCGCCGTCGCGGGGTAGATCAGAGTCTGAGCGGCAATCTTCGGTCCACCACGCTCTTTCGCAAGCAGGCAGACGGCAGCGGCAAGATTGCCCCCTGCGCTGTCTCCCGCAACAGCGACACGCGAAACATCAAGTCCGAGTCCCGGTCCGTTTTCACTCACCCATTTTGTGGCGGCGTAGCATTCGTTCAGGGCCACGGGATAGCGCGCCTCAGGGGAGAGGCTGTACTCAACAAAAACCAGAGCGGCCTGTGTGGCGTTTGCAAGCTCACGAACGAAGCGATCATAGCTGTCAAAGCTGCCCAGGACCCAGCCTCCACCGTGGAAGTACATGATGACCGGAAGTGAGGGTTGGCCATTCTCCGGACGAACGATTCTCAGGCCGATGCTTCCTTTTGGGCCGTATTGAATCGTTCGTTGTTCTATCTGTGCCGGAAGGTGAGGAAGAGGGAATAGTTCCTGTCCGCGCTCGTGCATAGCGCGCGCTTGTTCAACCGATACTTCAAATACCTGCGGACGGTTGAGTTGCTTCAAGAAATCCAGGAACCACTGGTTCTTCGGATCGAGGACTGGTTTGTTTTGAGGCATTAGTGTATGTTCATCGCAATCCAGTTAGCTAGGGCACTCCTTCTTCTCCTTTGCGCCGAGCATGATAAATGCTCTTCGCAATCAGGAGTGCCCGTTCAACTCCCGATTTCGGCTGGAGGCTCTTCGCTTCATGGTTACTGCCTGCCGTGGATTCAGTTGTTTTCAGTTCCTCGCCAGCAACGTTTTCGCTTGAACCAGTTCTGCTCGATCTGAGTTGACGCCTTCGCAATTCTTGAGCAGTTGCGCATAGAAGCCAGCCGCCTTCTGCTTCTGATTCAGCTCTTCTGCCGCTTGAGCAGCTCCGTAAAGACCGTTGAAACGGTTCGGATCGGTCTTGAGGGAGAGCTCGTATTCCGCCATGGCATCCTGAGGACGCTGCATGTCAAGCAGCATATCGGCCAGCATCTCGCGCGCCGGGAGGTCGGATTCGCCCTTGCCAATCTTGTCTTGGCGGTCGGCAACTTCGCGCAGCAGCCGCAACGCATCTTCATGCTTACCTTCGGCGTAAGCTGCCCAGGCGCGTACTTCTTTGTGCTCGCTTTCAAGCCCATCCAGCAGATAAGCCCAGGAGCCCTTCTTTACTTGCTCCAGCAGGTCTTCGTAGGTCTTGAGCGCGTCCTGAGCTGCGGCGGCATTGTGCAGATGTCCGGCGGCAATGGCGCGGGTCCAGTAGGTGTCTAATTGAATGTTGGGCGCAGCACTGGCGAGGGGCTGAAGGTCGAGAGATTCCTTCCACTGCCGGCGCTCGAGCGCGTAGCGGGCGGCGAAGCTGGTAGCCATTTCGTCGTAGTAATCGCGATAGTCTTTTTCGATGTCGGCACGGCGAATTCGAGCAAGATCATCCATCTCCGCCTTGGCTCTCTCGTCATCGCCGATTTGCAGATAGGCGTACTGAAGAAAATCCATGGAGTGCATGCGATGGTGCATTACATGCAAGTGCATCGCCTCCATTTTGTCTGCGGCCTGAAGAGCGGCAAGGTTGGAATGGATGTCATCCTGCCACAGGCCGAGTCGGGCAAAGATGTGCGACGGCATGTGGACGGCGTGGGGCGAGGCAGGCGCGATGGACGCGTATTTACGCGCCGCCGCCAGTCCCATATTGGCCATCTCCGGGTTGTCACAGCTATGGATGATGTAGTGGGCCACGCCGGGATGGTCCGGCTCTTCGGCAAAGACTTTGTTCAGGATGACGACTGCTTTTTTCGGATTTGCCAGAGTCGGGTCGCCCTCGTCCGATCCGAGCAGCGAGAGCGCATAAAACACGGCCGCTTCGCGGTCCTGTGGGTACTGTTGGTAAACGCGTTCCATGGCTCTCGAATAAGCGCTCGTTCGCCGGCTGTAATCCTGGTTTGCGGGAACCTGATAGAACGCGGAGAGCGCGCTAATATACGAGCGCTCGCGCGGAGTCCTGGCTTTGAGTTGCTGCGCCTTTTGCATCAGGCTCTTGCCTTGACTTAAATCCTGCTTGCTCGGATGCTCCCAGAGCTGGTGATACAGCGTCATCGCCTCTCCCCAATAGGCCATGGCGCATTGCGGATCGCGATGTGCTACCCGCTTGAACTGTGCATCGGCCGGCTCGTATTCAAATGAGTGCAGGAGGGCGACTCCGCGCTCGAACGGCTTTTGCACCGCGGGAGCACAGGAGATGGGAAAAGAGACATTCCCTACTTGCTCTCCCGCCATTGCGTGATCATGCGCGCCATCGGCAAGGAGAGGCAGGGAAGATAGGAGAAGTGCTAGGGAAAGAAAAGAGCGCAGGCATTTCATGAGGGACTCCAAGACGAAGGTTACGCAGGCAATTGAGGCAAGTCAATGCGCTTGGCCCGTCGGCCTGGAGCGCACGGCCTGCCCTGAACGAAGTCGAAGGGCACTCCCGCCTCATGAAATTGATTCTCAGGCAAGAGTGCCTGCGTTCCAACGTTTCGTTACTCCTCGTCTTTATCTCTTGCCGATACCACAGCTCTCTGCATGCTACCCGCTGCTTGCAGCTTGATCTCCGGCAGGTTGGCATTTCTGAGCTGCTGGTTCAGCGCAGGCAAGTCGGTGCTCTTAATCTGTTGCCATTGCTGCATCAGAGGGGGAAGCTGCCTTTCGATCTCGCTCATGCCGGCGATAGCCTGCGATGTGGGAGCATCGTCGGCTTCCTGCAAGACTCCAAACAGCGCCATATACTTTGCTCGCAGCAGAGATAGCGTGGGGACCTCGCTGGGAGGTCCGGGCTGGCGCGTCGCAGTGCCAAGTACCGTGTTCAGACGATTGCTGAGGTTCGTGATCGCCGTTGCAACAGGGGATTGCGGCTGGGCCTTGCTCTGGCGCTCCTGGAGTTGCTTGCGCAGTTCCGTGGCCTGCTCCGCAGCCGGACCCAACGTGAGCATGTGTTGATAAATCTGGTCAGAGAGATAGAACTGCTGTTGCAATCCTGGTAGCGGCGTCTTGACGCGCGGGTCCATCTTGACGGTGAATGGCTGCGAGTAGCTCTTTCCATCTACCGTAAGAACGGCTGTGTACTGCCCCGGCATCACCCACGGACCGGAAGGCTGCGGCACAGTGTTGTGGGGAACGGCGGAGATGGGGTATTCGGTTTCGACTCCGGGTACGTCAGGATAGTGCATGTCCCAGAGCCAGCGATGCATGCCTTCCGTCGCCGGCAGGACGCGCGAGGGGCGCACCCAATAGGTCGGGATGTTGAGCAGGGGATCAATCCCTTGCGGCTTGTCAGCGCTTGAATACTTGCGCACCACCTCGCCCTCGCTGTTTTTGATCTCGAGGGTCACCGGTTGTTGCGGGGCGGACTGCAGATAGTAGTCAATCACGGCCCCGTCAGGCGGATTGGGACCAGCGGGGAAATCCGGCGGTAGCGGCGTGTCAGTATTCATGTCCCAGCGGACACGAATGGCAGTTTGCGGCTTGAACAGATATGCCGTCGCGTTGAGGATCTTCCTTTCGACCTGGCGAAGAGGAGTGATGTCGTCCAGGATCCAGAATCCGCGGCCATGAGTCGCCGTCGCGAGGTCGTCGTTCTTGACAATGATGTCGCGCACGGAACCGGCAGGCATGTTGAGCCGCAGCGATTGCCAATGCTCGCCATCATCAAACGAGGCGTAAACCTGGCGCTCGGTGCCGGCAAACAAGAGCCCGCGCCGGACGGGGTCTTCGCGAACAGCGTTCGCGTTTTCATCCTGGCCAATTCCGCTGACGATTTCCTGCCAAGTCTTGCCGCCGTCGCGCGTGCGCAAAATGTGCGGACGCAGATCGTCAAGGCGAAGAGTGTTGATGGCTGCATATGCCGTGTTTGGATCAAAGTGGCTGGCTTCGATGATCGAGACCTTCTGGAAGGCAGTCATATTCGGCGGCGTGACGTTGGTCCAATGCGCGCCGCCATCGGTGGTGAGATCGATCTGCCCGTCATCGGTTCCCGCCCAGATGCGGTTGTCATCCAGCGGCGAGATGGCAAGGGAGTAAATCACGCCGCGCTGCGTGGGTTTAGCGGAAGGCTCAGAGCTGAAGATGCCAACGCTCGGTGGAACAGGAAAATCCTTGCGGGTGAGATCCGGTGAAACCTGTTGCCACGTGCGGCCGGCATCGCGCGTGCGCCACAAGGTGTTTGCAGCGAAGTAGAGCGTGTGCGGGTCCTTGGGAGAGAAGACGATCGGCTCTGTGCGAAGCACGCGGAAATCCTGTGAGCGGAAAGGCTTGGGAATAATATTTTGCGCCTGGCCGGTCCGGCGATCGTAGCGCGTGAGCTTGCCGCCATAGACGGTATCAGGATCCAGCGGATCAGGCACTACATAGCCGTATTCCTCGGCAGCTACGGGATGCCATTCACGAATGGTAACTTGCCCATCGTCGCCGCGGCTGGAAATGCAGGCCGAACCGCTTTCCTGCTGTCCGCTGCACAGGCGGTAGGGAAACCCGTTGTCGGCGTTCACGTGGTACATCTGCGCCGTGGACTGGTTGTACCAGGAGCTCCAACTCTCGCCCCCGTTCACCGTAACGATAGCGCCCTGGTCGCTGGCCAGCAGAATGATTTGCGGATTGCTGGGATTGATCCACATGTTCTGGTAGTCGTCGCCGCCAGGGGCGCCGCGAAATCCGGTCCAAGTCTTTCCTCCGTCGGTTGATTTCCATGTGACCGTGCTGGTCATATAGACGACTTCTGGATTTTTGGGATCAATGCCGGGCTCGGGCAGATCGCCCCCGCCGATGCGCCCCGCTGGACGCGGATCATTAGTGGTGACAGCCCAGTTCGTTCCGGCATCTTCGGTGCGATAGAGCTTGACGCCATCTTTCGTGGCCACCGAGGCAAAAAGAAGCTTCGGATTGCTTTGCGCGATCGCGATGTGCGCTTGGACTACGCCTTGTGGCAAGCCTCCGGTGAGCTGCTGAAATGTAGCGCCGCCATCTGTTGATTTGAAGATGCCGCCGTTCGGACCGTTCCATGCCCCGTTCTCCCAGGGACCTTCGCGGGCTTCCCACAAAGTGGCATAAACAATGTTGGAGTCGGTGGGATCAATCAGCACGTCAGAAGCGCCGGTGTTCTCGTCTTTATAGAGGACCTTTTGCCACGTTTGGCCGCCATCAGTCGAGCGGAAGACGCCGCGTTCCGGGTTGGGGCCGTAAGGGTGGCCGGCAACCGCGGCGAAGACTATGTTGGCATCGTGAGAATCAACCGCCAGTTCGGGAATCTGCTGGCCATCGCGCAGGCCAAGATGCGTCCATGTCTTGCCCGCGTCGATGGACTTGTAAATTCCATCACCCACAGAAAGGTCGGGCCGGTGCAGGCCTTCGCCGCTGCCCACGTAGACGATGTTCGGATCGGACTGCGCGACTGCGACTGCACCAATCGAGCCGGTCGGCTGGTCATCAAAGATGGGCTGCCAGGTGCGGCCGTAGTCGGTGGTCTTCCAGACTCCGCCGTTGCAGACGCCAACGTAGAAAACATTGGGCTCGCTTGGCACTCCGGCGACTCCGCGGGTGCGTCCGCCACGGTAGGGACCAATGCCTCGCCAATGCAGCGATTGAAGCAGCGCGGGATTGAGTTGCACGAGCGTTTGCGGCTGCGGAGCCGATGATGCTCGTGCAGTCTGCACAGGTGGGATTTTGGGAGGCTGCTTGGCATGGGGCGTCTGCTGGGCAGCCAGCGGGAATGAAATTGCCGCAATCATCAGAAGAGCGCAGGAGAGCCGCATCCGCGAATGAAGAAACGAGAGCACAGGAACCTCCAGCAAGAAAATGACAGAGGAGAATACCGCAAAGCCGGGAGCAGGCAAAATTTCACAAACCAGCGACTTACATTCGTGCAGTGTGAAATCAACGCAAAGGCCAAGACCTCTCGGGCAGGTCAGGGCTGGAAATCCCGTAGTAACATCGAGACAACAGAATCTTGAGGAAGAGCCTTGGAAAACGGCAATCATAACGGGACAGAAGCCGTGCGCACAGTGCAAGTGGTGCGCCATTACCGGCTGGGGCAGAATGTGATTTCGGCGGTGGATGGAGTCAGTATCGCGGCCGAGCGGGGTGAATTTGTAGCTTTGCTGGGAGCCTCAGGGTCGGGAAAATCCACGCTGCTGAATCTGATCGCCGGCCTGGACCGTCCTGATTCAGGCGCGATTGTGGTTGAAGGCCAGGACCTGGCGACGATGACTCCGGAGAAGTTGGCCCAATACCGGCGCCATACCGCGGCAATGGTGTTTCAATCCTTCAATCTCGTTCCCACAATGACGCTTAAGGAAAACGTGGAACTTCCTCTGCGCTTCGCCGAAGTGCGACGCAAGGAGCGGCGTGGTCGCGTGGAAGAAGCTCTGGAGAGAGTCGGGCTGTCTGAACGAGCGCTACATCGGCCGAGCGAACTCTCCGGCGGCGAGCAGCAGCGGGCTGCGATTGCGCGAGCGCTGGTGAACCAGCCCAAGGTCCTGCTGGCCGATGAGCCTACAGGAAACCTCGATTCCAAGACCGGAACTGAAATTATGGATTTGATTACCGAACTGAACCGGTCACTGGAGATGACGGTCATTATGGTGACGCATGAGCGCACGCTGGCCGACCGCTACGCGCATCGGATGGTATTTCTGGGTGATGGGAAGGTTGTGGGCGAAACATCGAATCACGAGAAGGGGGTCACCGTTTGAGGGCCTACGATCTGGTGGAACTTGCCGGACGCAACCTGCGCGAAGCCGTTCTGCGCAATTCGCTCACCACGCTGGGAATCGGAGTTGGCGTGGCGTCGCTGGTAGCCATGCTTTCTCTTGGCTTGGGACTGCAGAAGCTCTTCAACCGTCAGCTTGGGCGCTCCGGCCTGTTTGACACGATCTTCGTTACTTCGCGGCATGACGTTCGCGGTACGCGCCCTGGGCAGCCGGATGCGAACTCTGGGCCGCCAAAGATTCTGGACGATGGCGCGCGCAAGAGCTTTGAAGAGATTGCGGAAGTGATGGAGGTTTATCCCAACCTGAGTGCGGTGGGAGATTTTCGCCTGCCTCAGGATCCCTCTGATATCAGTCACTTCACGGTCGTGGGTGGCCTGCCGCCTTCAGCGCGTGACAGCGAAGCCTTTGACGATTTCCAGGGCCACTTCTTCTCCAACGACAATGCCGCCGAAGTGATTATTCTTGCGGACTTTGGCCGCGCGTTGCTGGGACTTCCTGCCGAGCCTCGCAATTCTGAGGTGAAGCTGACGCCGCAGCAGGCAGATGACCTCCTGGGGAAAGAAGTTGTATTGCGCTATGCCGAGCGGCAGGCCAATGCTCCGGCGCCGGCGACAACGGACTCAGATTCTGCCGAGGACGATGCAAGCAGCTTCAACGTAGTGCGGCGGGAAGCGCAACTGAAGATCGTAGGCATAGTTACCACTGAGCCCTATCGCGGCATGCGCAACGGTCGCACCTCTGCACTGCTGCCCACGGGATATGCTGAGTCGCTGAACATGATGCAGGCTGGCGACGTGAGCGGTATTGTGCGACCGGGTCAGGGAAAGACTTATAACGCGTTGATTGTTCGCGTGCGCAAGAGCAAAGATGTGGTGCACGTCGAAGATGCGATCAAGAAGCAGGGATTCAACACCTTCTCCATCGTGGACGCATCGCGCGGGCTGCAGAAGGCGTTTGTGTTCCTTGATCTCTTTCTTGGAGTGTTTGGCAGCCTGGCCCTGGTGGTGGCATCGCTGGGAATCGTAAACACGCTCGTGATGGCGATCCTGGAGCGTCGCCGCGAGATCGGAATCATGAAAGCGCTGGGCGCGACCGACGGCGACGTCAAGCAAATCTTCTTTGTCGAAGCGGGCTCCATGGGGGCGCTGGGCGGAGCCTTGGGTGTGGCACTGGGATGGATGATTGGGCGTGTCATTAACCTTGGAACGAATGTTTATATGACTCGGCAGGAGCTAAAGCCTGAAACGTTCTGGTACGTGCCGATGTGGCTGGTAATTGCCGGAGTGACCTTCTCTATTCTGGTGAGTTTGTTTGCCGGCTTGTATCCGGCATCGCGAGCGGCGCGGTTGGATCCGGTGCAGGCGCTGCGGCATGAGTAGCGAAGAAGCAGTCAGCACTCAGCATTCAGCAATCAGTTTCATGGAGGAGCCCGCGGATCAGAGGAAAGTCGCTAGGTCAACGCGAAAGCGACATCGGCTGAAGCCGAAGTATTTCCTGCCGAGAAGGCACGACCGATGCTGGGCCCTGACACTTGTCATTCTTGCTGTACTTTTCTTATCGGCACGAGCGTCTGCTGCCGAGCGGGTCGAGTGCGGATCAATTAAAAGTTCCTATGTTCCCGCGGCAGTAGGCTATTGCGCACTGCTACCGCCCAGCTATGATGCCCAGCCGGCGAAGAAGTTTCCCGTGCTGTATTTTCTTCACGGTCTGGGAGAAAACCAGAGTTTTCTGGTGACAAGCGGCGGCTGGCAAGTGATTGAAGACCTCTGGGAACAGAAGGCGATTGGCGAGTTCGTTATCATCACACCCCAGGCCGACCGGTCGTTTTATATCAACTCCAGGAACGGCAAGGTGAAATACGAGGACTTTTTCATCCACGACTTCGTCCCCCGCATGGAGAAGAAGTTCCGGCTCATAGGAATGCGCAAAGGCCGGGCAATCGGCGGAGTTTCCATGGGAGGCTATGGCGCGCTGCGTTTTGCCTTCAAGTATCCGCAGATGTTTGTCTCGGTTGCTGTCCACATGCCTGCACTCCTGGAGCAGCTACCGCATGGCGTGGGGAACGCCGGCTTTGAGCAGATTTTCGGAACTGCGTTCGGCTCGCCCGCCGATGAAGCCTTCTGGAAGGCAAATACGCCGTTTGTTTTCGCCCGCAAGGACTACCTTCACGGATTGAAGATTTATGCCGACTGCGGCGACCACGACGACTTCGGTTTCGACGTGGGCACGCGGCAACTGGACAAGCTGCTTACCGAACGGCACGTGCCGCATACGATCCACATCTATCCCGGCCAGCACGACTGGCAATTTGTGGCGCAGCACCTGGAACAATCGCTAAAATTCCAATCGAAGGCTTTGGGACTGACACCATGAGATGGATCATCGTGTTGCTGGCTGCAATCGGAATCTATGCTTCTGCCGCCGCCCTGAGGGAACACTATCGTGTGGGCGAATCGCCCTGCAGCATCAATGACAAGTGGGATTGTGGGATCGTGAACAAGAGTCCCTATGCAATGATCCACGGCGTTCCCGTAGCCGACATCGGAATCGCCGGATACATTCTGCTCATGATTTTGGCCATATTGAAGCGCTTCAGAGTTCTTCTGGTGGCCGCGCTGATCGGCCTCGGGTTCTCGATTTATTTAGCAAACATTGAAGCGCACGTGCTGGGTGTCTGGTGCATCTATTGCGTGCTTTCGCTGGCGATGATTTCGCTGATCGCGCTCTTTAGCCTGGCGGCGCTGTCATTGCAAGCATTCCAGAAGAAGGGAACTGCAGCATAACAATCAAGCAACTGAGGCTTTAAATCGGGAAAGCACAGTGGTCCAGGCATGGGATGCCGGATCCACTAGCTCGAAATGTCCCGTGTTCTCGAACGTAATCAACTCCACGTCTTCTCCCGCGCTTCTCTTTTTTCTCACATAGTCCGCGCTGAGTTCATAAGGAACAGAGTCATCGCTGGTTCCGTGCAGCAGTTGTTGAGCGGCTTGAATCTCGAGCTCAGCAGGCGAGGCTTCTCGATAGCGATGAGGTACTTGCGAGAGTGGACCGCCGAGAAATTCGGCAACAGCATCGCTGCTCAGGTGCAGCTCCCAGGCACGGCGGAGATCAACCACGCCGGCGAGAGAGATCACGCGCCGAATGCTAGGCTCGTGAGCGGCGAGGCACAGCGCAAGCTGGCCTCCGGCGGAGTGGCCGGCGACGCAGAGGCGATTGAGATCAAGACGCGGTGTGCTGTTTTCTTTTTGCGAATTCAGTAGTGCCTGGTAGGCGCTGCGGATGTCGTCAAACGTGCCGGGCCAGCCGCCGCCGAGATTCCCAACTCGACGATATTCAACGTTCCAAGTTGCGATACCTTGTTCTTTCAGCGCCGCGCAAAGATGACCGGCGTAGACGAGGTCATACTTAGCCCGCCAGAAACCGCCATGGATGAAGAAGAGGATCGGGTGCGGACCTGCTCCTTCGGGCACGCGGATGTGGACAAACTGGTTGGAATCCGCGCCGTAGGCGAAGGTGAAATCAGGCGCGGACGGCGCCTTGATGAGGATGTCTTCGCTCTCCACCGCAGCGAGTATAGAGCAGAAGCTTCCGCTATGGATTCTCTTGTCATTTGCTCGCAACTGCGTCATAAACAATCATTCGCGCTACGGGTTTCCCGTTTTCCTGTTCCTCTGGAGCATAGACTCGATGCGTCCTCTCATCTATGGCGAGGCTGTGGACTTTGCGTTGCGTAGGGAAATCCTGCAGTTTTCGGTAATGGTCAGGATCGTCCTGCTGGAAGATCGAGATGGTCCCGCTGTAGCAGGCGACATAGATGCGTTTCAGGCCAGGATCGAATTTGATCACGTCCGGTCCTCCAGCCATGGGCAGGATAGTGATCACGCGATGCTTGTCCAGATCGAATACCGCCATTTTTTCGTTGTCTTCGCAGGAAAGAAAGGCGCGATGATGCTCCGGATCCAAAGCCATGCCGTGGTTCCCTTTGCAGGGCGTCACGGGATACTGCGCCTTCATGGTGTTGGTCGCCGGATCAATCACGGCAAAGGTGTTTGAGTCCTGAAGATTCACATAGACCATTCTGGCGACAGGATCGTATTGCGGCATTCCAGTTTCACTGTCGAAATGGAGGATCTTGATGGTTTTGTCCTGCCGCACATCAACAATCGCCTCTGCTTTGCCGCGTTCGTCGGAGACATAGAGCGCATGAAACGGAGCGGCATAGGCGCTGCCATCCGGCTTGGATTCCGTCGGAATTTTGGTGATCACCTTCATCTGCCGCAGACTGATGACACCGATTTTGTTTTCATACCAGTCTGAGGTGTAAACCTTCTTCAATTCCGGGACGTACTCCACTCCCTCCGCGCCAGGCACATCGGGGATGGCCTTCACCACCGTGTTGCTCTTGAGATCAATGACGTAGAGCAAGCCAGCCCCAAGGTGAGCGGAGAGGAGATAACCGTCATCAGAGTCAATGGTGAGATAGTCGAAGCGATTTCCCGGCGGCCCGGGCAACTGTATTACGGCAACGCGTGTCAGGAAATTGCCGCCCGCCTCCGCTACCGCTGCGGCGCGCGAGAGATCTTTTCGCATGGCAAACAAAGCCACAGCGGCGGCGAGGAGCAACAATGCAACGGCTGAGCTTGATCTCATTGAGGTCGGCGTTCTACTTCTTTGCAACGTTCATTTGGTCCAGCGCGGCGCGAAGTCCTTTGGCCAGCTTCACCGCGTCATCATTGGCCCAAAAGTGCATGAAGAAGAGGCGTGGCTGCTCGTCTAACATGTGGCTGTGGACCGCGACCACCTCGATTCCGTTGCTCTGCAGCGCTTTGATGACCGGATTCACTTCTTTGCCGATTAAAACGAAATCACCCGCGATTGCCGCCTTTCCGCTGCCCGTGGGTTGGAAGTTGATGCCGGTAGCCACCCCCATTGAGTTGGGAATCTGCATCCCCGCCTCGGTGATGCGTTCTGCCCTAGGAACGGACACCTGGTAGATGCCGCCATTGTTTTTGCCTGCACGTCCGAGGATCTGGTCAATCTGAGCTGTATCAATATCCAGCTTCGGGGCCTGGGCGGGAGATTTGGTCTGGGCGGGCGTCTTTGTTTCTGCCAGCGCA
>JAICYU010000001.1 GCA_025934025.1 Terriglobales bacterium
ATCGTGGCGCTGATTGCGGCCATTGTGATTGGCTTTGTGAATGCCACGCTCGGGTTCATGCTGAAGATTCTCACTCTGCCCCTGAGCTTCATCACGCTCGGTCTGTTCCTCATCGTGATCAATGCGCTCATGCTCAAAGTGGCGGCTGCGATCACGCCCGGATTTGAAGTCCGTTCCTGGACGGCGGGATTTCTCGGAGCCATTCTGCTGACCGTGGTTTCGGCTTTCCTGCACTGGCTTATCGGCGACAAGCGTCGCGAGCGCCAGTATGAGTGAATCAGCGGCTTGCAGTTGAATTTCTCAAACGGTTACAGATCTCGGAGACGTCGCCGGCTTGAAATAGCCGAATGCCTGCTACTCCGGCTGCGCCGGCCTGGAAGCACTGCCGCGCGTTCTCCAGAGTTACTCCGCCCAGCGCCTGCACCGGAATCGTGCTCTGCGTGCAAACTTCCTGAAGTTCTTCCAGCCCCGCCGCATTCGTCCTTCCGTCTTTCTGGAACACCGGTCCAAACACCACAAAATCGGCGCCATGGGCTTCCGCGCTTAGGACTTCAGACAACGAATGGGCAGAAACTCCGATGACCGGAGGTATAGCGTCTTGCGAAACCTTCATCCAAAGCGAGCGAACATCGCTCGCGGAGATGTCGCCTGCCGGGAGATGTACGCCATGCGCACCGCAGGCCAGCGCTATATCAGTCCGGCCATTGATGAGCAGCCGAGTTTTTGATCCCGCCGGAATCGCAGACATGACGTCGTTTGCCAGACGCTCCAGTTCTCGGCCCGAGAGGTCCTTCTCGCGCAATTGAAGGTAGTCCACGCCCGCGGCAGCGCACTCCGCGATCTTCTGCAATAGCTTCTCGCGTTTCTGCCCTTCGTCGCCGGCAAACTGCTGCCGGTCAGTGATGTAGTAAAGCAGAGGGCTCGCCCATCTACGGCGAGACACGGGCTTTGCCTGCCAGCACAAGGGTGCTCCATCCTCCGTCAGTCCACTATCGCACGCCTTAAATGCCATGAAAAGGCAACTCTCATCAGTCAAATCGCACTCTCTTGAAGGGTGCCGCTTTCACTGCAAATTATCTGGCTGTTCGTTCTTGCGATTCCTATCGCCGCCATCTCCTGGACCATTACTCATGAAGAAGTCTTTCGTGAGCCGCGAGACTACTGCCTCCGCCAGAGCGAAGAGAGTCATCGCTTCTTTTCGCGGAAGTTTTTCTTCGTGTTCACCTGCGAATACTGCTTCAGCCATTACGTGGCGGCGTTCTTTCTTATCATCACCGGCTACAAGCTGTTGTACCAGGACTGGCGCGGATACCTGATTGGGGGCTTTGCCCTGGTCTGGGTGGCAAACCAATACATGAGCGTGTATTCGCATCTGCGGCTCGACATTCGCAAGGAACGCGTCGAGATCAAGCACGTAGAGCAGAAGGTCCGGGATGGAGAAGAGAAAAACGCCGAGATCCGGAAGGTCGCGTGAGCCCGATGACCGTGCCTCATCTCCAGTGCTTTGGCTGTGGAAATCGTGTTCACAAGGCGGCGATAAATTCCCTGAATACGATTTATAAGCTTAATTAATTGGCCTTCGCAGCGCTTCCCGCGATACGCTAATTCTTCAAACCTTTGCATCCTGTACCAGGCCAAACATCAAATCATTTTTGCGGAGAACTATGTCCACAGAACTGCGCACGTTCCTGACACTTTCCTATGACGAATTGGAAGAGCTCAACCTGAAAGCCAAGGAGCAGCGCAAGAATCGCGTTGCTTCGCACAAGGTCCAGGAAGAGCGGCTCAAGTATCTGACGGACGAGAAGCGCATTAAGGCCGTCACTGTGCTGTTCAGCGACCTCGAAGGCCGGCTGCACATGCTGGACTACGACAAGAAGTTTCTTATCAAGAGCTGGGACAATCTCACCTTTGACGGCTCTTCCATTCGCGGCTTCACAGCGCAGCGCGAGAGCGATCTGCGCCTGGGCATTGACTGGGCTGCGTTCTACTGGGCTCCTGCTGACATCTTTGGACCCGGCAAGGTTTTGGTCTTCGGCGACGTGATTGACAAGAACGGTACGCCTTATGCGGCCGACATCCGCGGCATCCTCAAACTCTATGCCGACAAGCTGCACTCCAGCCAGGGCTACACGCTAAACGCCGCCAACGAAATTGAAGGCTTCCTTTTTCAGGGCATGGACGCCGAGCGCCGCTACCATGAGACCGCCAAGTTCGACTACGTGAACACCGGCGGCTACTACCATTCGCTGCCCGGCGATCCGCTTCGCACCTTCATTGACACCACCGCCGAAGTGCAGCGCGCCATGGGCTTCCAGAATGAGAAAGACCATCCAGAAGTGGCGCCTTCGCAGTTTGAGATCAACTACGGTTACGGCGAGGTCGTCGCGGCAGCCGACCAGATTCAGTTATACAAGCTCGTTTGCCGGCAAGTCGCAACGCGCATGGGCTTCACCGCGTCTTTTCTGCCCAAGCCGGTGGTTGGCGTGAACGGCAATGGCATGCATACCAACGTGTCCGTCAGTAAGAGCGGCAAGAACCTTTTCTGGGACGCCAAGGGCGAGGAAAAGCTGAGTGAGATGGGCTGGGGATTTGTGGACCGCGTGCTCACTCACGCCAATGACATCTGCCTGCTGCTCAATTCCAGCGTGAACGCCTATCGCCGGCTCGATCCACATTTTGAAGCGCCCAACCAGATCAAGGCTTCGGCCGTGGACCGCGGCTCCATGGTGCGGATCCCCATTGGCAACGAGAAAAGCATGAGAGTAGAAGTGCGCTCCGTCGCGCCGGACGCGAACCCCTACATGGTGCTCTACTCGATTTTCAAATCCGGGCTCGACGGCTCGGTCTCCAAGATCAAAAACCTGCGCCAGGCCGAACGCTACCTTCCCGACAACATCTACACGGCGCTTGAGAACTTCCGAGGCTCGGAATGGGCCAGCCAGATACTCGGCGAAGACGTGAAAGCTCGTTACGCCGACCTGAAACAGGCCTCAGCGGACCGCTGTTCGCGCCTGCTGGGGACATTTGTGAAGGCGCCCGAGGTCCAGTATCACCACGATGTCTACAACCAGTTCTTGTGGAATTTGTTTTAGAGCTTGTATCCGCGGTTAAGCTGGAGAACGCAATGCGTCTGCCACTGATTGCTCACTGGTCGTATGCCCTGGTGTATTGGGGAATTTTCATCTGGGCCTACGCGCAGGAATTCGGGCTGAACCGGCGCACCGCGAAGATCAAAGGTCCCCAGGATGCCGGGTCGTTTCACCTGGTGATATTGGTGCAAGCGCTGGCCAATGCTGCCGGATTCTTCATTGCGTTTGTCGGAAAATCCGGGGCATTGCCGTGGCCGCTCCTGTGGTTCTGGGCTGGTCTGGCGTTGATGGTCGCCGGAAGATGGTTGCGCCGGCACTGTTTCCGCATGCTGGGCGAATCGTTCACTGCTGTCGTCGTGGTTAAGCCAGAACAACAGGTGATTGAGCGCGGCGCCTATCGCTGGGTTCGGCATCCTTCTTATACGGCGGGGATGATGCTCTTTGCTGGAAGCATGCTTGCGCTGGCGAACTGGCTGAGCGTAGTAGTCGTCCTGTGCGGAGCGATCGTGGCCTATAGCTACCGTGTTCACGTGGAGGAGCGCGCCCTGCTGGAAACACTGGGCGAACCTTATCGCGACTACATGCGACGAACCAAGCGCTTTATTCCGTTATTCCTCTAGAGTCGCGGCGATGCCGATTCGAGGAATCCGCGTTCATCTGCCTTGATCCGGTGAGGTTCCAGCTTCAATTCCGGCGATTCTGGCAACGTTAGTTCACCCAGCCGCCAGGGCCGTGCTCTCCATCACTTTTTTTCTTTTGATCAGGCGGCTTAAAGTTCCCGTACTCATCGAAGTACTGCTTAGGGTCGTCCTGGTGCTTGCGCATGTAAACTTCAAATTTGCGAGCGGCGCGACGGCGTTTCCAGCGGTAGTAGCGGTTCCTCCAGTTATCGGCGCGGTCCTGCATGATTGCGCTTACACTGGCGCGGCGGAACATCATCTTGTACCAGAGATAGCCGGCGCCCAGCCCTAGCAGTTCCACCAGGTAAAACAAAATGAAGCCGTTGAGCAGAAAATAGCCGGCCTCAATCGCGCCGATTCCAACCACCACCCAACCAACGGGAAGCTGAAATGGCAGAGGAAACAGATAAATGGAAGTCCCGCGATTCAGGAGATAAAACACCATCAGAACAGCGTTCGCGGCAGCTCCTGCGCCTATGGCAGGCCCGAATCCTAGATATCCGGTAAGCGCGAGCAGGAATCCCGCCACGCCGGCCAGCACCGAGGAGACGATGTACATCTCGGCGAATTTGCGTGAGCCGATGCGGTCCTGTACCGGAGCTCCGATGAAGAAGACCGCAACCATGGTGAAGAGGACCTGCCAGGGATCGCGGTGGACAAAGCCGTAGGTGAGAAATTGCCACACTGAGCCGTGGCGCAAGACGCTGGCCGGATTGAGCACCCCCAAGCCATACAGCAGGTCTCCGATAGGCCGATCAAAAGCCGTCAGCAGAACGATGGCAATCCAGATCGCGACCGTAATCAGGATGATCTGGCGAACGGCCCCGTAAAAGCGAGGTAACCCGAATTGGAAGGTAGTGTCTCGGCGCATCAGTGTTTGTCGTTGACCTTGGGCTCGGGAGTTTTTTGTTCGGAAACTGCCGGCGATCCGGCGCGCTCGGGCTGCGGAACCACAATCACACTCTTGCGGCCTTTCGCGTCCACCGAGCGCACGCCAAAGATCACATTGTCCTTCGATTCCGGCATATCAGCCTTGGTTTCTGTGGTGCGCGTTGCGTTCTCCGGAGGAAATTCCGAGTCAGTTGTCTTTCGCCACAAGACTTCATAGGCAGTCGCTCCCGGCGCGGCTTCCCAATCAATCTTGGAATCATTCTCCAGGCCCTGGGTCTCTAGCCGGACCTTCTCGGGCGGCGCCGGAGACGAAGCCAGCGTGGCGAGAGTAGCGGCATTGAGCCGGGCTACGTTGGCGACATAGTTAAAATCCACGAACTTGGGCAAATCCCCATATTCGATGCCGTTCTCCGTGCGTGGGTTCTCGTGCTGATGATGGAAATCCTCGCGATATTCGGTAAAGCGAACGGCCGGGAATCCCTGCTGATTGAAGGAAATGTGGTCACCGCCGCGGAGATAACGGTCGCGCCGAAAAATCAGCTTGGGAGTGAAGGCGCCAAAGCTGGAGTACGTTTCAGACACTTCCTGGACGTAGCGCGCCAGTTCGCGCGAAGCTGAATCGTTCTCTCCACCCACCGCGCGAATGCGGGCCAGGTCGGCTTCCGTAGCGTTTGCGGGAATGCTCTCAGAGAAGACGCGCACCCAGTTGTTGTTCTGCATGGTATCGCCGGGCGTGCGGTTGCCGCCGACAATATCATTGTTCAGCGCGCCTTCAACGTCCCAGCCCTCTTCTTTCGCCATCTGCGCGAAATGGCCGCTGCCGTAGAGCCCCTGCTCTTCGCCTGCAACAGTGAGAAATATGAGGGTCGCCGGAAACCTGTGCTTGCTCAAGACCCGCGCGCATTCCAGGGACACAGCCGTGCCGCTGCCATCGTCGTTGGCGCCGGGGGCAGGTTCAGTAACGTTCATCACGTCCTTGCGGCGGGAATCGTAGTGGCCGGTGACCAGGAAAATGCGCTTCGCCTGTGCCGGATCGGTGCCGCGCAGAATAGCATAGACGTTCTGAAGCTCCGTGGGCTTGTTCACGCGATCATGCGGTCCCTTCGGCTTCTGGATGAAGGTGTCAGTCTTCACATCCAAGCAGCCGCCGCAAGCCTGCGAATAGCGCTCGAATTCCTGCCTGATCCAGTTGCGCGCGGCCACAATACCTTGGTCGGAAGTTGCCGCGTCAGGATTGTTTACGGAAAGCGTGTTGCGGGTTCCAAAGCTCACCAGCTTCTTGATGGTCTGCTCCACCTGCTGGGGCGAGACGTCGTGAATGATATGCACCACTGCGTCTTCCTTACCCAGCGGAGTAGAACGGTTTGCTGAGGATTTCGCAGCCGGCGAGGCTTTGGCGGCCTTGTGAGCGGGCTTTTTGTTTTGGGCAACGGCTTCCGAACCGGACAGCATCAGAAGCGCAATCAAGAAGTAAAACAAGAATGAACGATGCAAGGTGTAGCACTCACCTCTCAGGAGAACTTGACGGCAACCGTGAGAGATTCTAAATATAATCACGAGGCCCTTTCCAGTAATTGGAAGAGTCTGGAGGAATAATGGCTCTCTGCCCTGAATGCGAGACTGATCTGGACCTGGACGAAGAGGAAATCGAAGAAGGCGAAATCGTCTCCTGTCCGGAGTGCGGCACCGATTTTGAAATCGTCACCAAGCATCCGCTGGAGCTCAATCCCGTAGACGAACTTGACGAGGATGACGACGAAGACGATGAGGACGAAGAAGAGGAAGAGAGTGATTATTGATCCTCGCCGGCTCCGGTTTGCTGCTCTCTGCGGCGTCGTTCTCCTGATCTCTTCCGGATTCGCTCTCAGCAACAAAAAGAAACAAGAAAAACCCACAGGGCTGATTTTTGGCACCGCGTTTGGCCCTGATGACCGCCCCCTCTATGGAGTGAGAGTCCATATTCAGCCCGCTGGGAAGAAACATCCTGACTGGAACCTGATGTCAGACCATCACGGCGAATTTGCCCAGCGCGTGCCGCCGGGAGATTACGATGTCACCGGCGAGGCGGAACTCGCGCCCGTGGCCGAAGGCAAGCCGCAACTCTCGCGCAAAAAGCGTGTTAAAGTCAGCAGGGTAGTCCACGTGGAAAAAGACGTGGAGCAGGACATCAACCTGCGTTTGGAATAATCGAGATGAGTTTACGATTGAGATACGTTGTTCCGGTTGTGCTGTGCCTGGCGGCGATAACGGCCTCTGCCCAGCGCGGAGGGTCCAATGATCTGCGCACGCTCTTTGGGCACGTGCTCAGCACCGACAGCAAGCCGCTAAACAAAGCCGTCGTCTATCTCAAGAACACCCGGACACTCGCCATTAAGACCTACATCACGGAGCCTGATGGTTCCTATCGTTTCAGCGCGCTTTCTCCCAATGTGGATTACGAAGTCTATGCCGACTACCAGGGCGCCCGCACTGACACTCGTACCTTGAGCGCCTTCGATAATCGCAAGCAGGTAGATTTCACCCTCAAGCTCAAGAAATAGAAAAGGCCATCCATTACGATGGCCCTCTCACAAAGCTTTCTCCGCTAGTCCTGATCGTTACCAGCGCGCTTCCAGTTGATAATGTCGCCAAGAGTCGTGGTCGCGCTTGAAGCAGGGTGCTTGTAGGCTTCCACATCAGCACGGCTTGCTTCTTCACCCACAGCGCGCAAGCTGAGTCCGACCTTCTTCTCCTCAGGATTCATCTTGATGATCTTGAAGTCGTGCTCCTGGCCGCTTTCCAGCTTGGCCGGCGTGCCGTTGGAATCGGTGGCTTCAGAGTTGTGGCAAAGGCCTTCAACCCCGTCGGCAATCTCTACAAAAGCGCCAAACTGAGCCAGTCGCAGCACTTTGCCGTGAACAACGTCGCCAATGCGATGCGTCTGGAAGAAGCTCTCCCATGCGTCGGGCTGAAGCTGCTTCACGCCCAGTGACAGGCGCCTCTGCTCCGGCTCAATGCCCAGCACAAGGGCTTTCACCTTTTCGCCCTTTTTCAGGACTTCAGATGGATGCTTGACGCGCTTGGTCCAGCTTAGATTGCTGACGTGGACCAGACCGTCAATTCCATCTTCGATTTCGATGAATGCGCCGAAGTCGGTGAGGTTGCGAACGCGGCCTTCAACTGTCGAACCAATCGGATACTTCTCGTGCAGCCTCTCCCACGGGTTCGATTCCAGCTGCTTCAACCCAAGCGAAATACGGCGTTCGGTGGGGTTCACGTTCAGTACCACGCACTCGATCTCATTCCCTGGAGTCACGAGCTTCGAAGGATGCTTCATGCGTTTGGACCATGACATCTCGCTCACGTGGACCAGACCTTCAATGCCCTGCTCCAACTCGATAAACGCGCCGTAATCGGTAACGCTCAACACGCGTCCTCGCACACGCGCGCCAATGGGATAGCGTTCCGCCGCATCCAGCCAAGGATCAGGAGTGAGCTGTTTGAAGCCGAGCGAAACGCGCAGTTTCTCCGGGTCGTATTTCAGGACCTTCACCTGAATCTGATCGCCCACATGGACCAGATCGCGAGGATGGGTCAGCCGGCCCCAGGACATGTCGGTAATGTGCAGAAGGCCATCAATGCCGCCCAGATCAACGAAAGCTCCGTACTCGGTCAGGTTCTTGACCGTCCCAGTGAGCACCGAACCTTCCTCCAGGTGCTCCAGAGTCTTTTCGCGCTTCGAGGCAATTTCTTCATCGAGAATCGCTTTGCGGGAAACCACGATGTTGCCGCGCTTCTTGTTCAGCTTGATAACACGAACTTCGATTTCATGCCCCTTCAGGGTGTCCAGGTTGCGGACGGGATGCACATCAACCTGCGACCCCGGCATGAAGGCTTTCACGCCAATATCCACGGAAACCCCGCCCTTCACGCGCTCGGCGATCTTTCCCTTGACCGGTTCTTTGGCGTTGTATGCCTTTTCAATGTTCTCCCAAACGCGGACGCGTTGGGCGCGCTCGTGCGAAAGAAGGACCGCGCCTTCTTCGTTCTCGCCGCGCTGCACCATCACTTCAATCTGCTCGCCGGGTTGAAACTTGATGTTCCCGTCGGCATCGGTGACTTCCGCGATCGGCACCAGGCCTTCTGACTTAAAGCCGATGTCCACAACCACATGCGTGGCGGTAATCTTGACTACGGAGCCTTTGAAGACGTTGTCTTCGCTGGGCGCCGGTTCGGTCTCAAGGGTGTACGACTCAAGAGCGCTGGCGAAATCTTCCATGTGATTGTCTTCTTTATGAGCGGCGCCCGCAGCGGGCTGCCCGGTAGATTCGAGTTGGGTATCGTTGGCTGGCATAGTGTGTGATTTTTCGTAGGACTGGCCGGGTCTGAGGGAGGTGCTGGTTTCAACTTCTGGTCCGGCGTGCTCGCTGCCGACTTTCTGATCTACTGCCATTCCTCTGCCCCTGCACGGCGCTGCAACACGCAGACCTCATGGAAGTGAAGTATTGACGTGCCTGGAAGTGACTGGCGTGACCAGCGGCCGGATCTTACGGAGTCCCGACGGGGCCATAAGACTCCTTCGACTATAGCAACGCCCCAAACCACTGTCAAACCCGCTCAGCGCGATTTTTGGCCGTTCTCTGGTGTATCTTCCTTGACGATGGACTTCCTCTTCACGCCCTGGCGATATGCCTATGTCACCGGCCAGGAATCACCCTCCGGCTGTCTTTTCTGTGGACTTTTGCGGCGAGGAAACGACGAGAGCAGCATGATTGTCCACCGCGGACAGCACTGCTTCGTGATGCTTAACGCTTTCCCGTACACCTCCGGGCATGTGATGTTGGTCCCATATCAACACACAGACGAGATCCAGAAACTGGATTCGGCTGCAGCGACCGAAATGATCACAACAGCTCAGAAAACTGAGGGCATTTTGCGCGAGCTTTACCATCCCGACGGGTTGAATCTGGGCATGAACCTGGGACGCGCTGCCGGCGCCGGCGTCGCCGACCACATCCATCTGCACATGCTGCCGCGCTGGGTGGCCGACTCCAATTTTATGAGCGTCGTGGGTGAAACGCGCGTGCTGCCGGAAGATTTGCACACGACTTACCGGCGCATTAGAGAGAAGTTCTAGCCTTTGCGTGATTTCATAGCCGCCATCACCGCTTCAGCGTGCTCTTCCGGCTTCACACCGTTGATGATTGCCGAAACCGTTCCTTGCGGACTAATCACGAACGTTGTGCGGTCAATCCCCATATATTTTTTGCCGTACATGCTCTTCTCCTTGAGCACGCCGAACTTTTTGGCCACGGCTTTGTCTTCATCGGCCAGCAAGGAATAGGGAAGGTCGTACTTTTCCTTGAATTTCTTCTGCGCCGAGGGCTTGTCACCGGAAATGCCCAGCACTACCGCTCCGGAGCGCTGAATTTTTTGAAATGCGTCGCGGAACCCGCACGCTTCCAGCGTTCAACCGGGAGTGTTTGCCTTGGGATAAAAAAACAGCACCAGGTCCTTGCCGCGGTAGTCCTTCAGCGAAACGCTCTTGCCCTCTTCATTGACGAGCGTAAAGTCAGGGGCTTTATCATTAACTTGCATAAGTTTTACGGGTTAAAGATCTCATGAATTTATATCGCAGAAGTTCATTTGCGGCCAGCCTGCTGATTGTGCTCACCCTGCTGGCGATCGCGCCTTCCTTGGCGCAGCGGCAGAAAGCCCATAAGCTGCGCGCAACGGCACTGCTGGAGTTAACCACCAGTCCGAAAGGCATCATCAGCTCGCGGCTCACGCCGATTGTGATCCTGGACGATGGCCGTTTTAACGATGCCAGCGTGTACAAGGCGAGACCGCGTCCCATGGCGGCCGAGATTGGCGTAGTGTACGAAGCCCAGAAATCGGGCGTGCCGGAGGGTTATGTGACCATCACGGGCGCAGCGATGAACGGAGGCTTGTGGACCGCGATGGGCAAATGGCAATCGGCGCAACAGCTCGCAAAGAAAGAAGCTCCCACCCCGACGCCTCCGAACAGTGAAGATGACCGCCCGATTCTGCACCGAGGCGATGCTTCAGCCAATTCACCCGCTTCCAATCCTTCTGCAACACCTGCACCGCAAACAGCGTCCACGCCGGAGCCGCAAGTCACGCCCGTGCCGGAAGCAGAAGGCGATGACACCGGCCGGCCTATCTTGCGGCGGCGGGCCCCCAACGCTGGAACCACAGCAACTCCGGAGTCATCTCCTTCACCCACGCCGCAGTCATCGCTCACTCCCAAACCAAAATCGGTTACGCCCGGCACCGAGATCATGGTTGCAGTTTCTGATAATCAGCCCTCAGACGAGCGTTCATATCTCTATCAATGGAAGCCCGGAGAGGAGCAGCAGATGCAGGTAAAACTGCGTCGTCTGGCCCTGGCCCAGCTTCCGCCGGAAAACGCCGCACTCGAGGACAATGCGCTGCAAAATGTGCTGATCCGTTCTTTCGACCTTGATCTGACGAATGAGCCCGTGATGGTCTTAACGGCAGAGGTCCCCGGCAGCTATCTGACTCCAACCAAGAAGACGACGTCGCCAAAGTTCGTTTCGCGCTACATCACTCTGATTGCCCGCGGCGACTACGAGCAGAACCTGCAACGGCTGGCTGTGAGCATTACTGATTCTTCACGTCTCGATGTTGCGCCCCGTCTTGAGCTGATTGACGCAGTTGACGTGGACGGTGACGGCTACGCCGAACTGCTGTTCCGCGAATACGGCTTCGATCAAAAGCAGTTTGTGGTCTATGCAGTCGGCCGCGGAACGGTCACCAAGCTTTTTGAAGGCGCCGGCGGGCCGCGGAAGTAGGACAAGGGAGCGCGGCCCCCCTCGCAGAAGAATCTCTGCAAGAGATATAACAACCTGTGTTATACTAGAAAAACGAGATGGAACGAGACCTGCGCAAATCACGCAATTCAAAAGGGTTAACTCAGAGTGAAGTTGCGGTCAAGCTAAGGGTTACTCAGGCGTATATATCAATGCTGGAAAAAGGGGAGCGCCAGTTGTCAGCGAAACAACTCCGCGCTCTGGTGGATCTTTACGGACTTTCTCCAACTGCGCTCTCACTTACCACGCGTAAGACCAGGAAAAAAGTTGATAACAAGGAAATTGCTGTTCAGCTTGCTGCGCTCGGCTATCCGGGATTCTCCTACCTAAGTAAGCTCCGGCCACGCCAGAACCCGGCGAAGGTCCTAATGACGGCCCTTACAAACGATAATCTGGAAGCGCGTGTAGCCGAGGGACTGCCTTGGCTCGTCTATACCTATAGCGACTTAAACTGGAGCTGGTGTGCTGATCAAGCGAAAGCCGCAAGTGTGACAAACCGGCTGGGGTTCATCCTGACTCTGGCGAGAGGGCTTGCGGAACTTCATGGGAATACGACAACAGCAGCGGTTCTGAGCGATATCGAAGCTCGCCTCAAACCAGCCGTGCTTTTGCGGCCGCAAACACTTTGCCGTGAACGCATGACCCAGGCCGAGCGACGCTGGCTCGAGACTCACAGGAGTGCCCAAGCCTTGGAATGGAACGTTCTCTCAGACATTTCGAGCCAATCTCTGGTCCATGCCAGCTAGTGTTCCTTCCGAACCATGGCATTCGTTTCTCAACGACGTTGATGCCTTACTGCACAGGGAAGTGCTGCTTCATTGTTTGGGCGGATTCGTGATCGCGCAAATTTACGCTTTGCCGCGGCCCACGGTTGACGTAGACACGCTGGTGATTGTTCCCGGCGAGGAATCAAAGAACCTGATATCGAACGCGGGCAAGGGCTCAGAATTGCACCGGAAATACAAGGTGTACCTGGATTTGGTAACTGTTGCTGATGCTCCTGAGAATTACGAGGCCCGGCTCACTGAGATGTTCGTCGGAGCGTATCAGCATCTGCACCTTTTCGCTCTCGATCCCTATGATCTGGCACTGGCGAAACTGGGACGCAATAGTGAACGCGATCGCGAAGATGTGCTTCGTCTGGCGAGAAAAACCCCGTTTGAGTTAGACTTGCTGAAGCAGAGATATGAAGAAGAACTCCGCCCTTACATTGCGAACCAACAGCGGAACGATTTAACCGTGGAATTGTGGATGGAGATGATTGCAGAAGACCGTGGTCAGTGAGGCGGGCCCACCGCCCAGCTCTCCAACTGATTGATCTGCCGCAGAAGTTGCACCTGTGCTTTATCCAATTCAAAAGTGGAATTCAGGTAGGCAGTATAGCGCTCGTGCTCAGTGACGCGCGCGTTCTGCTGGTCCTTCAGCGTCGCCTGGCCTGACTGGATCTTGGCTTCTGTGCCCTCAATATCGGCTTGCGCCAGATCGTGCTCGAGCTGTGCTACGTCGCGCGCTGCCGTAAGCTGCTCCACCGAGCGCTGAAGTTTCAGAGTGTCGCTGCTGACCTGCTGTTTCACGTTACGCGCCTCTTCCCGAGCTTTCTGCGCGTCAAAGCGGGCCACATCCGCCGCAGCGCGCTGCACAGGATTGAGGAAGTAAAAGCGGAAGGCTGCGCCGGCAGTCACGTTGTGCCTCTGGAATTTCAAGAAGAACTGATCGTAGTTGTTGAAGCGCGCCAGCACGGCGTATTGGGCGGCCAGATCAATGGACGGAAAGAGTTGCTTGTGTTCTGCCTTGGCCCGGTGTTCTTTGGCTTGTGCAACAAAGTTCGCCACTGTCACCGCCAGGTTCTTGTCCGCAGCTTCAGAAGGAAGGTCCTGGTCCTTGGAGACCTCGGGAATCTTGGGAATTGTCTCCGTCGAAGTGATAATCGCGCCCAGCGGGAGCCCCGTCAGTTGCGACAGACGCAGACGTAATTCATCCGCGGCCGATTGCGCCTGGGCAATGTCCAACCGAGTGTGTGCAACAGCGAGCTTGGCTCGCGTCAGGTCCACGGAGCTGTCGAGACCGGCCTCAACACGTTGATTGACGATCTCCTGCAGGCGCGCTGCGGCCTGCTGCTGCTCGCGCTGCACGGGAATGGAAGAATCGAGCAGATCAAGCTGCATATAACTGAGCGCCGTCTCCATGATGATGTCATTGCGGCGGTCGGCGTTTTGCGCTTCTGTAACCTTAACGTCGTCTTTCGCAGCGCGGATGTACTCTCGCTGGGCCAGGTTGAACAGCCCTTCCTGAACATTCACGTTGAACACGGAAGGCGCCGCGCCTTCCAGACTTAAAGGGAATCCATAAGAAAAGCCCAGCCCGGAGCCGATAACCGCCTGTGGCAGGAAGAAATCCCGAGTCTGTGTAACGGCGGCATGAGCGCGCTGCAAATCGTTCCGATTGATGCCCACGGTCGCGCTGTTCTTCAATGCCAATTCAATCGCCGTGCGAAACTCAAGCGGCTTAGTTTCCTGCGAAGGGCTCTGTTCTTGCGCATTCACACGCGCCAGCAGCGAGAAGATCAGAACGAGAATGGAGAGTCTGCGGAACTGCAAGGTCATGCTCCACCTGTAGTTGAGAATGAATTGCGGAAAAACTGGATTCTATCGGGAAATGCGGGCCAGTGCATCCCGTGCCGCGTGGTATTCGGGAGCAAGCGCCAGGGCTGCGCGATACTCGTCAGCCGCAGCTTTCCTGTTGCCTTGCTTTTCCAGCAGAGTACCCAGCATCAGATGCGCGTGGAACGCGGGTCCATCTTCTGCGAGATGTCCTCCGAAGAGATAACTGCGCAGCATCTGAATCGCTCCCGGAAGATTGCGGCTGGTGCGGAGAAGAAGATAAGCGCCATCGTAGTCAGGAAGATTTGACTGGTTCGATGCCCTCAACGACTGCGAGATGGCGGTTTCCATGTCCTGCATTCTGCCGGCGCGGCGGTAGAAGTAGGCCAGCTCCGTCCAGTAACGCGAATCGTTGCCGCTGCTGGTGATTGCCTTCTTGTATTCCTGCTCAGCCTGGCTGTTGCCTTGCTTCTCGTCTACGCGGGCGCGAATGTAATCGGCCAATCCAGGGTTTTTCGCGGCTACCGCATCGGCCTGCTGCCGGGCTTTGCTCTTGTCGCCGCCCAAAAAACCGGGTGCTTCCAGGTAATACTCGGCGAGATCTGCGCGCGCTGAGAAATTGTTTCCATCCAGCGCCACCGCGCGCTCAAACTCCGCGTGAACGCGACGCGCCAGATTGAACGCAGTAAAGGGATTTGAATTTTCCGCCTTGCGGCCGGCGGCTCGGCCCAGCCATTCATGATAGGCGCTGTTCTGCGGCGACAATGCGACCGATTTCTCCGCCATCTTCAGCGAAGCGTCCCATAGCTCAAGCTGGTAATCAAGCCGGCAAAGCAGATGGTACGCCTGCGCATTGTTCGGGTCTTGCTGCACCTGCTGGTTCAGCATGCGGCGGGCATCGGCAGCACGACCGGTCCGGAGCAGGTCTTCCGGAGTGACTTGCGCGCCAGCCAGAGGAGCCAGAAAGAGAATAGCCAGAAAGACCCGAACGGCAGTGATCAACGTTCGACCACCTTAACTTCCATTCCTCCATGCAGCGGCTGCGAGTTCATAGCGCCCAGCGCCACCTGCATTCCTTCAGAGACGCCGGAGGTGATTTCCACACGTGTCAGGCTGGAGATTCCGGTTTGCACCTGCTGCGGCTGGACCTTGTTATTGGCGATCTCGTAAACGTAACGCTTTCCTTCAATGTCATGGACGGCCTCGCGGGAAACCGTGAGAGCGTCCATGTGGCGCGCGGTAATGATGCTTACGTTCACATTCACGTTAGGCAGCAGCTTGCGATCGAAGTTATCAATCAATGTTGTAGTCTCGCCCACGGTGCGGGTTCCAACCGTGGTCACCACGCTCGGAACTCGAGTGAGCATGCCTTCCCAGACTCGCCCGGGAATGGCATCCCAGCGAATTTCGACCTTCTGATCTTTGGCCAGCCTTCCAATTTCCGGCTCATCCACAAATGCCCGGACCTGCATCCTTTCGAGATCGGCGACTTGAACCAGCAGCTCGCCGCCCTGCACATAGGAACCCGCCTTCACCGGAAGCTGGTAAACCGTCCCGGCAAATGGAGCGTGGATGTTGGAGTTTTTCAGCAAGTCCTGAGCTGCGGCATAGGCTGCGCGAGCTTGTTCCGCATTCGCCTGCACCCGCTGAACTTCCGGTGATGAGTAGCGCCCGGTGAGCTTGGATTGGAGAAGCTGGGCATCAGCATCCGCTTTTTGCAGACGGCTCTTCGCCGCGTCTACTTCCGCGGGTGAGGCTGCGCCCTGCTGCTGCAGGTGCTGCACGGCTTCAAGATTTCGCTGTGCGTCGTCGCGCTCCGCCTGCGCCTTGCTGAGGTCAGCCTTTGTGGTCAGGACTTCTTCGTTGGTCCCTCCCGATTTCACCGCCTGCATATCAGCTTCCGCAGCGCGAAGCTGGGCCAGCGCTTTCGCTGCGTCGGCGCGAGCCTGGGCGTCGTCCAATTGGACCAGAAGCTGCCCCGCCTTAACGTGATCGCCTTCCTTTACGAAAACACGTTTCACCGTTGCTGGAGCCGGCGCATGAGCTTCAAAGTTGTTGACCGGCTCAATCTTGCCATTGGTGGAGATGACGCTGGCGATGTTCTGGCGTGCAACCATTTCCGCGCGTACGGCCACCACCGTGTTGCGCATTTTGATCCATCCCGAAAAGAGGAGGACAGCGATGGCCACCGCCGCCAAAATGGTGAGCAGCCGGGTTCTCTCTGAGCCGTTCTGATTTCTTCTTGCCATGCAAACTTTTTAGTATATCCAAGCACAATCCCGCCTGCTCCTCAAAGAGGAGAGAACCACAGTCTGCACCTTGGGGCCGGAACGCCTTTGTTTAGATGCCGCGCATCAGGGCCAGTTACAAAAACTCAGTCAGGGCAAACAGAAGTCGCTTGCTACAATGTGCGTGATGTCCCAGCGCACCGGCTACACGGAAAGCCACGCCAAAGCGGGGCTCGACCACCGTTTCCCGCCCATTGATACCTGGCCCAACCAATTTCCATCATACGAAATTGTGATTGATATTCCTGAGTTCACCTCCGTGTGCCCCAAGACCGGGCTGCCGGACTTCGGCGTGCTCGAGATCCGCTACATGCCGGACAAGCTTTGCCTGGAACTGAAGTCCCTCAAGGAGTACCTGACCGAGTACCGCAACCTCGGCATCTTCCAGGAGAACATCGTGAATCGGATTCTGGAAGACGTGGCCTATGCGGCAAAACCGAAATGGACGATTGTGAAAGGCATCTTCCGTCCCCGAGGCGGGATTGGCACCACTGTTGAAGCGAGATGGCCGAGGAAGAGCAACAGATGAAAGCCGGCTGGCTTGCACCAGGATCACGCTAATTCCTAGCCGGAGCGCGGTGAGCTTCCGCTACGATTAAACCCGCAGACTGCCGAAAACTCAGCTTGAAGATGTAGCAGAAAAGGGAACCGCTCAATTAGATGGGAAATCATATCCATCCGCCTGCGGATAAGCGAGCAGGTCAGGGGCGGGTGACAACGGCAAGGCGATGGCGCTCACCAATTTCAAAGACACCAACCGCAGCCAGACCTTCTGCTATGACCTGCTGAACCGCTTCATCTCGAGGGCTTCTCCCGTATTGTTCTGTTTGCAAACGGGAAGATAGATTCGCATCTGTTCGGACAGATAGCATCACTCATTATCAATCCCTCTGATCAGGTGATCCGAAAAACCTGAGACTCACCAGAGAGAACAGCCGATCCTACTTGGTGAGGACGCGCATGTTGCTCCAGTCATATTCAAATTTCTGGCCGCAGTCGAGGCAAACGACGTAATGGCGGGCCGAAGCAGCGGCCGGAGCGTCCCATTGCGCGTTCACAGCGCGGCGCATAGGGACAGCTGCGGAGGCGGCAAACGGCTGCGAGATCTTCTTGTGCGAGCAGCGGATGGAGAGCAACTGGAGGATTTTGTTTACCATTTTCCGGTCTTCTATGCTGACTAACTGTTCAAACTAGGTCAAAGGAAGACTGTGTCACCCCTACGGGGCTTGCCTTCTTCTCGAACCGTTCCCCCTGCGCTGCTGCGCTGGGCCTACCGCGAGGTTTTTGTGGGGCGCTTCCCTCAGGAAAGCGCCCCGATTCCTGGAGCCGCTGGGGCGGGAAGCTCGCAAAATGAACTTCACGCCCAGTTGCGTCCGAGCTTAAGCAGACGCGGCGGTCAGCTTGGTGGGCTCGACGGTTTCCATCTTGGAGGCGCCGTTCATTTCCTTCTGGCCGGGCTTGCGAATATCAATGCTGCCCTTGAAATAGGCGCCGTCTTCGATGCTGATGCGCTGGCAGATCACGTCGCCAGCGAGCGAGCCTTCATTGCGGATGTCCACGCGGTCGCTGGCGGTAATGTTGCCCTTCACTTTGCCAAGGACCACGAGTTCCTTTGCGTTCACGTTGGCCTGGATGGTGCCGTTGCGTCCGATGGTGACGCGGTTGCCGGGAAGATTGATGGTGCCTTCCACACGGCCGTCAATATAGAGCGACTCGGAGCCGGTGACTTCGCCCTTGATCACAAGAGACTTGCCGATGGTGGCCTGCTCCTGGCTGTTGACTACGGCATTGCGAGGCGCGGCGGCTGGCGTCGGCTCACTGTTGAACGCTGGCGTGGTGCTCATAACTGGTTTCTCCGCTTCCGGTTTGGTGGTTGTGGTGGTGCTGGGTTTGGGGTTTGCGTTGGCGTTGGGATTGGGGCTTGCACCCGGGGTCGGGTTCGACGAATTTGCAGGCTTCCACATCTTGTACAAATGTCCTTTCAGAAAGGTTCTGTCTGGCTGCAGCGCGCGGCTTACATCCACTGATTAGTCATTCAAAAGGGGGACAACCATCAGGGATATTGGCACGTTGGTAACCAAACTCCCGGCTGCCCGCGTCAACTCCAGAATTGCTGAATTGGCGCTGCTTTCGGCGACGCCTCCGGCGGAAACTGCCCGGTGGTATCGCGCGAATCCACGGTAAATATTCCAATCTTAGTGGCATTTCTTATATCGGGCATGCCCCTTAAAGAAAAATTCCATTCGCGCTTAGCAGGGATTACGGCGGAGTAGGTGTTCCGGGCAGCGCTGGTTGCGGCAGGACCGAATCGAGCAATCTGAATCTGCCTTGGCTTCTAAGATAAGCAACCGGCAACCTGCATCCTATGTGCGACGGATAGAATGGTTACACCTTATACCTGTGATTGTGCTGATTCTAAGTTTGGTCGCAGCAGGGCTGGCACTATGCGGCGTGGGGTTCCTTCTTCTGTGCCTGTGGAGCGCGCGCGCTTTTCTGCGGGACTCGCGCAGTTCCGTGGGTAGCTTTGCTCCTCCTGTCTCCATTCTCAAGCCCCTGCGCGGAATGGATCCCCAGATGTACGAGAGCTTCCGCAGCCATTGCAGCCAGGAGTACCCGGAATACGAAATCATCTTTGGCGTGAGCGAAGCCGGTGATCCGGCTGTTGAGGCCGTGCAGCGACTGATGCGCGAGTTCCCGCAGCGCCAGATCCAGCTTGTGCTCTGTGATCAAATCCTGGGCAATAACCGCAAAGTCAGCAATCTGGTGCAGATGCTTCCTAAGGCAAAGTACGAGCATGTGCTGGTGAATGACAGCGATATTTACGTTACGCCGGACTATCTGCGGCGCGTGATGGCCCAATTCGTCAACCCGAGAGTAGGGATGGTGACCTGCCCCTATCGCGGGATTGCGGCCGGTACGCTGGGATCCAGGCTGGAGTCCATTGGCATCAGTACCGAATTCATTCCCGGAGTTCTAGTGGCGCGCCAGATTGAAGACGGCATCCACTTTGCTCTGGGATCCACTCTGGCGATGAGCCGCACAGCGCTGGATGCCATCGGCGGACTCGAGCCTTTGGTGGACTATCTGGCCGACGATTTCGAGTTGGGCAGCCGCATTTCGCAAGCCCGATTCAAAGTAGCGTTGGCCGACGTGGTAGTTGAAACGCATCTTCCGGCATATACGTTTCGGCAGTTCCTGGACCATCAACTGCGCTGGGCCCGAAGTACTCGCGATTCGCGCCGCGCCGGCTACCTTGGACTGTTGTTGACCTTTGCCGTGCCCTGGGCACTGATCGCCGTGCTGCTCGCGGCGGGAGCGTGGTGGAGTTGGTTGATCCTGGGCGTGGGACTGCTGCTGCGTGGGGCGGTTGCGCTCCAAGTAGGTGCAGGCGTAGTGCATGACCGGGCGGTAGTGAGCCATCTATGGCTGCTTCCACTGCGTGACGTCGTCGCCTTCTGGGTATGGTTTGCCAGTTTCATGGACCACAAGGTCCACTGGCGGGGCGACATCTTTATTTTGGAAAAAGGAAAAATCCGTCCCGCGTATCCAGCGCAGGACAATCTTCTCAGCGGGCCGGGAGCGGAACAGGACAAAGTTTCAGCGCATTCGTAAGCAGCAGCTTCCCGCCCCATTTCCTTAAACGGCAATAAGGCGCGCTGTTGACCTCAGATGGCGTGCTCTCTTCCGCAGTCAACAGGAAGACTGGTGTTCCACTCTGCCATAGCTTCTGGAACGACTCGTTGTCATCGAAGATCTTCGGCGCATCAGGAAACGTTGCGCCATACCAGATGTTATTGCGCCGCCCATTCAGAATCCGCGTCTGGTGATGCGTGTAGAAGTTCACGCTGGAAAAAGATTCGTAGTCGCCGTTCTCCTCGACAACCGCTCCGGGCTTCCAGTTGGCTTCAATCTTTTCTGCCAACACCTTTGACGAGAGAACCGGAGAAAAAATCTCCAACCCGCGATGCGCTGCCAGTAGCAGAACAACCGCCATTGCGGCCAGTGCGAGATTTGCAGCAACGGCTCGGTTCTTTCGGCGAAGCAGCCAGCTTGCAATCGCTCCCAAAGCAAACGCAATACCTGTCACCAGCAGTGGAACTTTGAATGCGCCCATGGCCTGCGGCGTGAGATCAAGAAAATGTCCAAAGGAGAGCGCGTAATCCTGCGGGTTCTTCTTGAGCAGTTCGGCGATGTCGTAATTCGGAGGCGGCGACTGCGATCTCAGAGCAAGGGTTACGCACACCGCGCAGGCCGCGAGCCCTATTGCCACGAGCACCAGCGCGGAAATACGCCCGCTGCGGCGCTCCGGGCTGTCTAGAGGAGAATCAGATTCGCGCGCCAGCCATCCTCCCAGCAGCAATGCCAGCCCGGGCACTCCGGGAATCACGTAATATTCCTGCCGGCTGGAGAAGCTGAAGAAGACGAGGACAACAAACATCCAAACCGCGAACAGTAGTGTTCCCCGCTGACGAGGTGAGAGTCCGCCGCGCCAATCGCGCAACCTGACCGGAATCTCGGCCAGCGCTTGCACAATGAATGCGGTCCACGGCATCAGCCAGATCAACATCAGGCCCCAAAAGAGCCACAGAGGGACGGTGTCGTAGTCAGCGGGAAAGCGTTTGTTCAGGTAACGGAGAAAATGTTCGTTGACAAAGTAGAACCATAAGAACCCTCTCGCTTCCCCCTGGGCCGGATTGCGAATTGCCGCCAGGACGTGCCACGGAGCAGCGATCAGCAGAAACACCAGAACGCTTGAGAGCAGGCGAAGCTTCAGCAGGCGCCGCAAATTGCTCGTGAGCAGAAGAAAAATGACAATCGTTGCAATCGGAAAGACCAGCCCGATCAGTCCTTTAGTCAGGACGTTCAACGCCATGGTGGCCGCGAGTCCCCAGCATACCGTCCGGGATGGGCGCTCCTGCTCCAGGCTGCTCAGAAAAAAGTCAAAGCCAAGCGCCATCCAGAGGGCGACTCCCATGTCAGGGATCAGGATGCGGGTGAAGACGAAAGGGCCAAAGCCGGTTGCCATCGCCAGCGCTGAGTAGAGACCTCCGCGTTCGCCATAAACGCGCCGGCCTAGACGGTAAATGACGAGCAACAGCGCGAGCACGCCAAGAGCAAGCGGCAGCCGGGCTGACCAGTCGTGTACGCCGAAGATCTTGAAGCTTACCGCGGTGCACCAGTACATCAGCGGCGCTTTTTCGAGATAGCGGAATCCGCCATTGATGTGTAGCGTAACCCAGTCGCCGGTGAGGACCATCTCACGCGCAGCTTCGGCATGGACCGTATCGGCGTCATCTTGTAGCGCTGGATGAAAGATGGTGCCGAGATATACCACCGCCCACACCAGCACCACAATCGCGAGATAAAGCGTGTGCTCGCGAGTCCGCCGTCGCGAGAGATTGGGACTCAACGGCTCCTGAAACAGAATCCGAGCGGCCATGAACGCCTCATTATATGTGCGCAGGCGTAGGCGCGGCATCCCAGGCGGTACCTCGGCCATCACACAAACAGAGACAGAGAGCAACCGGATTAACGGCGGTGGTGCAGCGCTAAAACTTGCAGTCATTGGTTCGCGCAGCGATATAAATCATGCCTTCCTCAAGTCTTGCTTCGAGAATTCGTTCCATCACGTCGCGCACTCAGCCTTGGGCCATAGCCGAAGTCGAGACATTTCTGGTACGCATCCCGGTGGATCCGCCGAAGGGCGATGCCATTCAGAAATTCTCCGCGCTCGAGCTGCCCATGGTGCGCATCGCCGACGCGCAGCATAATGTGGGTCTCGGCTTCGGCTACACCATTGGCCAGGGCGGGACTACCATCCTCGAACTAATCCAGCGCGAACTGCTTCACCAGCTCGAAGGCAAAGACTCGCGGCGCATCACGCAGATCCATCATCTTCTGAAACAAAGTGTTCACGCGCTCGGTCCGGGCGTTGTGCTCTCGAACGCGCTGGCCGCAATTGATATTGCTTTATGGGACCTGAACGCCAAGCGCGAACAGATTCCTCTGCACACGCTGCTGGGCGGCGCTAAGGACAGCGTTCCGGTTTACAACACCGACGTCGGATGGCTGAACCGCCCGACAGAAGAAATGGTTGAGCTTTCGCGGCGCGCAGTGAAGCGTGATGGCTTTCGCGCGCTGAAGCTAAAGATCGGAAAGCCCGATCCGGGAGAAGATGCGGAGCGCGTAGGCCGCGTCCGCAAAGCCATCGGTGACGACATCAAGATCATGGTGGATGCCAACCAATCGTGGACTATCAATGAAGCAATTCGCAGGCTGCGACCGCTGGAAAAGTTCAATCTGGTTTGGATTGAGGAACCGCTGCTCGCCACCGATATTCAGGGCTACCACCATCTCGGACAGCACACCAATATTCCTCGCGCTGGCGGAGAAAGCCTTTACGATCCTGCTTATTTCTATGAAAACATTCGCCAGGACGCTCTGGACATTCTTCAGCCGGACATCGCGCGTGTAGGCGGCATCACGCCGGCAATGAAGGTCTGCGGCATGGCTGAGGCCGCAAACCTGAAAGTCGCTCCGCACGTCTCGCCTGAGTTGAGCCTGACCGTGGCGGCTGCCGTCCCCAACAGCATGTTTATCGAGTACATCCCGCAAATGGAGCCGGTGCTGCGGCACAAGCTGAAGATGGTGAACGGCGAGGCGGTAGCGCCCGACGTGCCCGGCCACGGCATTCCCTTTGACGAAGATGCCCTTCGACACTATGAGGTGAAGCATTGACGCAGACTCTCGATTTCAAGCCCCGTTATCGCATGCCTCCGGACGAGAAATTTTCTCGCGATCGCGCTATGGCTCTGGCGGAAGACTTGCGCAAGAACATCAATGGCGAGGTGCGATTTGATGATGGCAGCCGCGCGCTCTATGCCACAGACGGATCGAACTATCGCCAGGTGCCGATTGGAGTCGTGATTCCGCGCACCATTGAAGACGTGATCCAGACCGTTGCGGCGGCGCGACGGCATGGCGCGCCGCTTCTGGCCCGCGGTGGCGGCACCAGCCTTGCCGGGCAGTGCTGCAACGTTGCGGTCGTTATGGACTTCTCCAAATACCTCAACCAGATTCTAGAGATCAATCCGGAAGAGAAGTACGCATGGGTCGAGCCTGGCGTTCCGCTGGACCATTTGCGTCATCGCGCCAATCAGTACAACCTGACGTTCGGTCCCGATCCTTCCACGCACGAGTACTGCAATCTCGGCGGAATGCTCGGCAACAACTCCTGCGGCGTCCACTCGATGATGGCGGGTCGCACCGTGGACAACACGCACGAACTTGAAATCCTGACTTACGATGGAGAGCGTCTGCGCGTGGGTCCGACTAGTGACAGCGAAATTGAGCAGATCATCGTTCAGGGCGGCCGGCGCGGCGAGATCTATCGCAAGCTGCGCGCGTTGCGTGATAAGTATGCGGACCTGATCCGACGCAGGTTCCCAGATATTCCACGCCGCGTTTCCGGGTACAGCCTCGACGAATTACTGCCTGAAAATGGATTTAACGTGGCTCGATCGCTCGTCGGCTCGGAGTCCACTTGCGCCATCACTTTGCGTGCCAAGTTGCGCCTCGTGTACTGGCCGCCCAAGCGCAGCCTGTTGGTGCTGGGGTATCCCACCGTGTATGAAGCGGGCGATCACGTGCCCGAAATTCGCGAATCGCATCCGATCGGCCTCGAAGGGATGGACGACATCCTCATCGAGAACATGAAGAAGAAGAAGCTCCATCCCGAGGACGTGAAGATCCTTCCTGATGGAAAGGGCTGGCTGCTGTGCGAATTCGGCGGTGAGAGCAAGCAGGAAGCCGACGCGAAAGCGCACGAGCTGATGGCCCGCCTCCGCCGCCATCCCAACGCGCCCAGCATGAAGCTGTTTGACGATGAGCACGAAGAGTCCCTGGTGTGGAAGGCGCGCGAGTCAGGACTCGGCGCCACTGCGCGCGTGCCCGGCGAGCCGGACACGTGGGAAGGCTGGGAAGACTCGGCCGTTCCGCCGGAGAAGCTCGGCCAGTACCTTCGCGAGCTGCGCAAGCTGTTCGAGAAGCATGGCTATAATTGCGCTCTTTACGGTCATTTCGGCCAGGCCTGCGTACACACGCGCATTGATTTCGATCTGGTCACATCAAAGGGCATCGCCAATTACCGCTCATTCGTTGAAGAAGCAGCCGATATCGTGGTAAAGCTCGGCGGATCGCTTTCGGGCGAGCACGGCGACGGGCAATCGCGCGGCGAGCTGCTGGTGAAAATGTTCGGTCCCGAGCTGATGGAAGGCATGCGCGAGTTCAAGCGGATCTGGGACCCGGAGTGGAAGATGAATCCGGGAAAAAAGATTGATGCCTATCCGCTGGACGTGAACCTGCGCCTCGGCACCGACTACAGCCCTCCGCGGGTAAAGACCAATTTCTTCTTCCCGGAAGAGAACGGCGATTTCGCGCGCGCGACTACACGTTGCGTGGGAGTGGGCAAGTGCCGCAAAGATGAGCAGGGCACCATGTGTCCCAGCTACATGGCGACGAAGGAGGAAATGCACTCTACGCGCGGGCGCACGCACCTGCTCTTCGAAATGCTGCAGGGAGATCCACTGAAAGGCGGCTGGAAGGACGATCACGTTCACGAAGCGCTCGACCTTTGTCTCGCCTGCAAGGCTTGCAAAGGTGAGTGTCCGCTTAACGTGGACATGGCCACATACAAAGCCGAGTTTCTGTCTCATTATTACGAAGGTCGGCTCCGTCCGCGCCACGCCTACTCCATGGGATGGATTTATTGGTGGGCGCGCCTGGCGCGTTTTGCTCCAGAGCTGGTGAATCTCGCAGGCGAACTGCCGCTAATTTCCAACCTTATTAAGTGGGTCGGCGGAATCTCGCAGCAGCGCCGCATGCCCAAGTTCGCCACGCAAACTTTTACTGACTGGTTCCGCGGGCGCGGCGTTCGCAACCAGGACAAGCCCAAGGTCATGCTCTGGCCGGACACCTTTAACAACCACTTCCATCCCAAGGTAGCCAAAGCAGCGGTGGAAGTGCTGGAGCACGCGGGATACCAGGTGATCATTCCGCGCGTGTCGCTCTGCTGTGGGCGGCCGCTCTACGACTTTGGCATGCTCGATACGGCCAAGGTGATGCTTCAGCAGATCCTGACTGAACTGCGTCCGCACATCGCCGCCGGCACTCCGCTCATAGGATTGGAACCGAGTTGCGTTTCCGTCTTTCGTGACGAGATGGTCAACCTTCTCGCGCATAATCAGGATGCTGAGCGGTTGCGAGAGCAGACGTTCTTGTTAAGCGAATTCTTGATCAAGAAAGCGGACTATCATCCGCCGCAGCTCCAGCGCAAAGCCATTGTGCACGGCCACTGCCATCACAAGTCCATTTTGAAGTTTGATTCCGAGCAGGAGCTGCTGAAGCGCATGGGGCTGGATTTCAAAGTCCTCGATTCGGGCTGCTGCGGGATGGCCGGTTCATTCGGATTTGAAGAAGGAAAATTCGAGATCTCAAAGCAGATTGGCGAGCGCGTGCTGCTGCCCGCGGTACGTCAAGCTTCGCGCGACACCCTCATCATCTCCGATGGCTTCAGTTGCTTTGAGCAGATTGACGGTCTCGCCGGGCGCAAGCCGCAGCACATCAGTGAAGTGTTGCAGATGGCAATCGCCGGCGAAGGGGGCCGGAGCATAGCCCCAACCGGCGAGCGGCACGCAGCACGTACTGCAGTTGCCACCGTCGTAGGCGCAAGCGCGGTGGCTGCGGCTGGCGCGGCATTGTATTTCTCGCTTCGCCCAAGCCACAACGGACATGGACGAAACGGCGGCTCGCGCAATGGTCACCGTAAACCTGCGGAAAATGACAACGTGAAGGAGTTCAGCGGCTTTGAATCCGTCCCAAAGAGATGACCAGCGAATTGCCTTGCTTCAGGCTGCGCTGCGCGAGCACAACCTCGATGCCCTGCTTGTCTCGCTCCCCAGCCACGTCCTGCTGCTGACGGGATACTATCCGGTTGTAGGGGTCTCAATTGCCATCTGCACACGCGATGGCGAAATTGCGTTGCTGGCGCCCGAAGATGAAAAACAATTCGCGGAGCAGGGATGGGCCACAGACATTGAATATTTCCAGCCAGTCACACTGGAAGAAATCCCGCCGCTCGCGCAGTCAGTAATCCCTCCGCTCAAGCGCCTGGCGCAGAAGATGCAGTTCGCCTCAGCAAGAATTGGCATTGAGTCCGGCCCTGTGTCCGAACCGAGCAGCTACTCGGCATTGAACTGCTACGGCTCCGCGTTGCAGGCAATTTCGAAAGAAGTCTGGCCCGGCGCAGAACTGGTTAACGCGCACAAAGTTCTTCATCACCTGTGCGCGGTCAAAACTCCAAGCGAACTGCGCAAGATTCGCACTGCATGTTCCATTGCTGCAAGCGCCTTCGAGGGCGGACGCAAGACCATTGCTCCCGCAGCTTCCGAAATCGAACTCGCAGCCGGCTTTGCCCGTGAGTTTGCCACGGCTGCCGCATCCGCGGGTATTGACCGCCAACATGCGTTTCTCTACTGCATGTCCGGACCAAACTCTGCGCAAGCCTATTACGCTTTTGCGCACTCTACAGATCGCAAGCTTGGCCGCCGTGACTGGGCGCTTGTCCACTGCAATTCTCAGGTAGGAGGCTACTGGACGGACATCACTCGTACTTACGTGATGGGCGAATACACAGAGCGCCATCAGGAGATGTTCCGTGCCGTGCTGGAAGCGCGCGATGCGGCCCTGGCCGTCATCCGGCCCGGAGCAAAAGCGAGCGCTGTTGATGCTGCAGCGCGAGAAGTAATCGAGAAGCACGGATTCAAAGGCGGGTTCAAACACCAAACCGGCCATGGCGTGGGCTTCGGCGCGATTGATGCCCACGCGCTGCCGCGTATTCATCCGAAGTCAGGCGATGTCCTTGAAAACGGGATGGTTTTCAATGTTGAGCCGGCGATTTATCGCGAAGGCTTCGGCGGGGTGCGCCAGTGCGAGATGGTGGCGGTTACAGACACAGGCGCGGAGATCCTCACGCCATTTCACTCGCAGTTCGCCGACCTGCAGATTTCAGCAAGAGTTTCTGAAAGAAACATTCACCCCCGCAGAAAACCTTCTCGGCTGAAAAAAGCGTCATGAGGTTATCTTCTCTTGCGTGGCTTCCGCTCTCCCCACTCCAACTCAGCGAATAGGGCAAAATGGTCCGAAGCAAAGATCGGCGCAGGTTCGCGCAGGATGACTTCAGCGCGGCGGATGCGCACGCCTTTGGGGCAAAAGATGTAGTCCAACCGGCGGTCGGGCATGTTCTTCCAGCCGCGGTTCATAGGATTTTTTCGCAGCCAGGTATAGCCCGGAGCGCTGGGATGGCAGGCGCGATATGCATCCTGCAGACGCTCGCAAGCCAGTTCGATTGCGGGCTCGTCGTCTGTGGCGTTGAAATCGCCCATCAGCACCGCGCGTGAATTCGGCTTGGTCCAGCCGGCAAGCGAGAATTCATTGAGCACCATCCCCAGCTGAACAATACGCAGAGGCGCCTCTTTCGGCGCCCAGGAGAGATGCGTGGTCACTACCTCAAACTTTCCACCAGGCGATTGCAGGGTGACGAACAGTGCGACACGTGAGTCGGGAGGATGGTCATGTCCGATGGGAAGCCGCCGGTGTCGCACTGCAATAATCGGCCAGCGAGCGATTACCGCAACGCCGCCCTGGTCGGCGCTCATCACTTCAATCGGATTGCCGTACGGGCTGAACGCGACTGTTCGCAGCCCCAGGCCCCCGCCGATGGCTGCGGCCTGCTGGTACAGCTCACCGCCGTAGCGGACCGTACACTCCTGCAGGCAAACCACGTCTGGCTGGTACTTGCGCAGCCCTTTGACAACGACATTGGCGCGCTGAGGAAACCACGCTTCACCCAGCCCTTGTAGATTTAACGTGACGCAACGAACGCGCATGACTCAACCTACTTAGATGCTTCACCAGCTGCCGCGTTCTACGCAGAGCGGCCCGAAGCGCGAGGTGAGCTGACCTCATTTACGATATTGAAATATGCCTGCCGCAAATCCCAAATCAGTGAAAGTGCACGTCACTACGGGCGCCGGAATGGATATCGAGTGGGACGATGCGCACCAGACGCATTACAGCTTCCAGTGGCTTCGCGACGCCTGTCCTTGCGCCACCTGCAATGAGGAACGCGAGCAGAGCGGCCGCAGAGCGGGCGAGCCGGTGAAGCAGGCTGCGTCATTGCTGCCCATGTACAAGGAGCCGGTGAAGCCCAACGAGGTGAAGCCCGTAGGGCGCTATGCTCTGAGCTTCAGTTGGAATGATGGCCATACCAGCGGCATCTATTCCTGGGACTACTTGCGCGCGATGTGCCAGTGTGAAGAGTGCAGAAAGTAAATGAACGCGCGCTTGCGTGACAAGACCATACGGGAGAGAGGACGCTCATCTGCGATCGCGGACTAATTTAAGAAGAACTGCCTGTAGAGCGTATCGCGTTGTCGGGGAACGAAGCCGGCGTCGCGAATCATGCGGCGCAGTTCTTCTTCTGTCGTGCAGTTGCTGACTCCGGCAGAACGAACGACGTTTTCTTCCAGCATCACCGAGCCCACATCGTTCCCGCCAAAGCGCAGCCCAAGCTGGCAGACTTTCAGTCCCTGCGTCACCCAGCTTGACTGAACGTTCTCAAAATTTGAAAGAAACAGCCGCGCGATGGCCAGCGTTTTGAGGTATTCGACTGCCGTAGCTTCTTCCCAGTGCCGGCCACCCAGCGCCGTGTTCTTCGGCTGGAACGTCCAGGGGATGAAAGCAGTAAATCCGCCGGTCTCCTCCTGCAAATCGTAAATGCGCTGAAAGTGGTTGACGCGATGCTCCAGCGTCTCGCCCACGCCAAACATCATGGTCGCTGTGGTGCGCATGCCCAGTTTGTGGGCCGTTCGATGCACGTTGAGCCAGTCTTCGGTCAGGCACTTGAGCCGCGCGATCTTGTAACGGACTTCATCGTCCAGAATCTCCGCGCCGCCGCCGGGAATGGAATCGAGTCCGGCATCGCGCAGCCGCTTGATCGTATCTTCAATCGTCAGCCCGCTCACTTCGGCGAAGTGGATGACCTCTGACGCGGAGAAGCAGTGCAGATGAACTTTCGGGAAGCGCTGCTTGATGCCGCGCAACATCTCCTCATACCACTCGATCTTCAGATCGGGATGCAGCCCGCCTTGCATCAACACGCCGGTTCCGCCGACTTCAACGGTTTCGCGTATTTTTTCGTAGATGGTCTCGAAATCGAGCACATAGCCCTTCGTACGGCCCGGCCCTTTTACGGGGGCATAAAAAGCGCAGAAGGTGCAGTACTCGGTGCAGAAATTGGTGTAGTTGATGTTGCGATCAATGATGTAGGTGACCACGCCTTCCGGATGCAGTTTGCGGCGCAATGCATCGGCCTCCATGCCGATACCGATGACATCGTCAGAGCGGAACAGATCCAGAGCTTGCACTTTGCGGAGGGACATAAACAGAAGTTGATTTTAGAACAGCAGTCAGCACTGAGCAATCGGCGTTGGGCTCGCCCGAATACGATTGCCTCTCTTGACCTTTGTGAGGTTTGACCTTTGTAGCTGGCACATTTAGCATTCTCGCCGCTGTTCACGGAGGTCTTGATGAAGCTGCACTTCTCTGCTGTTTTGAACTCGCGTTCGCTTGCCAAACCATTCTTGATTACCGCTCTCATGCTCGGCGCGAGCAGTCTTTTTGCCCAAACCATTATTTCTCCCGGGTTGCAGATCGGCTCCGCCAATACCGCAGTTGCTGATCCCACTGTGCCGCGCCCTGCGACCACACCTTGCGTGGTGCAGCTATTTCAAAACCTTCAGTTTGCTGATTTCTCACCCAAGTTGTTCAGCTTCACGCCGACGGCAGCCTGCCCCGGCCCATGGGCCAAGGTGGTTCTGGAAGCCGATTTCTCCATTCAAGCAGGACGGCAGTTTGATCGCACGGCGAACATCTGGATCGGCGCAACCAACATCTATTTCGGGACCACCGCCGAGCCTTCCGCCAATGTGGCACGTTCCTGGCACATTGAACGCGATCTCACCGATTACAGCGCCTTGTTCAAGACTTCGCAGAACGGACGAATTGACTTGGGCAATCTGGTGAACTCCACGTTCACCAGCAGCCTGTTTGGCAACGCGGACATCGCGTTCTATCCGCTGCCGAATGATGAAGATCGCGGCCGCGATCATGCCAATGCTCCGGTTACCGCCGACGTGGTTCTGCCGCTCTCGGGCAGCGACAACGGCGGCACCGTCTTTCTCTCCAGCACGGCGAGTACTCTGGCAAAGACCTTCACGTTCCCAACCAACGTCGAGCGCGCATTTCTTGACGTCGTTGCGCAAAGTCAGGCCTCGGACGAGTTCTGGTATTCCTGTGTTCCTGACGATGTTGCAGCGGAGTTGCAGGACTGTGGATCCACCGGATTCCGCGAAACTGAAGTGACTATTGACGGGCAGGCGGCCGGCGTCGCCCCTGTATATCCCTGGGTTTACACCGGCGGCATTGATCCGCTGCTGTGGCGTCCCATTCCGGGAGTGCAAACTCTTAACTTTGTGCCTTATCGCGTGGATCTGACCCCATTTGCCGGGATTCTCAGCAACGGACAGCCGCACCAGGTCAGCCTCAACGTTTTCAATGCTGCCAATGGCTTCTCCACCACGGCAACCCTTTTGCTGTATCTCGATCATGGATCAACTCAGGTCACCGGCGCGGTAACTAAAAATACCATTGGCTCAGGCCCCTCGCCCAGCATCACAGAGAACCTCACCAACACAAACGGAGATGTCACCGGCAACGTAACCATCACCTCCTCGCGCAGCTTCGATGTTGACGGGTTTGTGCGCACCTCGCACGGCAAGGTCTTTACCGCGGTCCATCAGAACATTGACTTCCGCAATTCTCAGGACTTCAACATCACGAATTCTGTTTTTGGGCAGATCGTTACCCAGAACACCAGCATCTCCTCCGTGACGGAAACTCGAAACCGGGAGCACAGCCAAACAGACTTCCAGAAATTCGAATGGCCCTTTGTGCTGAACTTCAACTTTGTCGTGAACCCTGATGGCACCGGCTCCCAGGCCACGACCATTCAGCAGACCTTCAACAGCAGTGAGCTGCTCCGCGAACACGGACACACCCTCTTCTTCAGCACACTTTCCAACTCAGTGTCTCCGGCAGATACGCTGCTGTTTGATTCGAATTTCAATATCACGGGCGGAGTCAACCAGAGCAACACGCAAAAGTTCTTCTCCACCGATTCAACCGGCGCCTGCTTTAGCCGGAAGATTGCCGCTGAAGGCGGCGTGCTCACCAGCATCACTGACGGAGTGGGATGCGAGGACGAAGGTAAACACCGGTAAATCGTTTCTTTGCCGAGTTATCGCGCCACCTCGGGCTGGCTATCTCGATCTGATGCCACTCCGAGGCGGCGTCTTATTGAATCGTCTCAGGGTGTTGACAGCGGACAGCACGCCGCTAATTAGAACAGCGGCGAGGGGGCGGCGACGAAGCAGAGCTTTCACCGCGGCGGCCACTCTTGGTTCGTTGTGAGAGCAGCGAGAACGAAATCTGCCAATTGCAGCAGATTGTACTTTCCCTCAATGGCAACCCAGTCAAGTGAGCGATCCGAGACCCAGTTGCGGAAATGGAGCGGCTCTTGCTCATTCAAGCCGTCGCGAATAGCATTCGCCACCAACTCTCTCATCTGCCTGTCTCCTTGACAATCGTTCCCAGTGTCCTGCAGTCCATCAACAGCTTTTCAGTCATAGTGACGCTGAAGGAATCAGCGCTCGTCTGTGTCCATCTGGGGGCGAAACTCGGCTAGTGCGCTTTGGCCGGGTTCTCCGCTTCGGCGGCGCGCTGCATGGCCCGCTTCTTGCGGCGGCTAAGGACAAACGGACGGCGGCGACGCCGCTCCGCGTGCTTATCAATCTTCTTCCAGAAACCAACGAAGTAATCTATGGCAGAGATGATTGAGACGCCGACCATGAACCAGATGGCAAACACCGCGATCATACGAATGGGGAGGATCATGCCGTCAAAGAACGGCCAATAATCCCAGCGCATCGCCAGGATGGCGGAAACCACCGAGATGATTTGCACCACCATCTTGAGCTTGCCCAACTCGCTGGCTTCAATGGTGAAACCTTCTGACGCGGCAATGGATCGCAGCCCGGAAATCAGAAACTCGCGTCCCACGATAATCACTGCCACCCAGACGCTTACGATGGAAGGAATCAGTTGCACGAGCGTGATGTAGGCAGCCGCAATCATCAGCTTGTCGGCCAATGGATCCAGCAGCATGCCCATGGTGGTGATCTGGCCGCGCTTTCGGGCCAGATAACCGTCGAGCCCGTCGGTAATCGAGGCCAGGACAAAAATCCCCGAAGCCAGGATTACGCGCAGCGTCTCCTCGCGGCTGCTGAAATGCGAAGTCGTCAGCACCCAGATGATTAGCGGTACGGCCGCGATGCGAGAGAGCGTGATGTAATTAGGTAGATTCACTTCGAGTGGCGCAATCGAGAGCTGTTTCTCAATGGTAGTAAACGGCCAATGCCGATGCAAGGGCGCCAGATCACCTCTTGCCGTTGATCGTATTCAGGCAGCGAGTATACAAGTCCAGCAGGTGAGCCGCATAATCTTCTGCCTTATTGACTGTGCCGCCCTGAAATCCTGCCCCTGGCGCTCCGGTCTTGCCATAGCCGGTGGTGGCGGCAATGAATTTCATCATCTCCAGCGCGATTTCTTCGTTGCGGCGCGCGGCCATCAGCCCTGATAACTGGTCCATACGTTCTGGTTCCTCCAAAATATGATGCCTCCTCTATTGTAAAGGGGAGCAGCGCTCAAGTTCCGGGCCGCGGCGTGACGTGATACAACAGACTGGAAAGGCCATTCCTTGAGAAAGCTCTTCGGAACCGACGGAATTCGCGGCCTTGCCGGGGAGTACCCGCTGGACAGAACGACGGTTTTCGCCATTGGCCGCGCGCTGGGCGATCACCTTCCTTCCGGCCCACGGCGAGTTGTCATCGGACAGGACACGCGCGAATCGAGCCGCTGGATTGCCGACGTGCTTTCCGCCGGGTTGGAATTTTCCGGCGTGGTGGTGGAGAGCGCAGGAGTCATTACCACGCCCGGCGTGGCTTACATTGCTCATACGCAACGGTTCTCCGCCGGCGTGGTGATTTCCGCCTCCCACAATCCCTGGCGCGACAACGGAATCAAGCTCTTCGGACCAAACGGTTACAAGCTGCCCGACCAGACGGAACTTGAGATTGAAGGCGAGATTTTCTCTTTGCTGAAAAACCCGACAGAAGCGGGCCCAACACAATCGTGTACGGCATCGCTTCCCGGAGAAACCCGGCTACGCTCGGCTTACATTGACTGGCTTGCCCGTCCGATTGCCGGTGCGGAAAAGCTGCGTGCCGTGATTGATTGCGCCAACGGAGCCGCCAGCGCAATCGCGCCCGAAGTTCTGCGCCGCTGCGGACTTCGTCTTGAGGTCACGCACGAACGGCCCGATGGCCGCAACATCAACGAGAATTGTGGCGCCCTGCATCCGGAAGTGGTAGCGCGTGAGGTAGTCGCGCGTGGTGCTGATTTGGGCATTTGTTTTGACGGCGATGCCGACCGCGCTCTCTTCGCCGATGCTTCCGGCAACGTGGTAAATGGAGACGCAGTGCTGCTGCTGCTCGCGCGGCAACTGCAGCAGCGCGGCGAACTGGCCCAGGACACGGTGGTCGCCACCACCATGTCAAACATGGGATTGGAAGTAGCGCTGTCACAATCCGGAATCAACATGCTGCGTTCCCCCGTCGGCGACAAATACGTTCTGGAAGAAATGCAAAAATCAGGCGCGGCGCTGGGCGGCGAGCAATCCGGTCACATTATTCTTGCCCGCGAAGCCACCACCGGCGACGGCGTGCTCACAGCAATCCATGTGCTTGAATCACTCTGCCGCAGCGGCGTGCCGCTTGCCGAACTGGTGCAGGACCTCGAAGTTTTTCCGCAGACAATTCGCAACATCCGCGTCCGCGAAAAGAAACCGCTGGGCGAACTCCCTGAAGTTCTTGCGACCATCCGACACGCCGAGCAGGAACTGCATGGCAACGGCCGGGTGAACGTGCGCTATTCCGGTACCGAATCACTGGCCCGAGTGATGGTGGAAGCTCCGTCAGAAGCCACTGTGCAGAGACTTGCTTCTGCAATCGCGCAAGCGATTGAAAATGCCATAGGCGCAGGAGCGCCTGCCGGGCATTGATCCAGACTGATTCCAGTGAAGATTAGCGTAAAGCCGCGATACTGGATCATCTCATTCCTGGTTGGCATCGCTGCATACTTTGCTGCTCCATCTCTGACCCGGGAACTCTCGGCACAAACAGGTGTAGCCGGCGTGCTTCTCTCTGTGGCTGCATATGTTTGCGTTGTCGTCCTTCTTTTGGCGCCAGCCGTTACGCTGATTTGGTTTCTCTTCCATGTCTGGGGAAAGACCTATTACCGGGCCTGGCACATTCAGCGCATCCGGAATAACCGAGAGATGCGGCGAGTTCTCCTGCGAGGCGAGCACGAGGAGTGACGGCAACTGGCGCAGGGCTCGGAGTGTTATCGTCTGGTTCGGTGCTGCCGCGGCTTTGCAATACTCTTCGTTTTTCTCTTGGAAACGGGCCGCTTGGTTTTCTGAAACTGCCATTCGCAATCCGGCATCCGTACGCGCGACCCGCTAAAAACAACGCCTTCAGCTTCCAGGCGGAGTCGCTGCTCGAAACCCGCTTCGCCGGGCAAAGCAATCCGTCCCCCCGCTGCTACCACGCGATGCCACGGCAGTCCTCTGGATTGGCGTAACGCCCAAACCACCTGCCGCGCAGCACCTGGATAACCGGCGGCTAGAGCCACCGCGCCGTACGTTGATACCTTGCCGCGCGGAATCTTTAGAATGGTTTCGCGGATGCGCGGAAACATCCCGCTGTTCTCTTTAGCCTTGCTCATATTGCACCGTCGTAGAGTGCATGCGGACCCGCTCCCGGAAACCGAGTCTCTCATAGATCTCGATTGCTCGCGTATTCTCAATCCGAACGGTGAGAAAAGGGAGCTCACCGGCTGAGTGAATACGAACCGCCATCTCGGTAACCAGCGCCGTAGCAAACCCAAGTCCAGTGTGCTCCGGCAGCGTGCCCACGCTGCTGATTTCGCGATAACCAGGAAAATGCAAACGAAGGCAGGCCATGGCCAGGACGCGGTCGTCCTGTTTCACGCTGAGCGCCAGCCCGAGTGCGTTCAGGCGAGGCGCCAGGCCGCGCCCGGGACGCGTGGCTCCATACAACAGGGCCATCTGCGGAACATCGTCTGGCCCAAGCTCTGAGATTGCAATGCTCTGCCCGGCGGTCGATCGCGGTGGCTTTTCCTGCACCATCTCGTGGAGTTCCACCTTGCGTACAACCTTCCACCCGGGCGGCAGTTCAAGCTCGTGCAAAGAAAAGAGACTCACAGGCAGAGGTGAAATCTGCGCCAGAGACTGCCACGCTTCAGGCGTTGGCGCCGCGAAACCGCCGTGCGGCGACATCTCCGGCGGAAATCGCCGGGCAGCGCCGTTTACAAGCGCCAACTCGCTCTGCAAAGTTGTGAGCGCTGACCAGGTGGGGTTGTCGAGGGGATGCATCAACAAGAGTTTATCGGGAACCTCACCCGGATGGCATTGAGAGTCTGCGGTTCATGCTTGCGAGTAGCGGAACGAGTTGCGGACTGTACTCTGCTTCGATAGTTGTCTACGAAAGGTCGCAGAATGCTATGCTGCAAGCTCTGTAGTGGCTAAACTTGGAGGCATGACGATTTCAGAGTCGAGCAGCAAGTTGGGGCTTTTTCCGGAGTTGCAGGATCGGGCGCAGGAGCCGGTTCGCAGCGAAGGGATGCTGCCGTCGCAGGAGATCCGCGAGATGATTGCGTCTGGACAGCTACGCGGCTTTCCCGACATTACGGAACAGCAGATTCAGCCGGCCAGCCTTGACCTGCGGCTCGGCGATGTTGGCTATCGAGTGCAGGCCAGTTTTGTGCCGCAGCACTCAACCGTGGAGCGCGGCATTGCCGAGGCCGGCTTAAAGATGAGTGCGGTGGATCTTACCCGCACGACGGTATTCGAGAAGGGCTGCGTCTATATTGTTCCCTTATTGGAAGAACTGGACCTGCCGCCTGAGATCTCCGCCCGCGCCAATCCCAAGAGCAGCACCGGACGCCTCGACATTTTCACCCGACTGATTACGGATTATGGAGTCGAGTTTGAGAAAGTCCGTGCGGGATACAAAGGAAGGCTTTACGCGGAAATCGCCTCCCGTACCTTCAGCATTATCGTGAGGGCAGGCATGACGCTGAATCAACTGCGCTTCCTTCGCGGCAATCCCAAACCTTCTGATCGCGCCACCACCGCCCTGGAGCGGGCGGCACTGGAAAACGAAGAAGCGCTGGTTTATGGGGAGGCGGGCAGCCCAGCCAGAGCGCGCATCGGCAAGGACAGCATCATGCTTTCAGTAAACCTTCAGGGCGTTGGCGCCGGCGAAGTGGTTGCTTATCGCGCGCGGAAGAACGCTCCGGTGATTGATCTCGCCAACATCAATCACTACGACCCCGAGGATTTCTGGGACCTGCGGCATGATCCCGGCAAACGCGGACTGATTTTGGATACCGGAGACTTCTACATTCTCGCTTCCAAGGAAAAAGTGAGCGTTCCGCCGGATTGGGCAGCGGAGATGGTTTCCATGGACCAGGATATTGGCGAGTTTCGCATTCACTACGCTGGATTTTTCGATCCTGGATTCGGCCACGGCTCCGGCGATGTTCGCGGCACGCGTGCGGTGCTGGAAGTGCGGGCGCACGAAGTCCCGTTTCGGATTGAACACGGACAGATTATGGGCCGGCTCATGTATATCCCGCTGCGGTCGCGTCCGGACAAGATTTATGGCTCCAACATTGGCTCTAATTATCAGCAACAGGGGCTGGCGTTGAGCAAGCATTTCAAAAGATCTCCCGGAAAATAGCCGGCCCATGCAGACGGTAAGTCATTTAGATTCATAACAATCTGCGGAGAACCGCGCCCGAGTTACTTACCATCGTTATCTTTTTCTCAAAGCTACAGCAGTGTTATAACTGCGCCAATTGCAAGTTGCGCTCAGGGGAGCGACGGAACCCGAGGTCTGGCTCATCAAGACGGTCGCTCGGGCAAGGCAAGGGCCCCGGAAGGAGTGCGCAAGGTATGCTGGAGAGAAAGCTCTTGAAAGCCCAGGGGCTGCGATATGCTCGCACGCTCCAAACCGTTGTAAAGACGGTCAACATGTTCTCTGCCGAGCACAAGAGCGTTGACGGCCTGCTGCAACGTAGTTACGAGCAATTAAATCCTCTGCTCAAACAGGTGCGGCTTCTCACGCTCGGATTTGTTGACCAGCGATTCCTTCTGAACAACATTCTTACCTCTGAAGACAGCCTCAAGCCCCTGGAAAACGATTTGCTCAAGCGGGGAATCGGCGCGGTGAGTTTTGAGGCGGGGCTCACCTTTGCAGCCTACAAGAAAGCCATTGGCGCTTTAGCTGCCAATCCCAAGACAATCGAAGACTGTGGCGGGCTGATGCCCTTTCTGGATCAGCGCGAACTCGAATACGTGCGCATCTTCCCTGCGGTGAAAAACGAAGCGCGGAATGAAGATGGCGACACCGTGCTTGAGATGGGCTCAGAGGAGTATCTGATCTCAAAAGCGCTGAGCAACCTCAACTCGGGATTCGCGAATGGCATTGAGTCCATGCTGACGCACATGGCGGCCGGCAATAGCGAATCAGCTTTTGGCGGGGTGAACTACGGCGCGTCGGGCGCTGGAACTGCCGCAGGCAACACAGGTGCTTCCGCGGGCGGGCCGCCGGCAGTTGGTGCTTCCGGCGGGACTCCCGTTACGGGCCTTATCTCCGAGCCGAAAGCTGGCGCGGGGTTCCAGGGAAGTTTCATGGAGATTCAGCGCGCCGTCGAACGGAAATTTGAAGCTTCCATGTCCAATCCTGAGGAAGAGCCTGAGAAGGCTTATGTAGAACTGGGCAAGATGCTGGGCAATGTGCGCTCTGATCTCGTTCTCTCCCAGTTCATGGGCAGTCAGGCTGGAGGGAAGAACGCGTCGAAAGAAGAAGTCACTGCCGAGCTGTTTGAGGATACTGCCATTCGCTGGGCTTTGCGCCGGCTCTCTGCGGTCCCGGCAGGCGAAGAAGCAGTTGTGGTTCAGGAGCAGGTGTTTCGCGTGCTTGCTCGCAGTTTGCAGGCCACTCATACCGCATCGCGGCTGGCGCAAAAACTGGCAGAGTTCGCCAGGGAATACGCGCTGCCCAAACACACGCTGGAACGCATTCAGGAAGAAATCCGCTGGCTATCTCTCACCACACAGCAGAAGCTGCGTGAGTTGCTGGCCATCACCCACTTCAGCGCGGCGGAGTTCAGGCGCACTCTGGATCTGCTGCGCGAGCTGACGCGCCAGGGCAAAAACGAAGATGCCATTGCGCTTGGAATGCAGTACTTCTCTATCTTCGAGGATCACCTCACCATCAGGATGGAAGAGATTGGAAGAATTCCCGAGCTGCTGCGGGTACTCTCGGGCATTCCCGGCGAGTTCTGGCAGGGTGCCGCCGAATACCTCAGAGAAGCGTTGACTTCAGTAAAGCTCAATCAATTGATGCACGTTCAGGTGGTGAATGCCCTGGTTACGCTGGCCCGCATTGCCGGGACCTATGAAGATTTTGAGCTGGTCCGCAGACTCGGGACTGCCCTGGAAGAGAGCGCCGCGCGCGATGCAACTCGTCATGGTCCCTGCTGCACCGCCGCTACCATCAATCTTGTGCAGCCTGCGTCCGTGGACCGTATTGCCGAAATTTATCTTCAGAAGAAGAATGACGCGCATTGGATTCGCATGGCTTCCCGCCTTCTTCTCTGGGCCACACCGGAGGCACTCGAACGTCTCTTCATTCGACTTGATTCTGAGACCATCGCGGCCAACCGCTTGGCTCTGCTCCGTCTGATCTCACGCCTTGGCGCAACTGCGATGAAGGCGGCGCGGCAACGGCTGAGTCACCCCGAATGGTACGTCGTGCGCAATGCCTGCAAACTCTTGGGCGAGTTGAAGGACCCCGGGCTCTTGCAGCACATTGTTCCTGCACTCACTCATAAGGATGAGCGTGTCCAGAAAGCGGCTCTGCACGCTATTACAGATACCCGCTTGTCAGGCTCTGCGACGGTGCTGGTGGAGAATCTGGAACGCATTGCCCCGGTACTCTTTGACGAAGTTCTGGGAGAACTCATCTTCCAGGCGGATGGCCACTGTCTTCCTCAATTGGAGAAGTGCTTCGCCTCGCCAGTGCTGCGGCAGCGAAATGTTTTGTTACGCCTGATTCCGCTGATCGTCGCCATTCGCGACGTTCCCGCGGCGGATCTGCTGGCCCGCATCTCGCGCGATCAGACACTCAATCCCGCGCTGCGCCAGGCCGCTCTCGATGGGCTTTCCGTCCGCCAGAAGAAGAACCTGCAGCGCTGGCTGGCCGAAACCGACGGTGAAGACACCACCACGCTCATGCTGCGGCCGGGATACGCGGGCACCTAGCTAGGCTGCCCTTCTCTTTTCATTCTGCTAGCTCACTCGGCGTCTTTACCTGCGCAACAAATGACGCTCAAATGAAATTTTCTGCGCAAGCAAAGCCGCGCGTTGTTCCGTTTAGCCCTGCCCGAATTTCCTTTCTTCCTGAGCTTCGCGGGTAAAGCCGAGCAGATTGCTGCCGCGCTCGCGTAAGTCACGGGTACGCGCGCTTACGTTGTCCACGGTGCGCCTGAACCTGCGGGAGATGCCGTCGCGCAGGTCAACTCCGCTGTTGGGCGCGAGCAAGAGCGCCACCACGGCGCCGATGCCTGCCCCAATCAGCAGAAACGTAATAATGCTTCCTACGCCTGCTCCCTCTGACTCTTCCTGCCCCTGCTGCGAATAATCGCCATATCTCTGGTACTCATTCATTTCTGCACTCCTCTCCGCTGTCTCAGCTGGCTTTGCGCTTGCCACGGTTCCGCGCAGGATTGCCGGCCTCAGCGCGCATCGGCGTGACCTTTTGCTGCCGCTGGTTTTCCTGGCGCGGGGAGCGATTGCTCACGCCCTGAGTTTCTCCTTTGCGTGTCGAGGTCCCGCGCTCCTGGCCGGAGGCTCTGCCGCGGACCGATTCGCTCTGGCGGCCCCTGATGCTCGGCTGCTGCTGGTTCGCTCGTTGCCGTGCATTTCCGCTGCCCGCGTTCTGGAAGTCCGGCTCCTCTTCGCCTTCAGCATTCACGATTTCATTGGCAATGGTCTGCTGGCTTCGCGACTGGTTGCGGGTCCGGCCCGCAAGAGTGCTCTCCGCGCGCGCGCCGCCGCTTTGACGCTGGTATTCGGCTTCTTCCTCGGCCACGCGCTCACCCGACGACTGTCGCCGGCCCGACTGCGGCCGCTGATTACGCGAACGCGAGCTGCTTTCTTGCCGTACACCTTCCGAGATGCCTTCCAGAGCATCCGATGCTTCGTCTTCCTCAGATTTCACCGCCAGATCGCCGAGTGAGATCATCCCGATAATCACCTCGTCCTCGATTACGGGCAGTCGGCGTATTTGCCGGCTGGCCATCAGGTCCGCAGCTTCTTCCAGTTCCGCATCGGGATGGATGGTGTGCAACTCCTGGCTCAGGATTTCTTCCGCTGTACACTCCTCGGGGTTGTCGCCCTCGGCAATAGCGCGGACAACGATGTCACGGTCGGTAATGATTCCAGCCAGCTTGTCATCATCGTCAACAATCGGGATTGCCCCCACGTTCTCGTCTCTCATGCGCTGGGCAATCTCGGTGAGGGTGGTATCAAGAGTGGCGCTGGCCAGCCCCTCGGATGTCATAATGTCGCGGACCTTCATGGCGTCTCCTTCAGGTGCATCTCTCGCAGCGGCGCTGCCGCATACTTAGAAAAGCCTGGCACAGGATGCGTTGTCCTGTTTCAGTCAGGAAGACGCGAAGTGTTTTTACGCGATGCGCGAGGCCCTGAGTCGAGTTATGCGATAGAATTTAAGGTTTGCGTGCGGTCCCGGTTCACAGCCGGGGCCCCTTCGATCGCTTCTTTGCTCACCAGCAAGCGTTCAAAAAGGAGAACTGTTCGTTCATGGCAATTCCAGCAACACAGATGCGTCCCGGGATGATTATCAAGCACAACAACGATCTTCATCTCGTCTTCACCGTTGAGCATCGCACGCCGGGGAACCTGCGCGCCTTCATTCAGGCCAAGCTGCGCAACATCCGCACCGGCGCCATGTTCGAACACCGCTTCCGCTCGGCTGACCCGATTGACAAGATCACCGTGGACGAGATCCCCATGGAGTACCTCTACCAGGACGGCGACGATTACTACTTCATGAACACGGAGAACTACGAACAGATTCATTTGCGCAAAGACACGCTGGGCGACGCCGTGGATTACCTGACTTCGAACCTGCAGATCAAAGTCGAGTTTTATGATGGCAAGGCGGTGGGCGTGGAGCTGCCGCAGATCGTTGAGCTGACGGTGGTCGAAACCGAACCGGGGTTGAAATCCGCTACGGCTTCCAGTGTCACCAAGCCGGCAAAGACCGAAACCGGCCTTGTGGTGCAGGTACCACCGTTCATCAATGAAGGCGAAAAAATCCGCGTGGACACCGCGGAAGGCGCGTACCTTTCCCGCGCATAGCTTGAACGATGCAGGCCAGGCGCTATATCGTTCGCGGGCGCGTGCAGGGCGTGGGCTTCCGCTGGTTTGTGGACAGCGAAGCCCGGCAGCTCGGCCTTGCCGGTTGGGTGCGCAACAACGTGGATGGCTCCGTGGAGGTGCTGGCCATGGGCAACGAAGTGCAACTCGCCAACTTGCGCGAGAAGTTGCAGCGCGGGCCGCGAGCCGCGCGTGTTGATGAAGTTCAGGTCCTTCCGGCGGAACCTGTTGCCGGGCTGGAAACGTTTCGTATCGAAGGAGCATGGTAATCACCCATGGCCGCAAACTGCGATCACCTCAAAAAGCTGATCCGCGAAGTTCCGGATTTCCCCAAGAAGGGCATCCTCTTTTACGACATCACAACGCTGCTCAAAGACAAGGTCGGCTTTGCCACTTTGATTGATGCCCTCTCCGAACACTACTTGAACGCGAAGATTGACACCGTGCTCGCCATTGAAGCCCGCGGCTTCATTTTCGGTCCCGCGCTGGCCTACCGGCTCAATGCCGGTTTTGTCCCCATTCGCAAGCCGGGCAAGCTACCGGCAGAGAAGGTCAAGTGGACTTACGATCTGGAATACGGCACCGATACGCTCGAAATCCACAAAGACGCGATCCGTCCGGGCGAGCGGGTCATCATTGTTGACGATCTTCTGGCGACGGGCGGGACAGCCAACGCCTGCGCGCAGCTTGCAAAGTCACTCGGCGCAGAAATCGCCGGCTTGGGCTTTGTGGTGGAACTCGACTTCCTTAACGGACGCCAGAAATTCGACGGGACAGAAGTGTTTTCGCTGCTGCATTACGACAAATAGGGCCGCGGTTTCCCTATTGCAGATACTCTGGTTTTAATCCAGACTTCATCCTATGAAACGCAAGCTTATCGCAGCCTGCTTCAGCCTCGTGCTGCTCGCTGGTCTTTGTCCACGTGCAACTGCAAAGACTCCACCACCAACTCCGGAAGAACTGATTGAAGCGGCGCATAAGGTCTCTGGATTGGACGCGCTCGCTCCTTACACCTTCGCCGCGGATGTCGCTCTTGCTGGCGACAGCAGAAGAGGCACCCTTGTTATTTCTCGCGATGGCGATAAGGAACGGGTGGAGTTAAAGATTGGTGACTATCTGGAGAAGCAGGTATCGCTCGGTACCACGAGTTATGTCGAGCCGAAGCACGCGTTCCTGGCGGCGGTCGGTTTTGCAGGTTTCGATCGCAGTTGGGATCCCAAGCCTCCCACTTTTGTCGCCGCGAACGCTGAACGTTCGTTTGGCAAGGTATCGTCAAAAAAGATCCACGGACAATCTGCTTGGTGCTTTGATGAGCATTCGAAATATCTGAAGACCACTTTGTGTTTCGACTCAGAACGTTCCATCATGCTGGAGAAAGGACGGAAGAAGAACCTTTACGAGTTCCTCGATTTCTTTCAAGTCGGCAACCAACTCGTTCCTCAAACTGTGAAAATCACGCACGAGTGGCTGCCAGATATAACACTGAACAATATCCGCTTATCACGAGGACCGCTTGCGCCGGAGCTTTGGGTCCCCGCGCAAGATTCGCTTGAGATCCAACATTGTGACCAAGACTCGAAGCCTCCAAAGGCGGAATTTACTCCTGAGCCTAGCTTCTCTCCGAAAGCAAGAGCTGCCCACAAGACTGGGATGGTTACGCTTTACGCGATCATAACCAGCAAAGGACAGCTAGTCATGGCTCAATCTCTGAATCACGATCCCTTCGGTTTCGCTGACCAAGCCGAGCAAATCGTTAAGATATGGAGGTTTAAGCCAGGGACATGCGGCGGTGTACCCATCAACGTGCAAATGACATTGCAGATAGATTTTAATTATGCACCGTGATGAGCGGTGAATTTTTTACTCCACCTTGACTCCCGTCTTCTCCCCTTCCGTACTTCTATACGCCCAAGCCATCCGTGGAGTGTTATGAGCGATACCGAAGCGGCCTCGCTGGTCGAGCAGGATCATTCCTCCGTGGCCATTTAAGCGCCGCTCAAGATAGTAGATGGCTTCCTGTGCCACAGCGTCAGGCGCTCCTCCGCCCTGGACGCAGTCGGCGGCCCACTTGGCCAACACCAGCTTCATGATCGGCTCGCCCCATCCGGTACAGGAGACGGACGCGCTTTGGTTATCGGCATAGCAGCCGCAGCCAATCAATGAAGAATCGCCCACGCGGCCTGGAGCTTTGTTTAGGGTGCCGCCGGTGGAAGTCGCGGCAGCGATGTTGCCATCGGCATCAAGCGCTACTGCGCCCACGGTGTCGTGGCCTTTGTCGAAGGCAGCGCCCGCGAACGTAGTGTCGGGATGTCCGGCCGCCGCTTTCGCTTGTGCTTCCTTGAGTCGCTCTACTTCACGTGCGATCACCAGGTCTTGATTGCGGCAGAGCTTGATGCCGTGCTGCGCGGCAAACTGCTCCGCTCCTTCGGCGACCATGTAGACATGCGGGCTGTCCTCCAGCACCAGCCGCGCCGCCTGAATTGGATTCCTGATGCGCTCGACGCATCCCACACCGCCGGCGCGCAGCGTGGCCCCGTCCATCATCAACGCATCAAGTTGCACGCGGCCATCGCAGGTGAGAAAACTGCCACGGCCTGCGTCGAAGGTTTCGTCGTCTTCCATCGTTTCGATCGCAGCCTGCACCGCGTCCAGCGCCTTGCCGCCCTGCTCCAGCACATGCCAGCCCCGGCTCAAAGCCTGGCGAACGCCGTTCAGGTGCGCCTCAATCGTTTCATCGGGAATCGCCCATGCTCCGCCGTGGACCACCAGAACCGGAAGTTGTCTCAAGAATTCAACCCTCTTTGCAGGAAGAAACAGGTGAGTGTAACAGAGAAGAACTACCGCGCCAGCCGCACCACGCTTTCAATATGGAACGTCTGCGGGAACAAATCCACCATGTGTACGTCTTCCACATGATACCCGGTCTCGAGCAGCAGACGCAGGTCGCGCGCCAGAGTTGCCGGATCGCAGGAAACATAGACGATTCGCTTGACCCGCAAAGCCGCCAGAAGCTGCGTAATCTTCGGTCCAAGCCCGGCGCGCGGCGGATCCACGACGACCAGCTCGGGATTCATATTGAGGCAGCGCGGCAGGAACTGCTCCGTCGTGGTCTTTACCGGAACAACATTTTTCAGCACGTTGGCCTTCAGATCTGCGGCCGATGCAGGCGACGATTCCACCGCAAACACCTGAGTAAATCTCTTGGCCAGATGATTGGCGAACAGGCCCACTCCCGAATAGAGGTCCATGGCGATGTTGCCGAAGAAATCGTTGGTCGCGGTGTTCACCAGCTCGCGCATCAGGTAACGGTTGGCCTGGAAGAACGAGCCCGCGCTCACGCGAAATGATTTTTCTCCCACCTGATACAACAACGTGGTATTCCCGATGGAAGCCTTTAGCTCCGGCTGGCCCGGCGAGCCGGCGGGCGGCTCGGCAAAAATGGCGATGCCCTGAATATCAGAGATTTTGTTCCGCAGCTCTCCGGCAAACTCTTCGATCCCCTGCGCACCCGGAACATGAGAGATCTCCAGCAACAGCCGTGCGTCGGCATGGTCGGCAAAGAACTCGATCTCGCTCAGCCCTTTTGGCGCGCCGCCAGCCTCGCCAATCTCCCAGAGCTGCCGGATGACACGATTGATGCCAGGAGAGCTGATGGGACACTCCTTTACCGGCAGGAGGTCATGCGAGCCGAAGCGGTAATAGCCTAGAGCAAACTCAGTCCCGCCTCTGACCTTCATGCGCGTCCGGTTGCGATAGTTCCACGGATCGCCTGAATGAGAAATGATCTTGCCTTGCCAATCGAGTTTGCCATTGCGCAGCAGCGTTTCATGCAGGATTTCGCTCTTGAATTCGAGCTGCGTTTTGTAATCGGCGTGCTGATAATGGCAGCCGCCGCAATTCCCGTAATAGGGGCACGGCGCCGTCACACGCTGTGGCGAAGGCTTGAGCACCTGCTCCGCCTGCGCGCGAGCAAAACTGCTTTTCTCTTTGGAGATGACTGCGCTTACTTCCTCGCCGGGAAGCACAAAAGGGAGAAAGGCCGCTTTACCGTCGGGAAGTCGCGCCAGACCGTCGCCGCCGTACACCATTTTTTCGATGGTCAGATTCACATGTAAAAGAGACTGAGTCTGGGAATTGTAGCCTGTTCGAAAAGACGCTTGTGAATATATTGCTTCTGCAGCTGCGCGATCTGGGCCGCAGGCATCTTGCTGCGATAAGGAGCAATGGCTCGGTCCGCTTCCGCCCGGAAACGCACCAGATCTTCTTCAGAAGTGCTCAACATCAACGCCGCCACAAGCTTTTCTTCCAGCACTGTCATTTTTCGTTCCAACTCTTCCAGCAGCGGGGCGGCCGCAGCGACGTCGTTTAACCCTGAGGCGGCGGCTTCCAAACTGGCAGCACACTCGCGCGCCACCTGCTGCACGGGCGCGGCGACTTCTATCTGCCGAAGCTTCTGCGCGTTTTGCGTGAAAAACTCGGCGATTTCCGTTGCGCTCTGCCCCGAAGCCTTGGTCTCTTCGCGCGCGGAACCCACCGCAGCTTCCTTGATCTCTTCTGCTGCGGCGAGCACCTCCTGCGCGCACCATGCCAGGCCGTTGACCTTTTTCGTTTTGCTCGGCCGGCGCTCGTAATGGTCGAACGTGGCGTCTACGCCTCGCAACGCGGCCTCCAGAGGAATGCCCGAATCTTTCCACGTTTCAATGAGCGCCCAATCAAGCGGCGAGAGCTGCAGCAAAGTGCCGCGCCGCCGACAGAAATGCTCCTCAATTTCCGTGAAGTAATTGAAGTAGTTTTCCATCAATACAAAGCCGAGACGGATCTCATGCACGCTGTTTTTGCGCGGATGCGTTGCGTTCCCAGATAATCCGCAGGCCCTCGAGCGTAAGCAGATCATCCACCGATTTGATGAACCGCGAACCGTCCCCGATGAGTTGCGCCTGCCCCCCAGTCGCCACAACCTTGGTGTCTTTGCCCATCTCTCCGATCATTCGCTCGAGGATTCCATCCACCAGCCCAAGATACCCGAAGAACAACCCAGACTGAATGCTGCCCACGGTATTACTGCCTATCAGCTTGGCAGGTTGTCGTATGTCCACCAGCGGCAGCCGGGCGGTATGCTCAAACAGCGCCTGCGCGGACACGCCAATCCCAGGCGCAATCACCCCACCCAGATATTCACCTTTCCGCGAGACTGCATCGAACGTGGTTGCGGTTCCAAAGTCCACGACGATGCACGGTCCGCCATATTTTTCGAATGCCGCCACGCCGTTCACAATACGGTCTGCCCCCACTTCCTGAGGGTTGTCATAATGAATTGGCATTCCGGTCTTGATCCCTGGCTCAACGAATAGCGGCTTTAAATGAAAATATCGCTCGCAAACTTCACGCAGCGTGGAATCAAGCGGCGGCACCACGGAAGAAATGATGATGCCCCGCACCTCTTCGACCTTCACTTTGCCAATGGCAAAAAGATTTCTGAAGAGCACGCCGTATTCGTCCACCGTGCGGGTGCGCACCGTGGCCACGCGCCAGTGAGCCAGCAGGCGTGAATTGGAACCTTGGGATTTAACGAATCCTGCCCGGTCCAGCTCATAAACTCCCAGAACGGTGTTCGTGTTCCCGACATCAAGAACCAGTACCATCGTTCCTCCTGGGCAGCGGCCGAACGCTTCCGGAAATCACCATGCGCAAGCCTTTATCGGTACGAACACGCAGGAAACCGCGCGGATCCAGACCGTCGGTAATGCCGTTGTACCCGCCGTCTTCATCCACGTGGACCAGCTTGCCATGCGCATACGAAGAGCGCGCCTCAATGCGGCGCATGATCGGTTCAAAGCGCAGAGCGGGGGTGCGAATAGGACCATTCATCGCGCGCAGCAATGCCCGGTATTCGCGGTCCACAGCGCGAATCATCGCGGCCGCCAGATCGAGCCGGCTCCACTCGCGTCCAGACTCCATTCTGAGCGAAGTCGCAGTGCCGGCCAGTTCGCCGGAAAAATTTGCCTGGTTCACATTGATTCCAATCCCTATCACCGCGTGCTTCACGCGCGTGGAATCGGAGCTGGTCTCGGTAAGAATGCCGGCGAATTTCTTTTCGTTCAGCATCAGATCATTGGGCCAGCGGATGTCTGGCTGAAGTCCGGTAATCTCCTTCACCGCATCTTGAACACCCACGCCAGATGCCAGAGATAGCCATAGTGCTTCGCTGGGAGACATTGGCGGGCGGATCAGAAACGAACAGTAGATGCCCACGCCGCGCTCGGATTCCCATGCGTGAGATCCGCGCCCTCGGCCGGCAGTCTGCTCTTCAGCCAGGAAGATTGCGCCTTCCGGAGCGCGGTCAGGATCATAGTCCGCCTGCGCCGCGACGTGCATGGCTAGAGAGTTGGTGGAATCAACCTCGTTGTAATGATGAATGTTGCCGGAAAAAATCGTGTTCCGCACCAGCGGCGCAAGCTTGTCCGGCAAAATCACATCAGGTACTGCCACTTTGCTGCTCCGGGCCTAGTTGCCGCTCTTCCTGCAGATTTCGCAGACGGGTTGGTCGGCCCTTTAGATTTTGTAGCGCTCGAGCAAGGAAGAGTCCAGAAATCATACAGGAACATTCCCGATATCAGTCGAGGTTCGCCTGCGTCGCAGCGAATGACCGCCGTTACGCAGGCACAATCCTCATGCTCAAATCCACCGCCACAGCCGAGTGGGTGAGGGCGCCGACAGAGATATAGTCCACTCCAGTTTCTCCGTAAGCCCGAACATTATCGAGACGAATGCCGCCCGAAACCTCAATGGGCACGGGGTGCGAATGCGCTCGAATTCTGGCCACTGCAGACTTCACCTGCTCCACTGTCATGTTGTCGAGCATGATACGTTCTGCGCCGTTGCTCAGAGCCTCTTCCAGTTCCGGCATATTGCGAACTTCCACTTCCACCGGCATCTCGCTGCGGCGGTTTTGGAGCGCCTTCCGCAAGGCCGCAGACAAACTGCCGGCGAGCGCAACGTGATTGTTCTTCAATAACATGCCATCGGAAAGATCCAGCCGATGGTTGTGCCCGCCCCCACAGCGCACCGCATATTTATCCAGCACACGAAGTCCCGGAACCGTCTTGCGGGTGTCGAGAATTCGCGCGTTGGTGCCGTGAATGGCATCAACGAATTGACGCGTATAAGTCGCGATCCCGCTCAATCGCTGAAGGACGTTAAGGATGACGCGTTCGCAGCAGAGCAGTACCCGCGCGTTGTGACGGACCACCGCAATAGCCTGGCCTTTATGCAGGCGGACGCCATCAAAGATTTCGCCGTGGCTAATGACTTCGGCATGGCCAATGGCTTCACGGTCCAAATGCTCATAGATCTCCAGAATACGCGCCACCGCGCCCACGCCGGCCAGCACACATTCCTGTTTGGCAAGAATGGTCGCTGTTGCGCGTTGTTGCGCGTCAATACACGCGCGCGAAGTTGCGTCGCTGGTGGCCTTGTCTTCCAGCAGCGCGTTTTCCAGAATGGAGCTGATTCTTCGGCTGTGCCAATCCATGGTTGAATTCTTAATTTATCCGAGACTTGCCAGGGCCTGCCGACCTTTCTCGATCAGGACCTGAGTTTCCGCCGCCTGTTTTTTTAAGCCGTCCACCACGGGTGCAGGAGCTTTGCTCAGGAAGTGCTGGTTGCCCAACTGCTTTTGCGCGCTGGCGAGATGCGCCTCCAATTTTGTCAGCTCTTTGGTCAAACGCTCCTTCTCGGCCGCTGTGTCCACCTTGCGTTCGTATACCAGCGCGACCTCGAAGTTCGGCGTGCTGCGTGCCCCGGGAGCATTGGCTAGAGACTGCGGCACGAACTCGATTCCTTCCATGCTCGCCAGCCGCTCGATCATGCCACGATTCTCGCTAATCAGGCCTTGGACTTGTGCGCTCGCGTGAACACGGACCGGCGTCTTCGTTCGCGGCCCAACCTTCATTTCAGCGCGCAGGTTGCGTACATTGACGATCAAATCCTGAAGCAACGCCATGTCTTCTTCCGCGCGATCATTGAGCCGGCGCTCTTCCAATTCAGGATAACGCGCCAGAGCAATGGACTTCTGCGGCGCCTGGTCTACGTACATGGCATGCCAGATTTCCTCAGTGATGAAAGGCATGAATGGCGCAAGCAGCCGCAGAGCACCTTCAAAGATATCTCCGAGTAAAGTCAGACCCTCGCGCGCTTCAGCTTCATTGCCGGAAAGGGTGGGTTTGATGATCTCCAAATACCAATCGCAGAATTCGCCCCAGAAGAACTTGTAAACGGTATTGGCGGCCTCATCGAAGCGGTAGGAGCGCAAGCTGTCGTTGACTTCGCCGGTGACTCGGTGGAACCGTGAATAAATCCAGCGGTTCTCCAGCCGGTTGAGCTGCGCTTCAGAAGCACCATCGGTAAGCTTCGCTCCAGCTATGCGATCGCGATACATGAACATAAAGCGGGCCGCGTTCCATATCTTGTTGGCGAAGGCCCGATAGCCGTCCGTGCGCGCCTCATTAAACGCAACATCGGTGCCGGGCGAGGCCATGGAGGCAAGCGTGAAGCGCACGGCATCTGTCCCGTACTTCTCCGTGACCTCAATCGGATCAATCACGTTGCCTTTGGTCTTCGACATCTTCTGCCGCTCGGCATCCCGCACCAGAGCGTGAATATAAACTTCGTTGAACGGAACGCTTCCTTGCGGATGGTCGGCCATAAAGTGGCAGCCCAGCATGATCATTCGCGCCACCCAGAAGAAAAGGATGTCAAAACCGGTAATCAGCAGTGAGGTCGGATAGAAAACTTCAAGGTCGCGCGTTTTCTCCGGCCAGCCGAACACCGTGAATGGCAACAAGCCCGACGAAAACCAGGTGTCCAGCACATCGGGGTCCTGCTCCAGCTTCGTCCCTCCGCATTTGCATTTGCCGGGCGTGGTGCGCGCGACGATGATCTCGTGACAGGCAACGCAGTGCCACGCTGGAATGCGGTGCCCCCACCACAGTTGGCGGGAGATGCACCAATCGTAGATGTTGCGCATCCACTCAAAATAGGTCTTGGCATAATTCGCCGGAGTAAAAACGATCTCGCCTTTCTCTACCGCTTCGATGGCGTGATCAGCCAATGGCTTGATCTTGACGAACCACTGCGTCGAGAGGCGGGGCTCGACAATCGTCTTGCAGCGATCGCATTTGCCGATAGCGTACGTGTGGTCATTGATGCCCACCAGCAAACCGCGCTGTTCCAGATCGTGAAGGATGCGCTCGCGCGCCTCATAGCGGTCCAAACCGGCATAAGGTCCGCCGTTTTCGTTGATGCGCGCCTGTTCGTCCATCACGTTGATCTGTGGCAGATTGTGGCGCAGCCCTGCCTGAAAATCATTGGGATCATGCGCGGGAGTTACCTTCACTGCCCCGCTGCCGAATTCGGGATCGGCGAAGTCATCAGCGATGATCGGAATCTCCCGCTCCAGCAGCGGCAGCATGAGCTTTTTGCCATGCAAACGTACGTAGCGTTCATCTTTGGGATTCACCGCGACGGCGGTATCGCCCAGCATGGTTTCCGGCCGCGTGGTGGCAATGGTGATGAACTGGCCCGGTTCGCCCCAAACCGGATAGCGGATCTGATACATCTTCCCCGAATAGTCTTCATGAACTACTTCGAGATCGGAAATCGCTGTCATGCAGCGCGGGCACCAATTCACAATATACTTGCCGCGATAGATGAGCCCCTGCTCGTGCAGGCGTACGAACACCTCAGTCACCGCGCGCGAGAGGTTCTCGTCCATGGTGAAGTATTCGCGGTCCCAGTCCACGGACGCGCCAAGCCGTTTCATCTGGGCTAGAATCGCTCCGCCGTAATGCTCCCGCCACTCCCACACGCGCTTGACGAACGCCTCGCGCCCGAGCTGCTGCCGGCTGGTCCCTTCGTTGGCGAGTTGGCGTTCCACCATCATCTGCGTGGCGATGCCGGCGTGGTCGGTGCCGGGCACCCAGAGCGTGAGATCGCCGCGCATGCGATGCCAGCGGATGATGATGTCCATCTCCGTCTGGTTCAGCATGTGGCCCATGTGGAGCCGTCCCGTGACGTTGGGCGGCGGCAGCAGCAGGGTGAAGACACGTTGCTGCGTGTTCTGCGCGGGCGTCTTTACCGAAAAGAGTTTTTCCTTGACCCAGTACTCCGCCCATCGCTCTTCGATCGCGCCGGGGTCATAGGTTTTTGGAAGCTCGTGAGACATGTAGCCTGTCAGACTAAATCACGATATTACAGGCGGGTGGCGAGGCGGAGCAAACGCGCGGCGTGGAATGCCTTTGCCGCGCGTCGGCTCGAGGATGCGATTACTTCTGGCAGCGCAGGTGGCCATCATCGTTGATGATGTCACTCTTGCATTTTTTGTAGTCGTCAAGACTCGTCTTGCGCCAATCACCACTTCGCGTTTGGCATTTGGCGTCAAGATCGTCCCCGTGAGAGCGGATATCCTTGCAAGACTGAAGATAGGAATTGCCCGCATTTGTGGAACCAGACGGGCCGTAACCAGCCGGATTATAGCCGCCGGCAACGCAACGAAGCTTTCCATCGTCATTTACAATGTTCCCTTTGCATTTGTTGTAATCGTCAAGCTTCGTATCGTGCCACTCGCCTGCACGCGTTTGGCAGCGCGCATGCAGATCATCGCCCCCAACGTGAATGTCCTGACAGGTCTGGGCGTAATCTCCGGCAGGACCGTTCACTCCCGCGTATGAAGGGGTGCCACCGTAGACGCCTCCGACTGGAGCGCCGGTAACGCATCGCAATTTGCTATCGTCATTGATGATGTCGCCGCTGCATTTGCGGTAGTCATCGAGCTTGGCATCATGCCATGCGCCGTCGCGACCCTGGCAAGAAGCCTTCAAATCATCGCCGCTCACGTGCACGTTTTGGCAGGAACGCAGGTATGAGCCGCTGGGCCCATTGTTCCCTTGGAGGCTGCTTACCGGGCCGTTCATGGCACAGCGCAGCACGCCATTGTCATTGATAATCTCACCGCCGCAGCGCTGGAATCCTGGCAATTCGACACTCTTCCAGTTACCACTGCTATCCTGGCAATTTGCCGTGAGCGTGTCGCCGTTTACGGAAACATTGTTGCAAGTCTGTTGATACGAGCCCTGAGGTATGCCTTGCGCCACGCAAGCCGTCCCCACTACAGCAAGTGACATTGACAAAAGCAAACGTCGCATCGGATCTCCTTTTCGGAACCGGTTCCAGAGGCGCACCGTCCCTTTCCCCGCTACTTAGATTCCTTTGTTCCGCGTCAAGTTGTGACCTGTGAATCGTGGTCTCAAAGCAAAACGGGCGCGATTTGCGCCCGTTTGTGAGTTACTAGAAATCCTGCTATTTGGTGGCTCTCAGTTCGCGAACGATTTCTTCCACCAGATCGCTTTTGATGCGTTCCATCACGCGATGCACAGCCTGGGCAATCGTGTGATGCTCAGCGCCGGTTTCTGCCGCGGCCGTCGCTGCGGCGGCGGGAATCGCTGTTTGGAGCGTTGTGGCAACAGCATGATGGTTGGTAGAAATTTCTGGTTCTGGTGAAGGAACTTCGGTCTGAACATTCGGCACCGAAGCGAGAGCTTCGATTACAGGCGCAGCGCTCTCCTGGAAAGGAACAGAATCTTCCGCGGACATCGCAGGGAGAGGCGGAGCGGGCGGCTCAGGTACTCCGATCGTCTCTGCGCTTTCGCTAGGTTCTACAACAGGCGAAGCCTGATGCATCACGGTTTCCGGAGCTTGCGTATACGCTGCCATTGCGGCGGCCACACGGGCTTCGAAATCCATATCGGGAGCCGCGGGCGAAGGAGCAGCCACCGTCGGCAGTTCCTGGATCTGTTCCGGCGCCTTCACTTCCTCAACTACCACGGAAGCAGATTCAACCGCGGCCGCTGGTTCTTCCATCACAGGCGTTTCCTGAATGGTAGAAACCAGGTCTGGCTCACGCAGTTCCACAATGGTATTGCGTGTTGCTTCAGCATCTGTCTGCTGAAGCGTTGGCTCCTGCGGGATCTCTACATCGCCGATGGCTCCGGCCGTTGCACTGAACGTTTCAAACTCGGGCCGGTCAGGCTCGTAGTAAACAGGAATTTGGGGCGGAAGAACCGGTTCCGGCTGCGGCATTTCAACGGCAACGCTCGCCTGGGGTACCGGCTCAGGCTTCCAGGAAATCGGGATCTCGTAATCGGGGACGGCTGCTGCGGCCTTAGTGAGTTCGGCAGGCGGCTTCATTTCGGCCACTACGGTCGAAGCCGGCGGTGCGAAGTTTTCCTGTACGTGTCCTGGCTCGGATCCCAGCAGATCGCTGAAAGCAGACGCTGTGGCCATGTGATCCGGAACATCAAGCGTGAAGTGTGTCTTCGTAGGCGTTGACGGCTCCGGAACTTCGCTTGCCGGCTCAGGAGCAATTGCGACTTCCGGCATGGCGGTTATGACCGCTGTCGGAGCTGCTGCGGCCGATGTTTCAGCGATGCGGTCTTCAAATTTCTTGATGATGGCAAGCAGGTCAGTGGCCTCAAAGGGCTTGATGATTACGCCATCGGCGCGAACGCGGTTGGCATCTTCCGGTCTGTACGGCTCCATCTTGCCCACGGTCAGCAAAACCGGGGTCTTGATGGTAGCCGCGGAAGAGCGCACCTTTTCGCAAACTTCGAGCCCGGTGTAGCCAGGCATGTATACGTCAAGGATGATGATGTCGGGCTTCTGCTCGGCAATCTTCTTGACAGCTGCGGCGCCATTGCTGACAGCCACCACCTCATATCCGGCCTCAGTGAGGATCTTCTTGCCCATGTTCTGGGCGGTTACGCTGTCATCGGCAAATAGAATTCTTAGCGACACGTCAAAAACACCTGTAATTTCAGGGAAACGAGTGACAACTTACTGTCAATTACCTTTGAAGTCAATGGGAAGACCACCTCAGTACCTAGTGAGGCATACCTCTTATGCCCACCAAAAGTGTTGATACTCCAGTTTTACGAAACTCCGCCCCGGACTAGAAAGGAATGAGCTTACGGAGTCCCTTCTTCTTTTTCTTCTTGCTGGTGCTCTCCTGCTTCGCGTCCGCTTTCGGCTTGGAATCCGTCTTGTCTGCGGACGTAGTGGCATTCTCGGGCTGAACGCTCGGGGAAGAGTTCTGGATCTCATTCACTTGAGGCGGAGCGGCAGCGGGCGGCGTCGCGGTATTGCTTTGCGCTGAACTGCCTGGCGGCGCCTGATTCGGTGCAGGCGTTCCGGTTCCCGCTGACACAGCAGCAATTCCGACGTTTTCTTGCGATTGTCCGCTCGCTGGAGCCGGAGTTGCCGTTGCACCGATCATCTCTGCCTGTAGTTCGTGAACCAGGGCAGGCGCGCTCGCTACTTTTTCTTCCTGCAGGTTCGGTTCGCCGACTTTGGCCGCTCGTGCGACATCGGGATGTTTCTTGAAATTGTCCATGAAACCGGTGACCATACCGCTGGATCCACGGCTCTCTTCTTCCGCTTTGCTCTGGGCCAGAGCTTCGGCCGTTGGAGTGGGTACCGGGGCATCCAGGTCCTTCAATCGCCTGCGCGCATCGTCGGCGCGGTCCATGGCCGGATATCGAGTGATGATTTTGCTGTACGCATCGATCGCGTGCTTCTGAAATTCGGCGGTCATTTTTTCGCGGCGGGCATCCGGGATACGTACTTGTCTCTTTACCGCATCCGCTTCTCTCTCGTAAAGACCGCCCAGGTCAAAGAGCGCCTGATCAACTCTGCTGTACAGAGGATAAGAATCAATCAGCGATTCCAAGCGCGCCTGGGCTGCCGCCATGTTGCCGCGAAGATCATAGAAGTTGGCAATCCGATACTGCCGTTCCGCCAGCACTTCTTCCACCTCGCGCAGCTTCTGCTTTGCCTCGGATACCAGAGGACTGTCAGGATACGTCTGTATTAACGTCTTGTATTCCTCCGCAGCGTGCTCGGCCTGCGCGTAGTCCCGGTCCGGCTTCTCCATCTGCTTGTAGTGAATGTTGGCGACTTTGAGCTGCGCCTCGGAAGCCTCTGGAAGATTGGGGAAGAAGGTTTGGAAATCCTTGTACTCGACTTCAGCCTGCTGTAGCGCCGTGCTGCCGCCCTCGGCGTACCAGGAGTCGCCAATCGCCAGCTTGGCCCGGGCGATGTACTCGGAATCAGGGTAAGTATTGATCAGAGTTTCCAGCAGGGTGCGAGCTTCCTGATAACGGGCGTGTTTCATGGAGTCCATGGCGCGATCAAACAGCCCTTTATCCGGCTGCTTGGAATCAATATTCGCGAGAGGATTCTGGACTTTATGATGGCAGCCGCCGACAACGAGAAGGGCCGACGCCAGCGCCAGGACAGTAATTGATTTGCGAACCATTGCTACCTCAGAACGTATAAATTCACACTTTTTGCAGAGTGGCTTCGCCGGCCAGCTTCAGCAATTGCTGCGTGTTTTCTTTCGGACGGCCATGCCCAAATATGGCGTTGCCGGCAACCAGGATCTCGACTCCTGCGCGAACCGCCTCGGCAATTGTCTCTGTGCTGATGCCGCCATCAATCTCTATACGAAAGGTGGCGCGCCGAGCTGCTCGCATCATCACCAGCTTGCGAACTTTATCCAGGGTAAACGGGATAAATCTTTGCCCGCCAAAGCCCGGATTTACTGACATCACCAGGACGTGGTGGACCATTTCCAGCACTTCTTCCAGGACTCCCACCGGAGTTGCCGGATTGATCACGACTCCCGCATTCACGCCGTGGCTCTGGATCAACTCCAGCGTCCGATGGAGGTGAACGCAGGCTTCCTGGTGAACTGAGATCCAGTCTGCTCCCGCTTCAACAAACGCCGGAATAAACTGATCAGGATTCTCGATCATCAAATGCACATCCAGAGGCAGCCGTGTGACTTTTCTGAGAGACGCAACCACCGGAGGCCCAATCGTAATATTGGGAACGAAGTGACCATCCATCACGTCAACGTGCAGCACCGTAGCGCCGCCTTCAGTTACGGCCTGAACAGCCGCAGCCAGGTGGGCAAAGTCTGCAGACAAAATAGAAGGCGCTAGCTCAATCAAACTGAGTTGTCCCTGGGTGTGACCTGAAGAAAATTCTAACACGCTGGCCAGCCTCCTCTGCGCGCTAAAACCAGCAAATGCAAAGAGTTCGTGACTGTTTAACATCCGGCGAACCTTAATTCGGAGCAGATGCTGGGACTGCTTTTTTGGCTTCTCAATCGCCAAGAACACCACTTGCTGTCGCAGCGGTATGCCAACAGTAACTCCTGTGTTTTCATCACATCGTGCTAACCTTCAGCCATTGCCCTGCACCAGCTCGGGAAGGGATTCGGAGACGATTTGCCCACATTTGAAAAAGCGCCGCCTGAAATGCAGGAAATCCTGAGCAAGCCCATTCGCGATCTCGGGCTGAAGCTTGAAGGTTCGCCGCTGGAGCGCTTCGTCCAGCAACTCTATCTTGAGCTGGAGCGCAAAGGGCTTAAGAAATTCCATCCGGCGTGCTATCTCACCGACGAGTGGGGCTGCCCTTCCGGGGAGCCGGTGATCGGCATTCCCTTTTATTTGGCCGATCCCAAGCTGGCCGACCTGGAAAAAGAAATGAACGATCTCGAAGATTCGCGCCAAATCATGATGTACCTGCGGCACGAGGCGGGACATGCCATCAACTACGCCTACGGACTCTACAAAACACCGGAATGGAAGCAGCTTTTCGGGCCCTATCGCAAACCCTACCGCGATGCCTACCGCCCAATTCCCTTCTCGCGCAAATTTGTCCGCCACATGGAGGGCTGGTACGCCCAGAAGCATCCTGACGAGGATTTTGCGGAGACTTTCGCCGTATGGCTTACGCCGGCCTCGCGTTGGCGTAAGCGATACAAAGGATGGCCTGCGATGGAGAAGCTGCGCTACGTAGACCGCATGGCGCGGCAGTGGCGCAATGTGGATCCGCTGCGTCCGCGCGGGCGCACCGACATCACCGTGGAGCAGATGGAAACCACAGTAGCCGACTTTTACGAGGCCGCCCTGAGCCAGCAGCCTTCGCCCGGCGACCTGCCGCTCGATACCGACCTTGAAGACATCTTCAAAGTCGCGCGCCGCAGGAAAAATGGCGTTCGTCCAGCGGCGGATTTGTTGCGCGAAAATCGCAAATGGCTGGTGGACAAGCTCACCTACTGGACCGGAGTGCAGCGTCCGCTGGTGCGCAAGCTGGTGGAATCCATAGAGCAACGAGTGGCCGAACTGAATCTGCGCGCCGACATTAAACAGGAGAAAGAACACCTGACAGAGATCACGGTTTATGCCACGGCTTTGGCCATGAACTACATCACTCGCGGCAAGTTTGTGCATTCTTAGCCGCGAACGTTAGGGAACCCAGATGGATAAGAAACTCAAAGTCGCCGTGCTTTACGAAAACTGGGGATGGGAAGAAGAGCAGCCCGATCCTGAACCGGAAAAGAAGAAGCGCGGCACCAAAAAGAAACGCAGGAAACGGGAGAAGCACGACCGCGAAGAAATTTATGAGGCGCTGGAGAAGCTCGGCCACGAGCCCAGCTATGTGGTGCTCGACGGCGAGGACAAGACGCTCAACGCTCTGGCGCGCTGCGAAGCCGACATCTTTTTCAACCTGGTTGAATCCTACTCCGGCGACGACACCAAAGAGATGCAGGTGGCCGGCTACCTCGATCTGCTGCGGAGGCTTTACACCGGCGCAGGCCCGCAAGGGCTTTACATAGCTCAGGACAAGGGCCTGGCGAAAAAGATTTTCCAGTTCCACGGCATTCGCAGCCCCTACTTCGCCATGTGCTATCAGGGAATGCTCGAGCATTCACACGACATAAAGTTCCCGCTGATCGTGAAGCCCGCATCCGAAGACGGTTCGCTGGGCATAGACAAGGATTCGGTCGTGGATAGCGTGAAGGGCCTGATGGAACGAATTCACTACGTCCAGGAGGAATTCGAGTGTCCGGCGCTCATTGAGGAATACATTGAAGGCCGCGAAATTTACGCTGCTGTGCTGGGCAACCAGCGTCCTGAAGTGCTGCCCCTGATCGAGCTTGATCTTTCCAAACTTCCCGCCGGAATGCCCAAGGTGGCCGGAATGGAAGTGAAGTGGGACAAGGATTCGGAAGCCTACAAAGTCACAAAGTCTGCGCCAGTCGAAGACCTCGATGAGGAGACGACGAAAAAGCTGAGCAGGACCGCGCTCGCTGCTTACCAGATTCTCAAGCTGCGCGATTATGGTCGCATTGACATGCGGCTGACCGATAAGGGCGAAATTTACGTCATCGAGGCGAATCCCAACCCGTGGCTCTCGAGCGAGTCAGAGTTCTTTATGGCGGCAAAGAAATCCGGCCGCAGTTATGCCGAAATGGTGGAAGAGATCCTGGATCACGTTCGCAATGACCGGCGTCGGCGCGACCGGTTAAGGATCGGGTACGCGGAGTAAACCGGCCGCAAGCGCTGTCTGAATGCAATTCGCAATGTCACCGGTCCAGTTCCCAGCAGGAACCCTGCACTAGGCCGCTGCGACTGGGGCCAGCGAGCGCTGCGCGGCCTGGTGGATGAATTTCTTCATCACGTTGGCCCACATTACCTTCTTGCGCATTGCGCTTTCTTTCACGGTGCGTCCCTGAGCAAACATTCCCAGAAGGGCCTTCATCTTCAGCACTCGCAGAATCGCCGATTCTGACTGGGTGATGCCGTACGAATCGAGAAAATTCTCCTGAATCTGGCTGGTGATCAGGCGGTTGCAGAATGGATATTTCTCCAGCGCTTCAACCGAGGCCAGGAATTGGGCCACATCTTCAAAGGAGTTGCCGCGCCGCTTCATGCGGACAAAATCATTGAAGCCAACACCATTTTCCGTAACTACCACGTTCAGCGGAGTGAAATCGGCCAGCACGGCGGAGCTGGGCAGCGACTTTTTCGTCCGGGAAAGCACGTTCTTTGCTCCCGTAAGGATTACATGCACCGAGTGCTCATCCAGGCCTTCCTCAAGACAGCTTTGGCAGAGCTTCTCCAGGTTTGAAATCAGCGCGGTTCCGTCGAAGGGCTCCGGCATGTCGGAAGTGGATTTGTGAAACGCGCGCAGCCATTCTCCCGAGCGCCGCGCCACGAGGGCTATGCTGCCGTTATCGGCGAATCCGGGGAGCAGGGCGGCTTTCATGATGATGGATTGCAGCGGCAATCCGGAAATTTTTTCCGTCACCACCGCGCCGAATTCGCTGTGGTCACCCAGAGGACGCGGCACGCCGGTCTGCTTCTTCTTGAGCATCGCCTGGTAGGCGTATTCCAGATTTGCGCTTTCCTGCCGCGCCAGCGCTTTGCCTTGCCCGCCGCACTTGTTATTGCGATATATCTTGATGGCCAGCCGTTCCGATCCGTCGGCAAAATCGGCGCAAAAGTCGTAAATGAAATGATCGTTCTTGGGGGTATGTCCAACGACTCGTAGGTTCTGCAGCTCTCCGCGCTCCGGATAATACTGTCCCGCGTTCTCCCGCAGGGCAACAACGATCTGGTCCAACACTGTCTCGGGCATTCCTTCTCCTGGAATAACTGATGCGGCGCATCAAAAAGAAACTGTATGAGGGTCCAAAAAAGACAAATTGACGCATAAACCTGTATTGCAGTTGGAGGGCCATTCTGCGGGGAGTGTCTGTTGTTAAAGCACTGATTTTCAGGTAGTTACAAACTGGTCAATAGCTGAAAGGAAACGGGGTGAGTACGCCGATGCTTATATTGAGAACTTAAGAGCAGAAATATGGCGAATCTGCTCTCTCGGAAGTAAGAAGCCTTAACCCTTCCAAGGTTAATAAAAGAGATACTTTCTCCACTTCAGGTCAGAGCGGCCGATCATCCGCATTATGTGGCGGCTGGTGTGGAGTGTAAACGGCCGCGGCTCCTTGAGCAGCCGCATGGAAGTTTCCAGCAGCAGATGGTTTCCCTTTTTTCGGTTGCATGGATGGCAGCAGGCCACCAGGTTCTCCCATGTGGAGGACCCTCCGCGCGAGCGCGGAATTACGTGATCCAGAGTCAGCTCACCGGACGGCAGCACCAGGCCGCAGTACTGGCAGGTATTGCGGTCACGCAGCAGGATGTTCTTGCGGGAAAGAGCGCGAGTCTGGTGCGGAATCCGGCGATACTCCAGCAGCCGGATCACCGAGGGAATCCGCATGGCAATACGCGCCGCATGGAGGTAATGGCCGTTCTCCTCCTCCGGCATGGCCAGCCCCTTCAAGACCAGCACAATCGCCCGGCGCGCTGCGCAGATATTGATGGGCTCGTACGAGGCGTTCAGCACCAGGACGGGCGTCTGCATGACCGGATTTTTCCGTTGCGGCAGGTCCGGCGGGATTTCGGGATGGCGGTGCTTGCTTTTTCCTGCGTTCCTCTCATGCATGGCCCTGGGTTCCTCCAGCAGAAGCGGCGGCGGAGAAACTGATCTCTCGCACGGCTTCTTTTGTGGCTCTGGCAACAGTCGCCACATAAACTTCTTTAGCGCCGGCGCGAAGCAGCACGCGGGCACATTCCCCCGCCGTGGCTCCGGTGGTCATCACGTCGTCAATCAGCAGAATCGTGCGCTGGCGGATGCGCGCGCGATCAACCACGCGAAACGCGCCGCGTAGATTGGCCCGCCGCTGATGCCGCGTAAGGCCGGTCTGCGACCTGGTTTCACGCCGCCGAACCAGAGAAGTAGCATCCAGTTGGATGCTTGCTGCTGCCCCGCGGCTTCGGACAAAGCTACGCGCGATCTCCTCCGCCTGGTTAAATCCACGGTTCTTGCGCTTGCCCTCCCATAATGGAACCGGGATCACCACCAGCGATTGGTGCACCGGCAGCCCGGCGGCAGCATGCGCAATGTAGCGCGCGAGAAGGGGCGCAGCCGACCGCACATGCTGATACTTGAAGATGTGGATAAAATCGCGCAACGCGTTTTCATAAGCGCCGTACGCAACCGCTCGCGCGAACGGCGGTGGAATGCGGCGGCACATGCCGCACAGAGGCTGCGCTTCGGCTGAGATGCGCTGCGCCAAAAGCCGCTCGCCGCAAACGCTGCAAAGCGCCCCATCAATTGGTTCGATTTTAGCGAGGCAGGTCTCGCACACTGGCAGCGTTGAAATTTTAGTAAGAGGCGACTGGCAGATGCGGCAGTCCGAAGGAAACAGGACAGAGAACAGGCTTTCAGCCGCGTGCTGCGCGGCGCGGAAGATTCCCGGCTTGTGAGGCCCTAAATCAACCCGGGTTAGGTCACCGCTACTGCTGAAGACGACCCTCCTTGCGATACAGCATGCAGGATTGCGTGGCCTAAGTATAGCTGTGTTGCAGGCGAGGTGCAATGAAGAATCGGCCATCCGGCAGATCGGTTCATCTGCCCATCGGTTCATCTGGTGATCGGGTCCTGGGAGAATTTTGGTTAGAGCCTCAGATTGATTCAGATGCTCGATGAACCGATGGCCCCATCACCCGATTCTCATTTGTATTGCCTGCGCTGATATGCTACCTTGCGGCGATTCAAGCAAAAACAGTCAGCGGGGAGGCAAGCGTGGCGGAGATTCAGGAAGCCAGAGAAGTCAGAATTGCGGAACCCAAGTTCCAGCCGTATGTGCCGCCGGGCGAGATTCGTCCTGAATTCACCTTCCGCGCCATCTTCTTTGGTGGACTGTTTGGCATCCTTTTTGGCGCTGTAACGGTTTACGTTGGCTTGCGCGCCGGGCTGACGGTTTCAGCTTCCATCCCGATTGCGGTGCTCTCCATCAGCGTGCTGCGCGCTCTGGGCAAGGCCAGCATTCTTGAAAACAATATCGTGCAGACCACTGGATCGGCGGGCGAATCGGTGGCTGGCGGCGTCATCTTTACTCTGCCCGCGCTGATCTTCCTCGGCTTTCCTCTGGAATACGCGCGCATCTTTCTTCTGGCATTCATCGGAGGCTGGCTGGGCGTGCTCTTTATGATTCCGTTGCGGCGTCAGCTCATTGTAAAAGAGCACGGCAACCTTCTTTATCCCGAAGGGACCGCCTGCGCCGATGTGCTGATTGCCGGGGATAAGGGCGGATCATTTGCCGGCCGCGTCTTTGCCGGGCTAGGACTGGGCGCGCTCTACACGCTCTTCCAGAACGAGAACATGTTTGCGCTCTGGCCCAGCACGCCGGATTATTCTCCGAACTGGTTTCCCGGATCCTCCATCCGCGCCAACACCACTTCGGAATACCTTGGCGTCGGCTACATCATCGGGCCGCGCATTGCGGGCGTGATTTTTTCCGGCGGCGTGTTCGCGTGGCTGGTGGTGATGCCGGCCATCAAGTTCTTCGGCTCCCATGTGCCGGGAGCCATCTTTCCCGGAACTATGCCCATTTCCCAGATGAGTACCGACCAGATTTATGGCGCTTACATTCGCCCCATGGGTGCAGGCGCGGTTGCGGCAGCCGGCCTGATCACGTTGTTGCGAACGATTCCTACCATCATTGGCGCGTTGCGGGCCGGAGCGAAAGACCTGGCCAAAGGCGCGGCAGGAGCCGCCGGGCAACGACGGACAGACAATGACATCAGCCTGAAGTGGGCGCTGCTGGGTGCTGGCGTTTTGCTGGTAATTATGTGGGCCATGCTCACCTGGTTCCCCATCAAGAACGCGGAAACGTTCGGGATGAACAACTTCTTGGCCGCGATTCTGGTGGTTGTATTCGGCTTCCTGTTCGTAACCGTCTCCTCGCGTATTACCGGACTGATCGGCAGTTCGTCGAATCCAATTTCCGGAATGGCGATTGCTACTCTGATGGCCACATGCGCCATGTTCCTGGTGATGGGTTGGACGGCGGTTGCGTTCTCGGCGCTGGCCATCACGATTGGCGGCGTGGTCTGTATTGCTTCCGCCAACGCGGGCAATACCTCGCAGGACTTGAAAACCGGATTCCTGGTCGGCGCTACTCCCGCCAAACAGCAGCTTGCGCTGATGGTGGGGGTAACGGTCTCGGTCTTCGCCATTGGCCTGACGTTGAACCTGATGAACAGCGCGCTCGAAGAATTCCGCCCGGCGAACATCGCCATTGATGTCCACAACCTGCCGACCGGCGTGACGCAATACTCAGGAAAGTTTGAGCGCACCACGGTTCCGGTAGCTCCCGCAAAAGGTCCGGATGCGAACGCCGCTCCGCAAGCTGCGCAGGAAGAATCGGTGCAGGGCATGACGCTCTACACCTCAATCAACTCACCCACGGTCCCGAACGGCTACTACTTTTTCAACCCGCGGACGCAGAAATTCGAGATTCAGTGGATTCAGGGTATTGGCAGCGCTCGCGCCGCTGCGCCGCAGGCACAGTTGATGGCCACGGTGATCAACGGCATCCTGCAGCGCCGTCTGCCGTGGGGGCTGATCCTGCTGGGCGTTTTTCTGGTGATTGGAGTGGAGCTGCTGGGGATTCGCTCTCTCTCGTTTGCCGTGGGCTTTTATCTCTCGATCGCGACGACCCTCGCGATCTTTGCCGGCGGAGTGGTGCGCTGGCTGGTGGAATACCAGGGCAAGCGCAAAGGCGAGACCACGGAAGAGAGCGAGGTCAGCCCGGGATCGCTGTATTCGAGCGGCCTGATTGCTGCCGGCGGCATCGTTGGCCTGGCCGGGATGGTCATCAAGGTCATGGAGTCGCGGCACTGGATCCGCGAAGGGGCCATCTCCTGGGGGCAGAACTTCCCGGCCCTGGCTAGCAGCCGATTGCTTGCGGTGGTTACGTTTGCCCTGCTGGGATATTCCCTTTATCACTTTGCCCGCAAGCCGCTGGCGGGAGAAAAGCGGTAACAGCGCGCAAGCTTACTCAGCCGCGAACGAACGCGAACAGCTTTTCGTTTGCCTTGATCGCGTAATTCACGGCTCAATCTTGAATGTCCGTCTCCAGCAACATCGCTGAAATCCGCGAGCGCATCGCCCGTTCAGCAGCCCGCGTCGGTCGTTCTCCGGAAGAAATCACCTTGATGGCGGTGAGCAAGACCGTCGAGCCCGCGCGTATACGCGAGGCTTATCAGGCTGGGCTGCGCCTGTTCGGCGAAAACCGAGTGCAGGAATTCGCGGAGAAATCAGGCGCGTTGGCCGAGTTGAAGGATGCTGAATGGCATCTGATCGGGCATTTGCAGAGCAACAAGGCAAGTAAAGCCGCGCAGCTCTTTCACGCGATTGATTCTGTGGATTCACTCCGTCTGGCGGAAAAGTTGAACCAGGCAGCGCAGCAAGCGGGAAAAGTGCTTTCAGTGTTGATCGAAATCAAGGTCGGCACGGAAGAGAGCAAAGCCGGCATTCCCCTCGGTTCGCCCGAACTCGAGGATATTCTTGAGACGGCAAGCCGGCTTGAGCACTTACAGATTCGCGGTCTCATGACGGTGCCGCCGTTCACGGAAAATCCTGATGGCGCGCGCGACTACTTCCGCTGCCTGCGCGACCTGCGCGACCAGATTGCCCGCCGCAAGTTGCCGCGCGTCGAGATGGACGTGCTCTCCATGGGCATGTCGCACGATTTCGAAGTCGCCATCGAAGAAGGTTCCACATGCGTGCGCGTCGGCACCGCGATTTTCGGCGTCAGGCCCAAGCCGGCATGATCGCGGTAAGAGCAAGCACCGCTGGACTGAGCTTTGCAGTAAAGGTGCAGCCACGGGCGAAACGAAACGCAATCACCGGAACGATGGGAGACGCGCTGAAGCTCTCGGTTACTGCGCCGCCGGTGGAAGACCGGGCCAATCAGGCGGTAATCGAATTCTTCGCCGATTGGTTTGAAATTGCGCGGTCCCAAGTTACTATTACCAGCGGCGAAACCAGCCGAAACAAGTTCATACGCATCACCGGCGTCACGACGCAACAACTGTGGGACAAGCTTGCTGCTGCCGGCCTG
>JAICYU010000038.1 GCA_025934025.1 Terriglobales bacterium
CTGGTTGAAACCTGGAACGATTTTGAGGAAGGCACAGACATTGAGCGCGGCATCAGCCATTGCGGCAGTAACCGGCGCGGCTCGGTTGATACCGCGCGAGCAGGACAGCCCTGAGCAAGGGCCAGACAGGAATATCTTATGCGCGTACTGATAACCGGCGGCGCCGGATTCATTGGCTCTCATTTGTGTGATGCACTGCTAGCGGATGGGCATCAGGTGGCGTGCGTAGACAACCTGCTCACAGGCAGCACCCGCAACATCAGCCACTTGGAGCGCGAACCGCGCTTCGAGTTTTGCCAGATTGATATCAACCAGCCTTACGATGTGGGCCCTGTAGATTTCATCTTCCAACTGGCATCGCCGGCGAGTCCCGTGGATTACATGGAGCACGGAATTGAAACGCTTCAGGTGGGATCGCTCGGGTCCTTTCACTCTCTCGAACTGGCCAGGAAATACCGCGCCAAATACCTGCTAGCCTCAACATCAGAATGCTATGGTGATCCGCTGGAACATCCGCAAAAGGAGAGCTACTGGGGACATGTGAATCCCATCGGCCCACGCAGCGTGTATGACGAATCCAAGCGATTTGCTGAGGCAACAACCGCCGCTTATCGTCGCTATCACAAGGTGGACACGCGCATTGTGCGCATCTTCAACACCTATGGACCGCGACTCCAGTTGAATGATGGCCGCGTGATCTCAAATTTCATGAAGCAGGCATTGCGTGGCGATCCGCTTACGGTGTACGGCGACGGCTCGCAGACGCGCAGCTTCTGCTATGTGAGTGATGAAGTGGATGGCCTTCTCCGTCTCGCTCGTTCGGACGTTCATGATCCCGTCAACATCGGCAACCCAGGAGAGTTCACCATTCTCGAGTGCGCTCACCTGGTGCAAAAAGTCACAGGCTCAAAGAGCACGATCGCTTACCAACCATTGCCGCAGGACGATCCGCGCCAGCGGCGGCCCGACATTACTCGCGCGAGAACTCTGCTGGGTTGGGAGCCGAAGATTGATCTTGAAGCCGGTCTGAAGCTCTCCATGGAATACTTCCAGCAGGCGATTGCTCTGGAGGCAGAGCAGAGCGTTGGCGCAGGACGGTCGGGCGGTTGAGGGCCTGTATCATACTGGTTCAGCCGCAGTCATGGATGAATCAGTCAGCCGTGAAACCAGTCCGGTAGAAACCGCTACGGATGAGAGTGTCCGCTCGTTTTCTTTCTTTGAGCGCATTCAGCTCTTTCTGATCAGTTGGGCGGGATATCTTCTCATCCGCCTGATCGGCCCTACGCTGCGCTTCAGCATCCAACTGGAACCAGGCGCTCTAAGCGACGGCAGGCACGCGGATCGCGCCATTTGGTGCTTCTGGCATCGCTGCGTGATTCCTGCTTCCTATAACTTCCGCAATCTCGGTATCGCTGTGATGACCAGCCGCAGCTTTGACGGCGAGTACATAGCGCGAATCATTGAAAAGCTGGGGTTCGGGGCGGTGCGCGGATCGAGTTCGCGCGGTGCGGTCGGGGCCCTAATTGGAATGCGCCGTGAACTGGAACTCGGGCATCCTGTGGCATTTACCATTGACGGCCCGCGCGGACCGAGATATGTCGCTAAGCCCGGACCGGTGCTGCTGGCCAAGAAGACCGGAGTACCCATCGGCTGCTTTTATATTGCGCCGGAAAAGACTTGGGTGCTCAACTCCTGGGACCGCATGCTGATCCCCAAGCCGTTCTCCCGCGCCCATATTTACATGAGCAGCCCGATCGCGGTTCGCAGTGATGCAACTGATGAAACATTGAATGCACTGCACCAGGAAATGCAGGAGAAGCTGGAGCGCTGCCGGGAAAGGGCTGAAGCGGGGATTGGTGCTGGAATCAGTTTGTGAAGGTCTTCAAGAACCTCGAGAAGTGGTAAGTTTGGGTGAAGAGGGGATTCGACTTTAGCCGCTGCCTATTTGCTGATTGTGAGCGCAGCGACGACTATGATCCGGTGAAAACTTGGAGTTGGAGTGAATTAAAGAATTCGCAGGGGCTGAAGCCCTTCCATCTTTTGCGGAAGGACGGCACGACTGAAGTCATGCCCTGACACTTCTTGGTAGTCGTAAGAGCATCCATTTCAAACCACGTCTTCTGATTGGCCGTGGCTATTATTCCCCCATCCACTCTCCCACGCGCCTCAATGAAGTAATGTGGTCGCACACGATCTTCACGGCTCCCATAATCGGCACCGCCAGGATCAGCCCTAGCGCTCCCCAGATCCAGCCCCAAACCAGCAGCGAGATCGTCACTACCAGAGGGTTCAGTTGCATTCGCTTGCCCAGCACCTTGGGATAGAGAACGTTCATGCTGAAAAGATGCAGGCCCAAAACCGTGGCGACAACAATAATCAATCCGCTGTCTTTCAACGTGCCCAGGCCGGCAGCCAAGGGAGGGATGGCTGCAAGAATCACACCGAGGTATGGCACCAGGCTGAGAAATCCGCTAATGAAGCCAAGAAAATAAAAGTAGGGCAGCCCCAGCAGGCCAAACACCACCAGGCTGATGACGCTCATGAAAATCCCGATGAAGAAATTTCCCGCGATAAAGCTGCGCATCATCAAGCCGATCTGGCCCACGGTGACGTAGGCGGTGCTGCGCAGCTCCTGAGGAAACAACTCGACTGTCTTCGTCCGCGCATGCTCCTGCCAGCTCAGCATGAAGTACACCAGGAACGGGATAAACGAAACCGTGAGCACCAACTCCGTCACTGTCCCGATGTTTCTGCTTATGAAACTCGGTCCGCCGCTGTTTTCCACCTTCACCGGCACCGCGTTCGTTGATTGTTGCGCTTGCTTGGGAACGATCTTCTCCGTGGCCTGCTCGAGCTTGTTGGTTTGCTGCACGATGTGCGAGAAGATGCCGCGGATCTTTTCCGAGTATTTGGGCAGCTCATGAGTAAAGCTCACCGCGCGGCTGTAGAAAAAATAACTCGCGCCCCAGCATGCGCCCAGAAGCACCAGCACGGCAATGAGCGACGCCGCAGGACGGGGAAGCCGGATCCGCAGCAGACGTCCCACCAAAGGCTCCAGCATAAAAGCCAGCAGAATGGAAACCAACAGCGTAACCAGCACCAGCTTGGCGAAATAGCAGATGGCCAGTACCACGGCCACACTAATCACGATCTGCGCCACCGATCCTGCGTGCAGCGCCTCGCCCAGCTTGCGGTCTTCCTGCTGCTGGTGCTGAAGCTCCGTGACGGCGGCTTGCTCGGGCGGTTCCGGCGGAGGCGGAACGATGCGGTTTGCGGCCATAAATGTAAGATGCAGGCGGCCCTATAATCGCCAGTGTGGAGTTCCCCGGACGCATTCTGGCCATTGATTACGGGTCGCGGCGCATGGGCCTGGCGATCTCTGACCCGCTGGGAATTACCGCCCAGGGACTGGAGACGCTCGAGCGCAAGAACAAGCACAGCGACTTCGGCCGTCTGGAGCGGCTTCTGCGCGAATATCAGGTACGGGAAATTGTCCTTGGTTACCCATTGCGGATGAGCGGGCAGGAAGGGACGCAATCGCAGAAAGTAGCTGAATTTGCCGAAGAGCTGCGCCGGCGTTTCGCTCTACCCGTTCACTTGTGGGATGAGCGGCTCACCTCAGCCGAAGCCAACCGCCTGCTGCGCGAAGCGGAACTCAGCATTCAGAAGCGCGCTCAGGCAGTGGACCGCATGGCCGCCACGCTGATCCTACAATCCTGGCTTCAGGCACGAGAAACCTCCGGCTGAAGCGCGGCCAACTTTGAGCCCCGGAATGGCCTCCCAACCTGTAATTCTGCTCTCCGGTGCATGTCCCTCCGTTTGATGAGAGAAGATGAAGGCTCGCTAAAATAGAGGCAGCCCAAGCTTTAGGTATGGCGAAATTCCTTGCCAGATTGGTTGTCGCCGCGCTGCTCCTTGGAGCGGCCCTGCTGGCCTATGCCATCTATGCTCCCGCAGGTCCCACGCAGGAGAGGCTGGTGCAGTTGAAATCGCACACCTCGGCGCGCCGTATTGCGGCTGAGCTGCGCAACGCGGGGATCATCCATAGCCAATTTGCTTTCTTGCTATGGCATTACACGCATGGCCGCAAAGCGCTCAAGGCCGGCGAATACGCTTTCGAGCACCCGGCGCGGATGAAGGAAGTCTATGACCGGCTCACGCATGGCGATGTTTACGTACACACGCTGGTCATTCCTGAAGGCTACAACATGTTTGATATCGCCCAGGCGATTGAAGATGAAGGCCTGGGCAAGCGCGAAGATTTTCTCAACATCGCGCACATGGACGTTTCGCTGGTCCGCGATCTCGATCCTGAAGCGCCTACGCTCGAGGGCTATCTCTTCCCGGACACGTATCACTTCACGCGCACGCAATCGCTGCAGGATATTGCGGCCGTGATGGTGCGCCGCTTCCGCCAGAGTGCCCGCGATGCTGGATTGACGGAGGACTTTCACAATATCGTGACGATGGCCAGCATCGTGGAGAAAGAAACCGGGGTTGATGCCGAGCGTCCGGAAGTGGCCCGCGTGTTCTATAACCGGCTGAACCGGCACATGGTGCTGGCGACCGATCCCACCGTGATTTATGCCGCGCTGCTGAACAACCGCTACCGCGGAACCATTTATCGCTCAGACTTGCAGTTTGACTCGCCTTACAACACGTACCGCAAGCAGGGCTTGCCCCCGGGCCCGATCTGCAATCCCGGCAAGGCTTCGCTTGAGGCCGCCATGCACCCGGCCAACACCAGCTATCTGTTTTTCGTCAGCGACAATCAGGGGCATCATCGCTTCTCTTCCACTCCTGAAGAACATGCCCGCAATGTGGCCGCGTATCGCCGGGCGGTCGCTGGCGCCAGCGTGAACCGGTAGCCTCAACTCGCACATCATTCTCCACGGCATGATTTAGTCCACTGCGTCCATTCCGTCCATAAAGTCCACTGTGTCAGGCATAAAAGTTTAGGGCGGCGCTTTTGCGCCGCCCTAATAAGCTAGTGCTGCTCTACTCGGCTTTCGCTTCCTGCTGCGGATTGCTGATGGCAATCGTCTCGCCTAAGTCGCCCACCTTGAAGCGGGCAAAGCGGCGGATGGAAATGTTCTCGCCCAGCTTGCCCACTTTGCTCGCAATGAGCTGGTGAATGCTGATCCCGGGCTCTTTCACAAAAGGCTGCTCCAGCAGGCAGACTTCTTCGTAGAACTTTGCCATCTTGCCTTCTACGATCTTTTCCACCACCGGCGCCGGCTTGCCGGTTGCGGCGGCCTGCGCACGATAGATTTCCTTCTCTTTCTCGAAGGCCTCAGGCGTCACATCTTCGCGGCGTACAAACTTCGGGTCTGCCGCTGCGATGTGCATAGCGATGTCCTTGATCAGGTCCTTGAAATCATCGGTGCGGGCCACGAAATCGCTTTCGCAGTTCACTTCCACCAGCACGCCGATCTTTCCTCCGGCGTGGATGTAGCTCGCCACGGAACCCTCGCTGGTCACACGCGCGGCCTTCTTCGCCGCAGTCGCAATGCCTTTCTTGCGCAGCCAAACCAGCGCTTGCTCGACATCACCCTTTGATTCAGTAAGCGCGTTCTTGCAGTCCATCATGGGAGCGCCGCTGCGCTCGCGTAGTTCCTTCACCTGGGCTGCGGAAACGTTTGCGGTAGTACTTGTACTCATTTGCTTCCTTCTTATGAATGGTTCATTTGGGCACCGCTCAAAAGAGGTGACTCCAAAGAAAAGTAGCGCTAGACGGAATGGAATCCACGTTCAGGGGCTAAAGCCCTCAAAGGAGAATCGGACTTGCGGCACGGCTAAAGCCATGCCCTGTTACTCCTTGCCGTTCATTAAGAGCTTTCCTAAGGTGCGAACGTCTCCCTGAATCCCATGCTGCGGATATGTTCTGTTCTCCGATCACCCGCGATGACGGCGATCACCCGATCTCTAGTGCCCCTTGGCGGCCACGTTCTCGGGCACTTCAGGAGCGGTCTCGGCTGCGGCGGGCGCTTTGCGGACCTTCCCGCCCAGCACCTCTTCCATGTTCAGCTCTTCCTCTTCCATCAGGTCGGCTGAAGTAGGACGCGCCGCGGGCTCACCCGGGATAGCTCCATCAACCTGGGCCTCGCCGGCAATTGCTCCTGCGATTTCCGCCGTCTGCTTGTCGGTGGCGGCCTGTGAGCCTTCTGCAACGGAATCGGCAATCTTTGAGGCGAATAGCCGGATCGCGCGCAGCGCATCATCATTGCCGGGAATCACCCAATCCACTTCGGTGGGATCGCAGTTGGTATCAACCACTGCAACCACGGGGATTCCGAGCTTGCGGGCTTCCTTCACCGCAATGGCTTCCTTGTTGGAATCAATCACAAAGATCAGGTCGGGCAAGCGGCTCATATTCTTGATGCCGGCCAGATTGGCCTGCAGGTGCTTGCGCTCGCGTTCCAGCTTGATGACTTCCTTCTTCGGCAGCAACTCGTAGCGGCCATCCGTGGCCATCTCGTCGAGTTCTTTCAGGCGCTTCACTGACTTCTGCACCGTCACCCAATTGGTGAGCAGTCCGCCCAGCCAGCGGTTGTTCACATAGAACATGCCGCAGCGCTGTGCTTCTTCAGCGATCGCGTCCTGCGCCTGCCGCTTGGTTCCGACAAACAGTACGGTCCTGCCGTCTGCCGCGGAATCCTGGACAAACTTGCTTGCGTCCTTGAACATCTTGAGCGTCTTTTGCAGGTCAATGATGTAAATTCCGTTCCGCTCCCCGAAGATGTAATCCTTCATCTTGGGGTTCCAGCGCTTAGTCTGGTGCCCGAAGTGGACGCCCGCTTCGAGCAGCTCTTTCATGGTGATAGTAGCCAAACAACCTCCTTAGTGAATTGCATCCTTCGCGGCAATGAAGCCCGCTCCGGATTGATTCCCTGGTCCGCTCCCGTCAGAGCGGGAGGGAAGATTTTGTCCCGGTTTCACTTCTGCCCATCCGCCTTCGGGACCGCAGGCGGTGAGCACCATCAAAAAACTAGACCACCAAACAAAACAGGGAGGGCGCCGCCCTCCTGCTGCGTACGAATTATCGCTTGCTGAACTGGAACCGTTTACGAGCGCCCTTTTGCCCATATTTCTTGCGTTCTTTTATGCGAGCATCGCGCGAAAGGAACCCTTCAACCTTAAGCTTCTTGCGCAGCTCGATATTGAATTCCAGCAGCGCGCGGGCAATGCCCATCTTCAGCGCGCCGGCCTGGCCGTTTACCCCACCGCCATCCACCGTGGCGGTAATGTCAAAGGTCGAGCTGGTTTCGCTCACCACCAGCGGCTGCCTGATCTCAACCCGCTGCGCTTCGGTCAGAAAATACTTGTCAAATTCGCGGGCGTTGACCGTGAACTTGCCGCTTCCGGGGCGCAGGAATACGCGGGCCACACTCGACTTGCGCCGCCCCGTGCCGTAATACTGAACTTGCTCCGCCATCTGTCTCTTGTGCTCCTTTACCGTGCCGGAACCGCCAGCGGCTCGGGCTTCTGCGCCTGGTGAATGTGTTCCTGGCCTTTATAAACCTTCAGCTTTTTGCCCATCGCGCGACCCAGTTTGGTCTTGGGCAGCATGCCCAGAATCGCTTCCTGGACCACCAACTGCGGCTTGCGGTCAAAACGCTTGCGGAAGTCCTCTTCGCGCAATCCGCCTGGATAGCCGGTGTAATGGCGATAAACTTTCTGCTCGGACTTCATGCCGGTCACGCGCACCTTCTCCGCGTTGATCACGATCACGTGGTCGCCAGTATCGAGAAAGGGCGTGTACTTCGGATTTTCCTTGCCTGCCAGAATCCGGGCCACACGCGAGGCCAGCCGGCCCAAAGTCTGGCCGGAGCCGTCAACAACGTACCACTTACGCGCAATTTCCTGCCCGCTGGGAAAACGGGTAACCATGCCTCAAACTCCTGAGAATAAAACGCTTAGAAAGACCGCTCGATAACGCCGCTTACTACTTCCGAATGGAAGGCACAAGGCGGGCAACTGCAAGAGCAGTGAAGGTTTAAGAATAACCAAAGCGGAGAGGATGTGTCAATGTCACGGGAAAGACATGGGAGAGCTTTCTGGCTGGATACGAGTTGCCGAGTGCTTTCTACCGCAGGCACGGTACCAGCAGCGCCAGAGCAAGAACCCAGATTCCCACCCACATTAGAAAGTATTTCGATTCCGCCAGCATGTGCGCTGAATCATTCATCGTGCCATCTCCTTCCGCTTTCATCGGAAACTGGAGAAGCACACTTGAGGCCAAAGCGTAAGTTGTTGACGCTGTGAACGATTTTGATTGCAAGGTTTGCGCGGGGCGTGTCAGTTTGGCTGCTGTTCGTATCAAAACGCCCGCAGAAGTTGGCTGTATATGCTGTATGTGAGAGATTGAGACAAGTGTCAGGGTATGACTTCAGTCGTGCCGCCTTGTGGACTTAGCAAGAATCGGCTTTAGCCGCTGAGTCTGAGATCCGGCAAATTAGGGATACCTATTGAATGACATCAAGGATTCTCTTTTGGCGGGGGCTGAAGCCCATTTTCTGGAGATCGGGGAGGCACGACTGAAGTCATGCCCTGACACTTGCTTGCTGCTCGTGGATTTGTCTCCACCGCTCTTGGTCCGAGCCTGACCGTCCTGCAACACCGCCGCCACACATGCTTTCCGAATCCCTCTTTAGTACTGATAGAATCCGCGCCCGGTTTTGCGGCCCAGCCAGCCGGCGTCAACCATCTTGATCAGCAGTGGGCATGGCCGGTATTTGGGATCGCCCAGTCCGCTGTGCAGCACGCGCATGATGTCCAGGCAAACGTCCAAGCCGATAAAGTCCGCCAAAGTCAGCGGCCCCATGGGATGCGCCATTCCGAGCTTGAAAACTTCGTCAACGGCTTGCGCCGTGGCCACGCCTTCCATCACCGCGTAGATTGCTTCATTGATGAGCGGCATCAGCACACGATTGGAGACGAACCCCGGAGCATCATTGACCTCAACCGGCGTCTTCTCCAGCTTGAGCGCCAGATCACGCGTGCGGTTGTAAGTCTCGTCGGTGGTGGCGATGCCGCGAATCACCTCCACCAACTTCATCACCGGCACCGGATTAAAAAAGTGCATGCCGATGACCTGCCCCGGGCGTTTGGTTTGCGCCGCAATTTTTGTGATCGAGATAGAAGACGTGTTGGAGGAGAGAATGACCTCCGGCCGGCAGAGGCGGTCCAAGTCGCGGAAGATCTCCTGCTTGATCTCAAATTTCTCGAAGGCCGCTTCCACCACGAAGTCGCACTCTGCCAGCGCCTTGCGCTCCAGGCCGCCGCGTATCCGCTTCAGAGCAGCATCGCGGTCCTGCGCCGTCAATTTGTTCTTTGCCACCTCGCGTTCCATGTTGGAACGAATCGTCTGCAAACCGCGATCGAGAGCCGCCTGCTGCGTTTCCACCAGAACAACTTCATAGCCGGATTTGGCAAATACGTGCGCAATCCCGTTGCCCATGGTTCCTGCGCCGATCACGCCGACTTTTCTGATCTCCATCAATTCACCACACGCCGATTTCAAAGAATATCTTCCGGCATTTCTCCGCCACCGTCATCCCGAGCTCCGTCAATGAGGACGCGCTGTCGGGCCCCATTCGCGCGCGCTTTTGGCGTGAATGGGCAGAGCGTCCGAATAGGAGCGAGGGACCTTGCGTTTCTTAAAGCCCAAGAGTGCCAAACACAAGGTCCCTCAGGCCTACTCGCAAGCTGAAAAGGGCGCTTGCTCATTGACGCCTTCGGGATGACGAGATCTTCTATAGCTTTCAGATGCACTCTAAAAATCCAATTCTGGAAAAAGCTGCAGTCACCACACCCGGCAGCGGTTCTCTTTCACCATGGGCTGGCCGGCTTTGCAACTGAAAGCCTGCTGGAATTCGGGCATATTCACCACCACACCGTTGATGCGGTACTTGCCCGGTGAATGAGGATCAGTGATGGCGTTCACCCGCTGGTTCTCCGGACGCTCGTTCTCGCAGGCCCACTGCGCTAGTCCGATAAAGAAGCGCTGGTCAGGACTAAAGCCGTCGCGGTTTTCAAGCTGCTTGCCTTGTTCCGCCGCTTTCCATGCCGCCCACGCGAGAATCGTGCCGCCCAGGTCGGCCACGTCTTCGCCTTCAGTCAGTTTGCTGTTGATCTTGATGTCGTCAATCACGGTGTACTGCGCGTACTGGTCCACCACGCACTGCGCGCGCTTTGTGAAATTCTCTGCATCTTGTGGAGTCCACCAGTCGCGCAGGTTGCCTTTAGCATCGAACTGGCGGCCTTCATCGTCGAATCCGTGCGTGAGTTCGTGCCCGATGGTAGAGCCGGTGTTGCCATAGTTCGGCGCATCATCGAGCTTGATGTCATAGAGCGGCGGCTCCAGCACTCCGGCCGGAAAGTTGATGTCGTTCATCTGCGGGTTGTAGTAGGCGTTCACCGTGGGCGGAGTCATGCCCCACTCGCCGCGGTCCAGCGGCTTGCCGATTTTGTTGAGCTGGCGATGGCTTTCAAACGCAATAGAACGCTCCACATCGCCGAGAAAATCCCCGCGGCGAATCGTTACCAAACTGTAATCGCGCCACTTATCCGGATATCCGACTTTGTTGACCACGCTGTGCAACTTTTCCAGCGCCTGCTTCTTCGTTTCCGGACTCATCCAGGTAAGCTGCTCTATATCCTCTTGCATCGCCTGCTCGATTTGCTCGGTCATGTCGACCGTTCGTTTTTTCATGTCCTCGCTGAAAGCACGATTCACGAATTCCTGTCCCAGCGCCTCGCCCAGAAGGCCGTCCACCAGCCTCACGCACCGTTTCCAGCGCGGGGGCAATTGCTTCACCCCGCGCAACGTGCGGCTGTAGAAATCAAAGTTCTCGCTCACAAACGGCGACGAGAGGAATGGCGCATTGGCGCTGGCCACGTGCCACCGCAGATAATTCTTCATGTCGGCCAGGCTATTGGTTTGGATCTGCCGCTCCACTTCCTTATAGAACTCAGGCTGGGTCACATTGAAGGTCTGTACGTCGGGAATGCCCGCGACTTTAAGGTAGATGTTCCAGTCGAAGTCGGGTGTGAGCGCCTGCAATTGGACGCGATCCATCTTGTGAAACAGCTTGTGCGGATCGCGCCGTTCCACCCTTGTGAGCGAGGCTTTGGCCAGCGCCGTCTCAATCCTCATGATGCTCTGGGCTTCGTTCTTTGCGACCGCAGGCTTATCTCCCACTAGCTCCAGCATGTTCGCCACATGGGCAAGATACTTCTGCCGGATCTCCTGCGATTTCGCATCCGTCTTGGTGTAGTAATCGCGGTCCGGAAGACCCAGGCCGCCGGCCAGAGCAAAGGCGATTACCTGGGAGGAATCGGAAAAATCCTGATCGGAGCCAAAGTTGAACAGCAGACCGCTTCCCTCGGTTGAGAGATGTTCCTGCCCCAACAGCGCCGCAAGCTCCTTCTTGTTCTTGAGCGCGGCGATCGCATCAAGCTGAAGCTTCAGCGGGCCGGCCCCGGCCTTCTCTACCGCAGCCTCGTCCATACACGAGCCGAACATGTCGCCGATTTTCTGCTGGTTGGCCGAGCGCCCGGAAGTCTTCTTCGAAAGATCGTCGAGAATGCCCCAGAGAAAACGCTGGTTATCCTGGTGCAACTTGCCATAGACGCTCCAGGAAGCCTGGTCGGCGGGAATGGGATTGTTTTTCATCCAGCCGCCGCAGGAGTACTGATAAAAATCCGCGCAGGGGTCCGCCGTCTTGTCCATGGAATTCAAATCCAAGCTCGGCGTGTACGGCAGCGAGGACAACGGTTTTTCGTCAACGCTGATGGTTGGGTTCGCTCCCCCGGGTTTTTCCGACTGCACCGGATGCTGTGGTGGCTGCTGCGGGCTTTTCTGGGCGAAAGCAACGATGGTGGCAAAAAGCGAAACGGCAAAAGCGCGGAAAAGAGTTTTCATCAGTAAGTCTCGACAGATGGAATTTGCGTGCGAGTTGCTGTTGCTTTGGACGGGACAGTTTACAGGAAGATAGCGGAGTTGGGCGAGACACTCGGACCGCGAATCAAAACCTTACCGCTGAGGAACGCTGATTTCAGTGATCAAATTCAGAGCGACGGCATAAAGGCCACAGTGATTGGTACTAACGACGCGTTCCGCAGAAGGGACGGCGGCCCCGTCTTGAATCAGTGCAATCAGTGGTACCAGCGGTAAGGTTCTATTTAGTCCTGAAAGCTGAATGCCGCCTTCAGCTTTCCGATCTCGATCATGTCGCCGGCAGCGAGCTCGCGCTGGCTTGAAAGCTGCTCGCCGTTGATCCTCACTTTGACCTTGTGTTCAGGAGCGATGAAATACTTGCTCTCGCGTTTGCTGATCAACGCAGCCGAGTTCGGCGCGAATAGCCCCTTCAGGCGAATGGAAGCCATTTCTGACTTTCCGATCATCGTCATTTTGCTGGTGAGAACGTAATGGTCTTGATCGGTGCGCCCTTCCACCACGCTCAGGATTCCTACACGTTCTTTTCCCGGAGCGGCAGCAGAGCCGTCACTGGCTCCGGCAATGCTCAAGGCGCTTCTCCCGGAGAGCATTTCCTGGGCATGTTTGGTATCGAGCATCACCGTGGCATCGAGCTTCGGCGTGGCCGGGCCGGCCTTCTCCGCAAAATTGGTAAACAGCGCCGGGCCGTCATTGCGGAACTCAATGATGTGCTTGCCGATCTTCACCATGTCGCAATGGCGCAGCCGCGCTTTAGAAACTCGTTCTTCATTTACAAACGTGCCGTTCAGCGATCCCAGGTCCTCCACTTCAAAATGGTCCTGGACCCAGGTGACGCGCGCGTGATGTCCCGAGACTGCCAGATTGTCAATCTGCAGCGTGTTATCGGGCAGCCGGCCAATGGTGGCCGGCGCGTGGGAGAGCGTGATCTCTTTGAGCACTGCGTCTTCGAATTTCAGATTGAGTTTTGCCATTGCTGATCTCCGGAAAACTTGCTGAATAATTTCCTGAACCACGTTCGCTCGACGATCCTGAGGAGCAGACAGGTAATGTTGTCATCGCCGCCGCGTTGTTTGGCCGCTTGCACCAAAACATCGCAAGCCTGCTGTAACGCCTGGCTCTCGCTAACGATCTCCAGGATTTCCTCATCCTTGAGGTGGCGGGTAAGTCCGTCTGAGGTCATCAGCAGCACATCGCCCGGTAATACCATCAGATCTTCGACGTCGGGCTGCACCGCGGATTCCGTCCCCAGCGCGCGCAAGATCACGTTTTGGAGCTCGCTGCGCTCCGCCTGCTCGCGCGTGATGTATCCCATCCGCACCTGTTCCATCACGAGTGAGTGGTCCTGCGTGAGCTGCTGGATTGTGCCGGTGCGCACAAGATAAATACGGCTGTCACCTACGTGCCCGATCGCCAGCGAGTGCCCGCGCAGCAGCGCTGCTACAACGGTGGATCCCATCCCTGAGCCCTGGCCTGCGGCAAAGATGGCCTGATTGGCGCGGTTGATGGCATCCGCCAGCGCTTTGGCATCGTGAGACGCTTCAGTGATGAGCCGGCCATTGCCGAGCGTGGGCGAGTTTGCCGGATCGCGAAAGTATTCGAGCATCGCGTCCACAGCCATCTTGCTGGCAACTTCGCCGGAGGCCTGGCCACCCATGCCGTCGCAAACCACAAAGATGCCGCAACGCGCGTCGTAGCCGAAGTTGTCCTCATTGTTGGAGCGCACGCAGCCAACGTCGGTTTTGCCGGCAACTTCAATCGCCAGGTTCATGACGATGATCCCTTTTTCAATCACCTTTCGTTGTTGCTTGGGGGGATACACCTGTGGGAGGGTAGGCGGATTGTAGCGAGACAGGGGTGGGTTGGCAATCAGGAAATCAACCGCCGATATGGACCATGCTGCGGGAAGGTTTGATAAATCCAGCTTCTCCAATATGATGCCGCGCTTCCTTCTGGTCGGCCACTGTACGAACGTAATCAGCCAGCTCGGCGTCGGTCGCGCCCTGACGCATGCGTCCGGCGAGATCGTGATCGAAGAGCGAGAAAAGGCAGGTGCGAATCTTGCCGTCAGAGGTGATGCGGATGCGCGAGCAATGGCCGCAGAACGGATGCGAAACCGGCGCGATGATGCCGATTTCTCCCAAGCCGTCGTCGAAAGTATAGCGGCGTGCGGTTTCGCTGGGTGCGTTGGGCAACTGCCGCACGGGACGGAACAGGTTGAGCTTTTCCAGAATTTCGTCCATCGCGACCACCACATCGGGCGACCAGACGCGATCTTCTTCCAGCGGCATAAATTCGATGAAACGGACGACCACGCCTTCATCGCGAGAGAATCGCGCGAACTCTACGATCTGGTCTTCATTGAAGCCGCGCAGGAGGACACAGTTGACCTTTACCGGCTCCAGCCCTACGCGCTTGGCTGCGCGTATGCCCGCAAGAACATTGTCATAGCCTCGCGGGACGCGGGTGATGCGGGCAAACGTGGCGGGATCAACGGCGTCCATGCTGATGGTGGCGCGGCGTAGTCCAGCTTCCTTCAGCGGCCCGACCATATTGGCCAGCAGATGCCCGTTTGTGGTAATGGCAATGTCGAGCGGCTGGCCGTCGAGTGTGCGCAGAGCTGCCACATCGCGGACGAAATCAACAATCCCATTGCGCAGCAGCGGCTCGCCGCCAGTAAGCCGGACCTTCTCGATCCCAAGTCCGACCATCACGCGCACCATGCGCAGGTAGTCGGTAAAGGGAAGCTCAGAGTATTGCGCTCCCTGGTTGCCGGTTCGACAGTAAACGCAGCGGTAGTTACAGCGGTCAGTGATGCTGATCCGCAGATCAGTGATGAAGCGCCCGTGTTTGTCGCGGAGCCGCATAAATTGGGAGCTGTCTTGAGGACAAAGAGACGGAAGAGAAGGAAAGGACGCAGGGCTTCTTGAGCAGGGACTACGACTGAGCACCTTGAGCGGTTTACTGTTACTGATTACCGCTCATTCGGCATCTGCACAATACCGCTGCGCTTTGGTTCCTTTCCAAATCCGGGAGGCCCAGCCGTTTCCTTCTGGACCCTTGTCCTTGCCACAGCAAGGAGCCGCCACGCCGGGCCGGTATACCTGAGGCCACAACGCGGTCGGAACCTGTGGACATTATAGTCCAGGCTGAGAAATAGCCGTCTGCGCACTTTTGATCGTGGCGGCGGATTCTCAGGCCCATGAATCCTTGGCTGGAGTTCGCTTCTTGATCCCGCCTTTCGATCTTAGAAATGCAATGTTTCGTAGGTTTCTCCAGAATCCTGAAGAAAGCGTACCGCTCAAATGTCCGTGTGGAACTTGTATGTGCCTGATTCTGCTCGAAGATCGGAATGGCTTTCAGGTTGCAAACTCGCTCTCAGTTGTAAATAATGGCGGCCCAGATTCGAGCTTTGGTTGCGATCTACTGGGAGTCTACGACTAGAGCCCAACCCGAGCCGCGAAGTCTAACAGTCGGTTTTCTGGGAGGAATGTATGCGATCCAGCAATCGGATGATCAGGGTTCTACAACGTCTCTTCTTAATCTCAACCTTTCTCGGCGCATTTACTTGTCTCGTTCAGGCGCAGGACGCAACCGGCCGGATTGTTGGCACGGCAACCGACCAATCAGGCGCCGTGATTCCCGGCGTGCATATCGTAGTCACAAATACCGGCACCCACGTTACGCGTGACACGGTTACCGACGCTCGCGGCTTTTATCAGGTGCTGGCGCTTCCCATCGGGAACTACACGGTCTCCGCCGACAAAAAAGGATTCAATCCAGTCACCACGACCGCGAGCAGATTGGAAATCAATCAATCGCTCAAGATGGATGTGGCCCTGCAAGTCGGTACAAAGCAGGAGACCGTGACCGTTGAGAGCACGGCCAATACGGTTGAGACGATTAATCCCACGATGGGTTCAACAATTGCCGACGAGTCCGTTCAGAACTTGCCGCTGAATGGCCGCAACGTGCTCGATTTGGCTTTGCTGCAACCGGGCGTGCTGCCTGCAGACAATCCCAACAACACCAGTACCTTCAGCGCGAATACGGCGTTCAGCATTTCGGGTGGCCGCAACGATTCCAATACCTTCATTCTGGATGGCGGTCTCAACAATGATCTGCTGGATAACGGTGTCGTGTATAACCCCAATCCGGATGCGGTCCAGGAATTTAAAGTTCTCACGAGCAACTTCACCGCCGAGTACGGGCGCAACGGCGGCGGAATCGTAACTGTTGTTACCAAGTCTGGTACCAACAACTTTCACGGAAGCGCATTTGAATACAACCGCAATGATGCCTACAACGCCGGGGATTTCATTGATAACTTTAATGGCCTACCACGCGCAGTGCTGAAGCGGAACCAGTTTGGCGGGACAGTCGGCGGGCCAGTGTTGAAGGACCGCCTATTCTTCTTCTTCTCTTACGAAGGCCAGCGGCAAAATCAGTTGGAATCGGGTAGTCAGGTGACGATGCCCACGTCTCAGGAGTTGCAAGGCGATTTCTCGGGAAGTGCCAATCAGGCAGCAGTTGCAAGCTTTCTTCAGGCAAACTCGTTTTTCCAGCCGGATCCGACGCTGGCTGCCAAAGGAGTCATTGATCCGACGAAAATTGATCCAGTAGCGCAGGCGTACATCAAGGCAGGCTTGATCCCCTCCTCTCCCTCGGGCAGCGCTGCCTTCCAGAACCCAGCGCAAAACAATTTTGATGACTTTACCGGCAAAATTGACTGGATTGCCACTGAGAATAATCACCTCACATCCACTTTGGGAAGGAGGCACGGTAATCAATTGAATCCAGGTCCAGGGCAGATTCCGGGGTTCAATGCCACCACGGCGAATACCCGCAAGTTTTTCAACGTGACCTACACCCGGATCTTCTCACCCACTGTGCTGAATGAATTCCGAATTTCCCTCCAGCGGAACGACACGTTGCAGTCCAAACCCGCTGAGAATGCCCCCATTCCCAGTGCTCTCGGAATCAACATTACGCCTGATCTCCCGACCGGTCCCGCACGCATAGACTTCCCGAACCTGCTCGTGGGTTTCAGTATTCAGGGCCCTTCCACTCTGATTGATAACACTTTCAACTACTCCGATACACTCTCCTGGACTCGGAGCAAACACACTATGAAGTTCGGCGGATCTTTTGCCGCATTTCAGGATAACCAGATCTTTGACTTTATCGGAAACGGCCTGTTCGACTTCGACCAGTTCAATGGAGCGGGCGATCCCTTCGCTAATTTCCTGATTGGACAGCCGGAGGACTTTCTCCAGTTCCCAGCGGCCCCATCCAACATTCGCGGCAAGTCTACATTTGTGTTCGGCCAGGATGAATGGCACATCTTCTCCAACCTTGTTCTGACGCTCGGCTTGCGCTACGAGTACAGCACACCGAAGCTGGACACAAAAGGGAGGACTTTTGACATCATTCCCGGTCAGCAGTCCACGGTTTTCCCCGGCGCGCCAGTCGGGCTGGTATTCCCGGGAGACCCGGGAGCGCCGACGGGTGCAAATTTCTCAGACCGAAACGATTTCGCCCCTCGCTTTGGATTCGCGTGGCAGCCATTCCATGACGGCAAGACAAGCGTCCGCGGGGGCTTTGGCGTTTTTTACGACATTCTGAAGGCTGAGGACAATTTCCAGTTTAACGGCCAGGTACCATTTGCGTCGGCAGCTGCTTTCGGTTTCCCTGACGGTACCGGCGGGCCCAATACTTTCCTGAGTGATCCTTACGGCTCAACCGGGAATCCGAACCCGTTCCCCACCAAGCCGGTTGATCACAGCGTGAACTTTTTCAATACCTTTGGCACCTTTGGCGGCGGCGGAGTCTTCTTCGTTGACCCGCATCTGCGGACCCCGTATACCTATCAATACAATCTGAGCATCGAGCATGAGTTGGCGAAGAACACGATGTTCGAGGCGGCTTATGTAGGAAGCGCATCGAGAAAACTGACAGCGCTCAAAGACATCAACCCGTTCGATCCCGCAACACTGACAACTGACCCACAAAGAATCCTGAACGAAACACCAGGAAATGTTCTCGCCGACAATGCCGACCAAATTGGTGGCAGCTTTGGTTTTCTCAATGAGTTCACCAACTCTGCCGATGCCAATTACAACGCGCTCCAATTGAGCTTGCGCAAGCAGGCCAGCGATATCCCGTACATTGGAAATGCATTTTTCACGCTGGGCTATACCTATGCTCATAGCATTGACGATGCTTCCGGCTTCCGGCAGTTCAACAGTAACGTCTCCGCCATCGCTCCGCATTTTTTCCGCGCGTCATCGGATTTTGATGTGCGGCATTTCCTGGTTTTCTCCGGTGGATGGGAGTTGCCTTTCGATAAGGGACCGAAAGCGCTGGTAAAGGGATGGAACTTGTACCCCATTTTCTTCTGGCGCACCGGATATCCGCTTAGCGCGAATGACGGTCAATTTTCTGACAATACCGATCCTGGGCTTTCTGGCGCTGGCGATAGTGGGCTGATCAACGCCGATCTGAATGGACCAATTCACTATCTCAACCCTCGCAACCCAACTAATAATCTCCTCTTCTTCGATCCCAGTGTGTTCAGCGCCGACAATCCAACTCCTCCTTACGGAACGGCGCCGCGCAACGTGATCCGTGCCCCAGGACGGGCCAATTTTGATCTGTCTTTGGCAAAGACCACACCCATCTACAAAGAACGGGCTACCCTTGAGTTGCGGGTTGATGCCTTCAACATTCTTAATCACACCCAGTTCAGCAACTTTGACACCATCGCCTCTGACGGCGGATTTGGGCAGGTCATCCAGAGCTACGCTCCCCGCCAATTGCAACTAGCTGCCCACATTCGCTTCTAGCTCGAAGCCCTAACCACGAGCCGGCCCTTGAGGCCGGCTCTTTTCATTTCTGCTTCTTCCCTCGCAGGGCTGCCTGCGCCTTTTTCGGCAGTTTCTCCCGCACAAGCTGGTACGAGTTGCGGATAAGCGATTCGATTTCGGGCTGGCGGAGGGCTTTGACATCGGTCAGCGATACCCAGTGATTCCGGGCTAGATACGGCGCGGGAATGATCCCCTCGACCTCCACCAGCTCAACGAACTTTTCCGGGATGCACTTGAAAGTGATCTTCGTCGGCCCCATTCCAGGTTCCAGATTAGCAACGCAAAACATCTTGCCGCCGATGGAGAACAGCAGATTGTGTTCCCACTGGACTTTTTCGCTAACCCCAGGCAAGGAAAGACAGAAGCGGCGCACCCAGTCAATGTAAGGAGGCACGCCGCCTAATATAGCCGATGAACCAAACTTATTTGGGCCGCTTAGATTCCGCCGCTTGGGCCGTCATCATCGTCGCTCACCATGCCGGCGAACGGGTCATCATCGCCGGACTTGCCGGCGGCCTGGTTGTCAGCGCCCGCGGACGCACCGTTCTTTTCCTGCATCTGTTTGCGTCGCTCTTCGCGCAGTTGCTTGAGCTGTTCTTTCTGGTCGGGAGTCAGCACGGCGAACATGTTCTGGTGCGCCTGCTTGTGAAGCTGCTGGAGTTTATCGTGCTTCTGCTCGTCTGTGAGTGAGCTGTCACTGCGGATCGTCTTCGCTTGCTGCATCGTGTCCTGGCGGATCTTCTGGAATTGCTGCTTCTGGTCATCCGTGAGGTTCAGTTTCCTGGCCAGCATCTGCATGCGCATGCCGCGACGATGTCCGGCTCTACGGCGCTGATGTCCCTGCGCCGGCTGCGATTGCGTCTGGCTCTGATCGTCCGGCTGCGGCTGCTGCGAGAAGCCTGCCACAGGCAAGGCCACTGCGAAGGCTGCAACAAGCAAAAGAATGCGATGTGTCACTTTGGACATAGTTCCCCCTCCGGGCCAATACTAACCCGCTTAAAGCAGGAAAGTTCCTCGCCGAATATCGAGAGTAACTTTTTCCAGGGCTTCGGGTTTGCTAGGGTTGGCATGGGAGAATGGCATGACGAAGCTGTTTCCGGTTGTTGCTGTCATCCTGATGGCGAGTGCGTTCGCTTCGGCGCAAGACAGAAGCAGCCAGAGCGCCGATCCGGCGGACCTGAGCGCCACCACGCAAGCCATGAGCCATGGACATCATGAGGGCCACGAGCACATGGCCGCCCACATGCACATGAGCACGCTGCGTGAACCGCAACCGGGCGATGCCGCAAGAGCCCAGCACATTGCCGACCGCGCGCGACAATCGCTCGAGAAATACAGCGATTACAACGCCGCGCTTGCCGATGGCTACAAGATTTTCCTCCCCAATGTTCCGCAGAAGATGTACCACTTCACGAACTGGATTTACGCCAGGGGAGCTGCTTTTACGTTCGATCCGACGAAACCAACTTCATTGCTCTATGAAAAGCATGGCGACGATTACAAGCTGATTGGCGCCATGTACACTGCGCCCGTGAGCTTCACGGAGGACCAGCTCAACGAGCGGGTTCCGTTAAGCGTGGCGCAATGGCACCAGCACGTGAACATGTGTAAGCCACCCCAAGGGCGCGCGATCGAGATGCTGGGCACGCATCCCAGGTTCGGCCTGAATGGCTCGATCACGACGCGGGAGGAATGCGAAGCCGCTGGCGGCACTTTCATGCCTCACGTTTTCGGCTGGATGGTTCATCTGTATCCGTGGGAAAAAACGCCGGACGAGATCTGGCCAGTGGAGCGGCAGTTGCCCACCAAAACAGCGGTTAAGGGCCATCACAGCCATGACAATATGACGGGAATGGATCATCAATAAAAAACCTTTCTCCTCCGCTCATTTCTTCTGCGCTGCGATTACTCGCGGAATCCCTTGGAGATCGGCAGTGGTTTGCACTTGGGCCCAGCCTGACTCGACCGTCAGCAGGGCTTTGACTTTTTCCTCTGTGGAATAGCCGATTTCCACAATCAGCCAGCCGCCCGGACGCAGCGATTCGCGCGCCTGCGGCACCAGCCGGCGGTACACGTCCATTCCTTCGGGACCGCAGAACACGGCGATTTTCGGCTCGAACTCGCGCACCTGCTTCTGCACCTTATCGGCTTCTGATTCGCCTACGTAAGGCGGATTGGCCACCACGAAATCGAATGGCCCGTCGCCCGAATAGACCTCGAGCAGATCCGACCTGCGGAACAGTACGCGCGAACCCAAGCCGAGGCGGGCGGCATTGATGCGCGCCATCTCCAGCGCCTCTTCTGAGATATCGCAGCCGTGGACCTCAGCCTGCGGGAGTTCGCTGGCCAGCGCAAGCGCTATTGCTCCGGAACCAGCTCCGACGTCCACGATCCGGATACGACCTAGATCCGAAGCCTGGTGCTCCTGGTAATAGCTCTGGACCAACTCCAGAGTAGTCTCGACCACATGCTCGGTTTCAGGCCGCGGGATGAGCACCGCCGGAGAGACCAGCAGGTCAAGTCCCCAGAACTCCTGGTGGCCGGTGATGTATTGCGTGGGGCAGCCTCTCGCCCGCTCGCGCACCACCTCTTCGTATTCTTCCTGCTCCGGCGCGGAGAGCTCGCGCTCAGGATGGGCATAAAGATAGGAGCGGTCGCGGCCCAGGACAAACATCATCAGCAATTCGGCATTCAGCCGTGGCGAGGGTACGTCATTTTCCACGAAGCGCCGGTAAGCGGCGTCCACGGCATGCTTGAGCTGCATACGGCGTGAGACTTTACCGCAAACCACGCAGTAGAAGCAAAA
>JAICYU010000101.1 GCA_025934025.1 Terriglobales bacterium
CCCCGGCTTGGATCCTCTCCACCGCCGCTCGCCAGAACTCTTCTCCGTGTTCCACGGGTGCTCTGTTGTGTTCTTCCACTGCAGCTCCTTTCTGCTTCAGTGTGACACCTTCTCACTGTCTCAGTTTTGGGGTGCAGGACATCGCGGACGAGACAGCAAAGCCGCCGAATTTACTACTCCGTTAACCCTTCCAGCACACAGCCAGGAGTCTCCCGCTTTTGCTTTTTGGGGTGGAATGGCAAACCGCTATTTGCTATCAAATTGTCAAAGATCCCACCAGCAAAACTCCGTGCTGGCTCTAATCGAGTTAAGTTAGCACAACTCTCCCAGCGAATCAATTGCGAATAGGTACCATCACGCTCAGGATTGTGCTTTGGCTGATTGCCGAACGCTGACTGACGATTTGCTGGCACCTCGAGTGGCCTGAAGTGCTATGTACCTGAAAGCGGCTGGCTACCCCGAGTCTCAGCAGTAAATGGCCGAACGGCAGTGTTTTAAGGCTTGGTTAATCCTGCTCAAACGCATGATTCGTAAACTTCAGAGTCCGCGCATTTTCCGTAACGGTGCGCACTACGTTCTCGGGTGCGCCAGCAGGCATTTCCGCTTCAATCTCCAGTGTGACCGTCACCTTCGAGCCGACCAGCCCCTCAAGATGAGTGATTACTTCTTCAGCAATTCGCCCCGCGTCGCGTCCAACGCGCGCCGGATCAAGATTCACCGTGCCGTGAAAGCGTTTCAACAAGACCGGCGCCGGCGCTGGTGCCGGAGACGGAGCAGCTCCTGACGCTGATGCTCTCGCTCCCGGATTCGCACCCGCTCCAGCCTGCGTCCCTCCAACTGCCCCAGCAGTTGCGCCCTGCGCCGCAGCATCAGCATTCAACTGTCGCCGCGCTGCTTCAGGCTTCACCAGCATCCCTGTGTTGATGTCCGTCAGGAATAGTTTCGCTGCAGAACGCAACCCGCGATACCTGCCAGTCGTTTCATCAAAGCTATCCGCGTAAGCAAAACTTTCCTGCTCCCACGTCAAGAGATTCAGACCATCGGCAATCGCAGAAAGCAAAACCTGCGTATCCGCTAGTCTCGGCAGATAAATGTAGCGCCCAAAATCTTCCGCCAATTGCTTGATCGTAACGTGGTCGCCGCGCCACAGGGGTATCTTGTCCAGTTCTCTCCTCAAATTCGTTCCGGCGAATCCTGTGACAAGCAACTCGTCTTTGCGCAGCTTCTTTGCTGCTCTCACTGCCAGCGGCTCTGAGCCCTGCAAACGGAATGCCTGCCATTGAATCTCACTCTTCGGAGAGTTCTGCACGGGAACAATCAGCCATTGGTAAGCCTCAGGCAGCCGCTGATCCACGGTGGAATCTGCGGCCTCAAGCTGCGCTTCGGCTTGCTTCACCTGTGAAGGTTTCAACTCAAGAGACTCACTCTCGCGCACAATTGAATCCCATGCCAAGTACCGTCGCACTGATTCGTCAAGGTCCTGCAACCGTGCCTGATCGATGGCTAGAAAAACCAGGCTGTTTCGCAACAGTCGCGGCGTATTGCCACGCAGCTCGAATATCGCTTTTGCCTCTGCAACGGCCGGAGAGTTCTGGTCCTTGCTGTAAGGCTTGTCGATCCCCAGCACAACCAGCCGCGCCTCTGGATCATCGCTCACGTCCTGGCTGGATTGCGGCAGGGGGTGCACCTTGCGAAAGTCGCCGGTGTTTCGGACATCCTGGCGCACCCGTTTTTCAATCTCTTGCGCCGCCTTTTCAGGATTGCGTCTCAGGTCTTCGGCGCGGCCTTCTGCTGTCTTGGTTACGTTCTCCTGCGTCGAATACCAGTAGCGCCCGCCGTCTTCATAAAGGAACGTCGCAGCATTCGCTAGCCGACGCAAGGCATCGCCAAAAATGTTTGGTGACTCTCCCGGCATCACGCAGCCGAGCTTGATCCGCTTATCATCAATGCCTTGATGCGCAGCCGTCACCGTGGGAGCAGAACCCAGATAAATCGTGCGTGCCACGCGGCGCGTAGCAGCGTAACGCCCCAGGTTATGGGCCTCGCTGTCCAGCCGCAACGGAAGCGAATTCGGCCCATCTACATCTTTTTCGATGACAGGAGTCCAATTGTCTGACAGATATCGCGTCAGCTCCCATTGCACGTGCCGGTCATCTATCGGAATCATCGAGGGCAGAATAAGCGGATTGCGGTCTTGCTTCTCCCAAAGGCTGTGAATCACCGCAGCCATCAGCCGCAATACTCCACGCGTCCTCTGGAACTTCACCAGCGTGGACCATTCCGTATAGAGCCGGTCGAAAACCTCCGGGTGAATCGGGTAGGCTGCTTTCATACGTCGTTCGTAATCGGATTCGCTGCACTCGGGAGGAAACTCCGCTTTCTGTGAACGATAGAAGCCGCGGAACTCGGCAGCTACCGTGTCCCGAGCGACGAATTTATCGTTTCCATCCAGCGGCTCAAACAGTCGCCGGCGGACGATCTCAAATCCCTCCTCAGTACTCGCCGGACGCCATGATGCTTCAACTCGTCCCACCGCATTCCGCAAGCGGTCCAGTGCCGCGCGCCCGCGCTCCCCGCCCACTTCAACGTCGTCCGCAACGGCATGCGGCGAACCCACAGTATCTGACGCGGGCAGGCTGATCACCAGCAGGCAGTGCTTGGCATTCTTGGCTGCCTCCGTCAGAGTTTGTGCAAAGGTAAAGTGCGTCTCAAAGTCCCCGCCCGGCAGGTCGCGCTGCTCGTGCAATTGGCGCGCATAGGCCACCCATTCGTCAATCAGGATCAGGCACGGCCCGTACTGGTTCATCAGCTCGCGGAGCACATCGCCCGGGCTGGTGGCTTTTTCATCATCCGCCTGGATTCGGCTGTACGCCTTCTTCGCCTCCTTCTGTCCGCCTGCTGCGTACCCAAGCTGCCACGCCAGCTCGCCCCACAAGGTGCGAACGACTGTGCCGTCAGGCTTCGTCGCCGGATTTCCCGGTGAGATCTTGTTGCCCACCAGCACCACCCGGTTCACCTTCGGGAGCGCCTTTACTCCTGCCTCCGCCAGCAACGCATCTACACCCGCAAGCTCGCCTGCCGGAGTGCCGGAGCACAAGTGATAGAGCGCCAGCATGGAGTGCGTCTTGCCGCCGCCGAAATTCGTTTGAAGCTGCACCACGGGATCACCCGCCTGGCCCCCCAGCCTGCGGATTGCTGTGATAAGCAGATGCTTCAGGCTCTCCGTCAGGTAGGTTCGCCGGAAAAACTCGGCGGGCTTCCTGTATTCGTCTGTGCCTTCACCCAGATAGACCTGCCATAGGTCGGCGGCAAATTCTGCTTGCAGAAAGCGTCCGCTCGCAACATCTCTGTGCGGGTTCACCACCTCGCGCCACGGCTTCAGCGTTCCCGTCACCTGGCTTTCAACCGATGTGCCCGATGATTTGCGCTTTTCGTTCCGCACCTGCTCGTCAAAACGAACGCGAAGCAGTTCATCTTTCATCTTGCCGATTTCATCAGCTTGAGGAGCAGAAATCGCCGTTAGTAAACGGGCCGCGGAATCCAGCGCCCTGTAAGTGTCGTCGCTTGAGAAAGGGTCCTGGTGTGCCCACTTGTTGCGGACTGCGCGGAGTTCGCTCACGAGTGTGCGCTCGGCTGGGCCGAGTATCTTTCGGAACACAACATTCCACTGGTTCCACATCACTGCCAGCAGCGTAGCGATTTCCCATTTGGGCTGAGCTTCAGTTCCAAAAAGGCTGAGGTTTTCGCCCACTGACGAGCGCGCCTGCTCAAACCACAACTGCGCGTGCTGGGCTTTCATCTCCCGCTCAACAAAGGGCCGCAACCCTTCTTTTAAGAGTTCCAGCGCCTTACCTACACGTTCCTGATTCGTAATTGCCATCTCGTTCTTAGCCTTTGAGTTTCAGATCACCCGATATCTAGAACATCGCCGCCTGTTCCGCTCTCGGTTTCGCGTCTTCCCGAGCCAGCCGCGAAATCTCCGGCCAGCTCTGCACCAACGCGTTGTAGGATAGCGCCTCTTGCGCACGCTTCTTCCGCTCGCAGATTGTGTATAGCCGGTACGCCAGTTCGCGTGCCGCTTCCGCCCTGCTGCCCAACTTGGAAAGCAGTTCGGCTGCAGCGCTCTCACCACCCGCCTCAAGCAGCCGGATCATGTGATGAACCATCTCCCAGACGGTCAGTCGACTGTCGCTCGCCGGATCCCAACCGTTAGGAAGTTCGGCGGGTTTCAGCAGTCGCACCTTGCCTCCCGGAGATTTCTTGTCCAGGATTCCCGCGTCTTTCAGTCCCTGCACGCTGGTGTTCTTGGCCTTCGAAAGCGTCTCTGCCATACCATACTCGCCCGTCTCAAATCCTGATTGCTCGAACCATGCCAGCGCCCAGCGGGTATCTGAGTCGAAATCGCTCTCCATTTCCGAGGTGAGCTCATCTAACGTTTGAACAATCAAGGCAAGAGCTTCCTTGACGCCTATAGCTTTCCCTGAGGCATCCAAAATTTTTGAGTACTTCGTGTACACCGCCATTCCCGGCCCCAAAGCCGCCTGCGCTAGGTCTACTGGAGCCACGCTCGCCTGACGTAATGATTTCAGAGCAACAGGCAGTTCAGAGCGTAGTGCTGCGACAAAATCGCGGCGTGTAGCAATATCTCTCGCCTCGCTGCGCTCGCGGCATACCAAAATGATGTAGGAAGCCAGAGAGTTCGATTCGATGCCACGCATCCTAGCTGATCGCGCTCCCCACACCGGCCATGTGCCACTAATCGCCAAACCTGACGCGAGAATTGCTTCCAGCATTGCTTCCCAGCCAGTACTGGCAGCCTCCGCATCTGAGCGTTCCTGCTGCTGTTGCGCGTAGACGATAACAATTGGAAATCCGGGATGGGAAATCTCTTTGAAGTGACTTAAGGCTTCCTTGAAGCCTTTAATGAAATATTGCGCAGCTGCCAACTTTCCGCCATGCCTGTCAGGCGAGGCGATCAGTTCTGTTGTGCTTGGGACATCAATGGTGGAAAAAAGATTAGGCCACACATCTTTAAGTGCTTGCCTTGTCCAGTAATAGAAATACCCGGATAGATCTGCATACCCAATTGCGGCAAAGTACGGAGGATCTGTCACCACGATGTAGCGTCCCTTGTGTAACTCTCCGCTTTGTCTCGCATCCGCCTGTCTCACTACCGTCTTGCCAATAGGTTCAACCAAACCGTATGCGCGCAGGGCTGTGGTAACTACCTGGCTCCAATCGCCAACGCTACCACCAAACGGGTTCGTTTCAGCGAAATCCCAATTCAACTGAATATCGCCACGCGCAAAGGCTGGCTCTGCTTTGGCTGCCATTCCCTTCCGTACATTTACTCGTACGATAGTCGAAGACGCTTGCACCAGTTTTCCCAGGCACAGCCCAAGGAAACATGCTATGTCCTTACCGTATCGTTCGTCGCCTCCATCAGAGATGACCCACTTAGGAACTTCACGTATTGAATTTGCAAAGGTAGCCAACATCCTCTGTTGGCGTGGAAGAAACAGCTCTTTCCACTCAGTGATGTTGTAGTTTTGGACACTTATTCCGAGGCCGTCAGGAGGGATCTCCAAGGTGGGCAAGGCGGCAGTATTACCGACATCTGCTGCTTCGGTATGCTTAGGATCGGGGAGCCAGAACATCCTGCCATGGGGACCATCGGAAACGAAAGCCAGCAACATCTTGCCAAGATTGCCTTTTTTAGCCTGCTCGCGAACATATTTATAGGTAACTGGCGCTTTCGAGAAGACGCATTTATCCTTGCCTGGTGGGAGTGGATCGCCGTGCTTCGCTATTCGGAAGCTCAGTTTGCCGTGCTCTCGATCAGGGACCGGAACTAAGAAGCACTCCTCGCCAGTTTTAAGCGATAACCACCAAGACGTCACAAGCGGGGTGCGACAGTCCTTAAATGCAGGATCGGGACTCGGGACAGTGTGCGCCCACCACCAGTAGATCACATCGTCTCCGTTGGGTGCGCTCGGGTAAAGGGGGCAGATCTGTTTTCCTACATCATCTCGCACTCGATTGGCGTACGAGCGAATGTCTGTCTCGAAGCCTGCTAACTGCCCAGCACCTTCTAGCAATGATGACTGGGTGAGTGGTTTTCGGCCAATATTCCTCTTCGTGAGGACAGTAAGAGCATGACTGATCAGAACTGGTATTGGATTGAGATCTGATCCTTCTGCATCGAGCCCAAGCCGCTGAGCTTCGACCAATGTCGATCCCCCGCCACAGAATGGATCGAGCACCCACAAGTGCTCCGGTTTGACTTTCGCTGTCAGCAGATTTCTGGCTTTTTGCAAAACAGATTCCGGCGGAGTCTCAGCGCCGCTTACAACTAGATCACGGATCAGGCCCAAAATAGCTAGAAGAGAACCCTCATCCTCAGGAGCATCCAATATGGTTGCGCAGAGAATCGCCCGTAGCGCGGGGAGAGGCATCGGTGCAAACCACTTATGAATGTTCCTGATGTGTCCGGTTTTGCGCTCCTTGTCCGCCTTACAGGCCGTATTAAGCGCCTCGAGCGGCAACGCAACCTCGATCAGCTTCTTACTCGCCTTCACCACTTCACTCATTTCTTTTGTTTATCCTCGCGTGGCTTCATCCGCTCACGCCCCATGCGCTCGATCAATCCTGCAGCAGTCATCACCGAGTCGAGACTGATCGCCGGCATTACGGCGGTGGCTTTCACATATCCGGAAAGATACTTCTCTGAATTGTTGTCTATGCCCAAACGGCGGCACACGAGGTAGCATACGGACTCAGCTTCAAATTCCCGCTCATGCAATCCAACACCGCTCCGGTCTGGCCACCAGTCGGGATTCGGAGTGCCGAGGTGCCCGCAAAAGAGATGGGCGAGTTCGTGAACCAGCGTCGCATAACGAATCTCGCGCGAGTGGCTGGAATTCAACAACAGTTCATAGTGCACCGGCACCTGAATGTATTCAGGTTCTGGCCGCAAGCGAACCGCAACTCTTTGAAAGTTTCCTTTTTCGGCCACTCTGATGGAACCAGCGCGCTGGGCGCCTGCGCTTTGAAGAGAAACGCGCACGCCATCACATTTTGCGTTCTCAATCGTCTGCTCAAGTTGCTGTCCGACAGTGCCCCCGGCTACGGCAAACGGATTCTCCACTTCGGGAGGCAGGGGAATTGCATTGGGCGGAGCCTCAGTATCTGACACATCGAACACGAACATCACCGGGCCTTTTGGCTGAAGGATAACCAAGGGCCGAGCTGCAGGCCTGATTCGACGACCATAGTCTCGCACCCAGCGGTGCGGCGGCGCAACGTAACGCGCCCCCGGCATTTGCACATGAACCAGCATTGCATTGAATGGTGAGTAGAAACGAAACCGGGTAATGAACTTTAGCAACTCGTGATAGGAATTCGTGGACCTATACTGCTGCGTCAGCCTAAAAAGATCATCCAGCGCCCGGCGATCATCATCTCGGCCGCGCGCAGGAGACGCAGCGCTGCTAAAGAGGCTGCTCTGGAAGTCGTCACTCATTCTGTGCCGCCCCTGCAGGGCTCAAGCTCTCATCTACACCCGGCGGGAACGGTGACTCTCCTCTCGCCAATAGCTCTGCCATGTCGTAGTTAACGCTGGTCACACCAAAATCCGGCTCACGGTGGAATGGCTTGCGCACGTAATGAATGCGGTCGCCATCGGGACGGAACTCGACAATGGCGAGAATGAAATCTTCTGGTTTGTTCAGAGAGTAAAGAATCTCGTTTTTGGTTACGGTAACCGTGCTGGCTCCGGAGACCCGTCCTTTCACCTCTATGAAACGCAGCTTTCCCGTTCCCGGCACCCGGCTCTCAATGTCGTAGCCCAGCTTTTCAAACTCTCTATCGCGCGGCTCGAAGCCCAGGCGCCGCTCCACGTCCATAACGATGGCCCGCGCCTTGGCGGCGACTGCCTGGTTGTCGACATCTTCTGAGGATGATGGCAAGGCTTGGCCGGTAATGGCCGCGATCAACCCAAAGGGCACCACCAGCACGCCGCCGAGAACGACTGGCGGCAGTGGTGAAATCTGCCGTTCCAGCTTTAGTTCTTCAATGCGCCTTTCCAGCCGCGATTGCAGCGCATCGGCACGCTTCCGGGCCTCCGCCGAATTGAGCCGCGCATTCGGCCTACCCGCCTGCTCCTGCAGTTTCAATTCTTCCGTCCGGTGGTCCCAATAGCTGATTTCCTTGGTCAGCCTCTCCTTCACCGCAGCTTCTGTCTTGGCGATCAGCTCCAGCTTGCGTGAACGCACCTCTCCCAGATGGTCGGGAACAACAGTCGCAATGGCATGCCCTTGTGCCTTCTGCTCCAGTTCGCGGTTGATCCACCCCGCTTCCGGACGGTTCATGATGGTGTCTACAGAAGGCTCATGGTCCTTCAATGGACGGTAATCAAGATAGGGAGCGTAGTGGAGATGACGTGCATTCCCTTGCGCATCGAGTTCGACGTAAAGCATGCGTTTCGAAATCACGCGCCGCTCTCCGGCCCGTGTAACGCCGGCGTCCTGGATAGAGTGCTCCAGATAGAACAGCACGCGCGGGTCCATGCCGGGATCGCGCTCATCCACCAGCACAGCACCGCGCCGCAGAAGGTCGCGGTGCCGCTCAAGCGTCAAATCAATTGTCGCATCCAGCAGAGGATGGCCGGGACAAATGAACGCAGCCGGCGTTTGCCCGTCAGGCGTGAGCAGCGCCTTTTCAAATGCAATCCGTTCGTACTTCGGCAACACCGGCTCGCCCATGCCCAGCACGCGGTCCCGGTTTCTGATCAAAGATGGGACGTGCGTTACCTCGTAGCGTCGCGGCTCGCGCTGCTTTGCCGTGCCGCCCAGACGCTGGAAAGCCTCAATAAAGAATGACTCGATGTAGTGCGGCTGCAGACGCCGCGCTTCCGCCCTTTCCATCTCCTCGCGGATGCGATACACGCGGCTTGCATCCATGGCGTCCGTTGCCAGGGCTCGCTCTTCAATCAAATCCTGAATCTGTTTGGGATCGAACGCGTTCGCGACGACTTCGTTCAGCTTGGCCTTGACCTCAGGCCGCTCGCCATATCGCACCGCCTCTATCAATAGATCGCGCAGCGGCTTGCCATCAAACTGGAGTTTCCCGAGAACGTCGAAGACTTCCCCGCCCAGGGCTTGGCGCGCCTGCTCCAGCTTCAGTAGCAGCGTCTGGTACACATCGCCTTCCCGTGTCTCTGCCGCTACCAGATTCCAAAGGTGACAAATGCTCCTCTGCCCGATTCTGTGAATGCGCCCGAATCTCTGTTCGATCCTGTTCGGGTTCCACGGCAGGTCATAATTCACCATCAGGTGAGCGCGTTGCAGGTTGATCCCTTCTCCCGCTGCATCCGTGGCAATCAGCACCTGAACTTCCGGATGGTGCCTGAATTCCTCCTGTGCCGTCGCGCGGTCCTCCCGACCCATGCCGCCGTGAATAATACGCACTGCCTGAGTCCGGCCCAGCAAGGTGGAGATGCGCCGCTCCAGGTAGTTCAGGGTGTCGCGATGCTCGGTGAAGATAACCAGCTTCTGGCTTGGCGAAGAGATAACGGGCGGAACGGGCGCAGCTGAGGGCGTGTGCGGGTTTCCATTTGTCCCTTTCGACACAGCAGCAGGCGTAAATATTTCTCCCAGCAGGCTCGCCAGTTCGCGCCATTTCGTATCGGCATCCGGCGCACGCCAGACCGCCAGCGCAAGCGCTTCCAGTCTCTTGAGCGTCTCGATTTCGGCTTTCAGCTCGGCAATCGTGCCCGCAGCCGTGGCCTGATCGAGAATCTGTTCTTCCGCCTGTTCCAGTTCGTTGTCCGGCGCTTCGTCCAGATCCTCAAGGTCTTCGGCATCCAGCTCAGGCATTCCAGGGAACGGTGTACTAGGTTGCGAGCCACGTTGCAGCAACTCCAGTTCCCGCAAACGGCTGTCGAGACGTTTACGCCTGCGATTCAATGATTGATAAATTGCTTCCGGTGACGAGGCGAGCCTGCGCTGCAAAACCGTGAGTGCAAATCCCACCGTGCCTGCGCGCTTGTCATTCTTCAGGGCTTCCGCACGGTTGAATTCATCACGGACGTAGTCCGTCACAGCCCGGTAAAGCTCCGCCGCCTGCTGTGAGAGTTTGTACGGCACAGTGTAGGCGAACCGCTCCGGAAACAGCGGCTTGGCGTCAAACTTGAGCAGCTTTTCCTTGACCATTCGCCGCATCAGGTCGGAAACATCAGTTACGTGCGCGCCGTCCCGGAATCGCCCCTCAAAACGGTCACCGTCCAGCAACGCCATGAAGAGCTGAAAATCCTCTTCTTTGCCGTTGTGCGGCGTGGCCGTCATCAGCAGGAAATGGCGCGTGATGTTGGAAAGAAGTTGCCCCAGCTTGTAGCGCTTCGTGTACTTGATCTCTCCGCCAAAGTACGTGGCAGACATCTTGTGTGCCTCATCGCACACGACCAGGTCCCAGCCGCAGTCCGGCGCAAGCAACTTGTCTTGTACGTCTTCATTGCGCGAGAGCTTATCCAGCCGGGCGATGACAAGATTGTTTTCCAGAAACCAGTTTCCCGTGCGTGCAGCTTCCAGTTTGTCATTGGTCAGAATTTCAAAGGGCAAATGAAAACGCCGATGTAACTCGTCCTGCCATTGCTCTGCAAGGCTCCCAGGACACACGATCAAGCAACGTTGCAGATCTCCGCGAGCAATCAGTTCCTTAATAAAGAGTCCGGCCATGATCGTCTTGCCAGCGCCCGGGTCGTCTGCGAGTAGGAAGCGCAAAGGCTGACGCGGCAGCATGGAGTCGTAAACTGCGGTGATCTGGTGAGGCAGCGGCTCGACAAGGGACGTGTGCACCGCCAGCACAGGATCAAAGAGATGAGCTAGCCGGATTCTGTGCGCCTCAGAAACCAATCTGAAAAGCGCGCCATCACCATCAAAGCTCCAGGGCCGCCCAAGTTCCACGACCTCAATTCTGGGCTCGTCGTGCCTGTAAAGGAGTTCGTTAGCTACCTTCCCCGTGGCCGTCTTGTACGTGAGCTCAACCGCTGTCGAACCAAACCACTGGACATTAACTACCGTCACGAGTGAATCAGGCAGAATTCCTTTGACAGTCGAATTCGGGAGAAGGGCCTCTAGCTTGCTCATGAAAATTAAGCGGGGTGTCTGATGATTCTACAACTCTTCAGCACAGTTGTGTAGCGGCTTATAGGCTCTCACCCAAGCTCGAATTTTCACTTTATCGAGATTTACGCGGGCTCTTTCAGCGTCGGGCACGGCGAAACAGGATTGCCGTTTCGCGGCGTCTGGGGATGCAGGAACTTCGCCCGCTCCTCTTCGAACGCCTCAAGCTCCTGGCCGATGCGGGCCTGGTCCCAGCCGAGCGCGGAGCCGATTTTGGCGGCGGCTTCGCGGCTGCAGTCGAGGCACCAGCAGGGGCCCAGAGCGACGGGCACGCGGCGCAGAAGAATGTCACCCAGGGTAATGGCCGATTCATGCGCCACGGCCTCCACGGCTTCCGCCACCAGGTGGCAGGTGTGCTCGCAGATGGGCTCGCGCAGGCGCTCATCGAGCGAGGCGGCGTGGGCTATGGCCAGGGCGTGGCGTCCGTGCCATTCAGCAATGCCGTGCGCGCAGCCTTCTGGAATGCGCGCCTTGATGGCCACGGCGTGCGCCCACTGCCGGACGACGGAATCCACGCTGCTATCGGCGACGGGCGCGCCAAAGATGTTGGCCGGCTCGGGAATCTCAAGGCCGAGTTTGCGGGCGACGTCGCGCGCCAGGCGGGCCGCGGTGGTGAGCTTGCCGCCGATCACGGAGATGAGTCCGGCGGCGCCATCGTCCGAGTGATCGTAAAGCACGTGGCGGCGCGTGATGGCGGAATACTTTTTGTCCGGCGCGTAGGGCAGCGGACGAATGCCGGCAAAGCTGTAACGGATGTCCGCGGCGGTGAGGCCGGAATGCG
>JAICYU010000263.1 GCA_025934025.1 Terriglobales bacterium
CACCAAAACCAGTGCAGATGCTGTGGAAAAGCTGTCAATAATTGGTAACTGGCTCTGGGCAGGTAAGTTACAGGGTCTACTAGGGTGGCAGTTTAGCGGCTGACTGGGGCAGTTCTAAGGTGAACATTAGAAAATTCCTACCCTAGTTGTCCTGCGACAAAGAGCAGATTTTTCACTGGCGAATAGACGACGAACCGCTGATAGAATGGAGAGATGCAGCTTTACCCCCAGCCTGCTCTGGCGTGGGCCCATCCCATTATTGAGGAGTGGTTTGCCACCAAGTTCGGCACTCCTACCGAGCCGCAAGAGCAGGGCTGGCCGCACATTCTGGCCGGGCGAACCACACTGATCTCCGCGCCCACCGGATCAGGCAAAACCCTGGCTGCCTTTCTTACCTGCATTGATGCTCTGGTGCGCAAGGCGCTTGCCGGCGATCTGATTGATGCCACGGAAATCCTTTATGTCTCGCCGCTGAAGGCACTGGGCAATGACATCCAGAAAAACCTGGAAGGGCCACTGGCGGAAATCACCGAACTTGCCGGCAGACGCGGGCTGCTGATGCCGCAGATCCGGGTCGCGGTGCGCACTGGGGACACACTGGCCCACGAGCGGCAAAAGATGCTGAAGCGTCCGCCGCACATCCTGGTGACCACTCCCGAGTCGCTCTACATCCTCCTCACGGCGCAAAAAAGCCGCGGCATTCTGCGCGACGTGAAAACGGTGATAGTGGATGAAATCCATGCCGTGGCCGATGACAAACGCGGCGCTCACCTTACGCTCTCGCTGGAGCGACTGGACGCGCTGACCGGCCGGCGCGCCACCCGCATCGGCCTTTCCGCCACGCAAAAGCCAATTGAGACCGTCGCACACTATCTCACCGGCAACGGCCAGCCTGATCCGGTGGTAGTGAACATCGGGCACAAGCGCGCGCTCGATCTGGCGATTGAAGTCCCCGGTCAGGAGCTTGGGCCTGTCGCCAGCAATGAGCTTTGGGACGAAACGTATGACCGCATCGCGCAGCTTGTTGAGGAGCATCGCTCCACGCTGGTCTTTGTGAACACGCGCAAGTTGGCCGAGCGCGTGGCTTTCAATCTGGCGGAACGGCTGGGTGAAGACCAGGTAGCGGCGCATCACGGAAGCCTGGCGCGCAAGCTGCGGCTGGAAGCGGAAACCAAGCTCAAGAATGGCGAAGTGAAAGTGCTGGTGGCCACCGCCTCGCTCGAACTTGGAATTGACGTCGGCTATGTGGACCTTGCCTGCCATATTGGCTCTCCGCGTTCAATTGCGGTCGCTTTGCAGCGTTTTGGCCGCGCGGGCCACTGGCGCGGGGCCGTTTCCAAGGGCCGCTTCTTTCCCACCACTCGCGACGAGCTGATCGAATGTGCCGCGCTGGTCCGTGCCATCCATCATGGCGAGTTGGACAGCCTGATCATCCCGGAGGCTCCGCTCGACGTTCTCGCCCAGCAGATCGTTGCGGCCTGCTCGGCGGAAGAGTGGGGCGAAGACGAGCTGTTTGAACTGGTCAGCCGCGCGTATCCGTATCGTTCGCTCAGCCGCAAGGACTACGACGATCTGCTCACCATGCTGAGCGATGGCATCGCTTCGCAGCGCGGTCGCTTCGGCGCGTATCTCTATCGTGATCGCGTGAACAAGCGGCTGAAGGCGCGGCGGGGCTCGCGCATGATCGCCATCATGAACGGCGGAGCGATTCCTGAAACGAATCTCTTCACCGTGGTGGCCGAACCGGAAGGCACGGTGATCGGCACGCTGCACGAAGACTTTGCCGTCGAGAGCATGAAAGGCGACATCGTGTTGCTGGGCAACACGAGCTGGCGCATCCGTCGGATTGAAGCCGCAGGCCGGGTGCTGGTGGAAGATGCGCATGGCGCGCCGCCTTCGATTCCGTTCTGGCTGGGCGAAGCGCCGGCGCGCACGCAGGAGCTCTCGTATCAGGTGGGCGAGCTGCGAAGAAACATCAGCGAGCTCACGCCGAATACTGCTCCCGGCTTTGTCAACCAGAAATCGCCCGAGGTGATGAACGCGGTTGAATGGCTGAAGCAGGAATGCGGGCTGGACGATTCCGGCGCGGAGCAGGCGATTGAATACATTGTGACCGGCCGCGCGGTGCTTGGCGCCGTGCCCACTCAGGACACCATCATCGCCGAGCGCTTCTTCGACGAAGGCGGAGGCATGCAGTTGGTGATTCATGCGCCGCTGGGCGCGCGCATCAACAAAGCCTGGGGACTCTCCCTGCGCAAGCGCTTCTGCGTGTCTTTCAACTTCGAATTGCAGGCGGCGGCGACTGACAACGGCGTGAATATCGCTCTGGCGGAGCAGCACAGCTTCCCACTTACCGATGTCTTCAACTTCCTGCACGAGAACACCGTGAAAGAAGTCTTGCAGCAGGCGGCGCTGCTCTCGCCCCTGCTGGAGAGCCGCTGGAAATGGGACGCCAATCGTTCGCTGGCACTCCTGCGCTACTGGAATGGCAAGAAGATTCCGCCGCAGGTACAGCGCACTCGTTCGGCTGATCTCCTGGCTTCAGTGTTTCCTGACGTCGCTGCCTGCCAGGAGAATGTGGACGGTCCCATTCAGGTTCCGGACCATCCTCTGATACGCGAAGTGATGAAAGACATTTTTTATGAAGCGCTTGATCTGGAGGGTCTGAAGCAACTCCTGCGGCGCATCCGCTCTGGTGAGATCAAGTGCCTTGCCGTGGATACGCCGGTGCCTTCAGTTTTTTCGCACGAGATCCTCAACAGCAATCCTTACGCGTATCTCGATGATGCGCCTTTGGAAGAACGCCGCGCTCGCGCCGTGGAGATGCGGCGCACGCTGCCTGAATCGGTGCTGAAGGAAGTGGGCGCGCTTGATCCCGCAGCCATAGCGGAGGTCTGCGCCGATGCCTGGCCCGACGTTCGCGACTCTGATGAACTGGCCGATGCCTTGCAGACGCTGACTGCTCTGCCTGAAGATTTCCGCGCTCCCGACGGACGCCGCTCAGCGGAACTGTGGCTGCCGTTTCTCAAGCGCTTGCAGCAGACGAATCGGGCGACGCGCGCACTGGTCGGGGACATCTGGTTCTGGGCTTCAGCGGAAAAGCTCAAAGCATTCCAGACGATTTACCCGCAGGCCAAACTCGAAGCCGCGCTGCCGGAACTTGAAGGCGAACCGCCCTCCTTTGAAGACGCGCTGAAGGCGATGATCACAGGATGGCTGGCGCACCTTGGGCCGGCGACAGCATCTTCACTTGCCAGTTTTCTTCGTCTGCCTTTAGCTGAAGTCGAAAAGACGCTGCTGCGGATCGAAGCCACGGGACTGATCTTGCGCGGGCAGTTCACCAGCACGCCAGCACGGAATGAATTTCAGCCGGGCCAGCAGATCGCGGGCAGTCTCACCGGCGCTATTGAGTGGTGTGAACGCCGGCTGCTGGCGCGGATCCATCGCCTGACGCTTGGCTCCTTGCGCAAACAGATTGAGCCGGTGACCGCGGCCACCCTGATGCGCTGGCTCTTTCGCTGGCAGCATGTTGCGCCGGGTGCTCAGCTTCGCGACGAGCGCGGCCTGCTGCAAGTGCTGAAACAGCTACAAGGCTTCGAAGTCCCGGCAAGCGCCTGGGAGCGGCAGATCCTAAACCGTCGTCTCAGCAATTACGATCCCAAACTGCTCGATCAGCTCTGCCTGACCGGAGCTGTGGGTTGGGGCAGGCTCTCGCCGCACCCGGCAATGCTAACCACGGCTTCGCCGGCTGGAGATGGCAGCACCCGGCGTGTGGTGCCAACCAGCGTTGCGCCGATCACATTTTTCGTTCGCGACGATGCCGAATGGATGGCGCTGCCCAGCGTGCGAACCGCGCACAAAGAAGCCGAGCTTGAGCTCAAAGGCCTCAGCCCCGGCGCTCGCGAAGTGATGGATTTCCTGCATCAGCGCGGAGCTTCCTTCTTTGCCGACATCGTGCGCGGCACCGCCAGGCTGAAGTCGGAAGTCGAGACCGGGCTGTGGGAACTCGTTGCCGCCGGGCTCGTCACGGCAGACGGGTTCGATAATCTGCGATCGCTCATTGATCCCAAACGCCGCTCGGGACAAGGTACCGGCAAGAC
>JAICYU010000087.1 GCA_025934025.1 Terriglobales bacterium
GCAGCCACCTCTGGTGATTTCCATATCGTGGATCATGCGCTGACTCGGATGGCGAAAGGACTGATGGCCACTTTGAAAGTGGACGGCCAGGAGAACGCCGCCCTGATACACGCCGGTCCGGCGACGAGCAACGCGCAACTTGCCGGAATGACCGCAGCCGATGCAGCCGCAACACCAGCCAATCTGGAGCCGGCGGGGAGCAAGTCCGCCTCGGCAGGAATGGATATGGATGGCATGGACCACCGACCAGCAAGCGGCCCTGAGCACGAATTGGACGCTGCCGCGCGGCCGGCCCGCGCCCGAACATCTGCGTCTCCTACTGCGCTTAACGGCTGCTTGAGGATTCTTGAAGACGGCAGGGTCATGCTTCATCTTCTCGATTCGAAGGCTTTTTATCGGGTGGAGGCGCAACCCATCGCGTTTTCGGAAAACTCCAACCGGCTGGTCCATGTGAGCGGCAAGGTTGGAAGCGTGGTAGCTAATGAAGATCCCAATATTCCGAGTTTCGTGGTGGACAAGGTGACGCGCCTTGCCCCCGACTGCTCAACCAAAATCTCAGCTTCGGTCTTGAAGGAATTGGATAATGACGGACAGGAGCCGGTCGCCAGCGGCCCTGCAGTGACAACCGCGATGAATGAAACGGCCTTCACTGCTCCGAAGATCGTGATCCAAGCCGGACAGAAAGTTGTCTGGAAGAACTCATCTCAGGCCATTCACAACGTTATTGCCGACGGGAGCAAAACGCCTTCAGCCAAAGATGTTCAGCTTCCTGCGGGAGCCAAGCCGTTTAGTTCAACCTACATTCAGCCTGGGCAGACCTATTCTCACATCTTCACCCGGCCGGGCGTTTACCACTATGTATGCACGCTCCACGCGCAGAGCGGGATGAAGGGGACGATCGTCGTGAAGTAAGCGGCGATCTTGCGCGACAGCAAAAGCCGGCGTGCTCCAGGGGCGCGCCGGCTTTCTGATTGAAGTGGATTCTAGAGAATATTGATCGAAATGCGAATGCCGGGGTGTACGGGGCTGCACATGTAGTAGCCGTCATTCGCCCTCTCCACGTAGACCTCGTCGGTCTGGCGCCAACCCGGAGGAAGCGGCCGGCCCATCACAAACCAGTATCCGCCGTGCTGAAATCGCGGATGGCCCTCGACCACCACGATGCGCTCGACGCGGAAGTGATGCTCGCGACCGAAGCGCTCGCGGTAATGGATCTCCTCCATCCGATGATGATGCTCGAACTCTTCGTGACGGAAGTGTCCTTCATGCCGTCCATGGTCCTCGTGCCAATCCCGGTCTTTGTCATGGCCGTAGGCGTGCCCTTGTCCATGCCCGTGGCGCGAATCCTTTTCGTGCTCGTGGGAATCGCGGTCGCGATCGTGATCGCCGTCATGCTGCGCGAAAGCGGGAACACTCGCTGCAACGCCAAGCGCCAGAACCGCCGCAAGGCTTACTCGAATCAGTCTCATCGTTTTTTCTCCACTGCGAAATGAAGTGCCAATGAGCGCGATTATGCCGGCTAAAGGCTGCGGCGTCTGCGGCACATCAGGACATGTACGAATGAAAGCCCCGGCTAATTCTGAAGTTGCCAGGACTACCTCTAAGCTCCAGCCGAGATCAACAGAGGGGAACCGGCATCTCCTCGCCTCGAATGCGGCGTGAAGCATGGAATTAAGGTGGTTCGGCTGAAGCAAGAAATATCTTTACACGATAAATACAGTCCACTCTTGAATTGCTCGGCGCAATGCCGGTGGCGAAGGTCATCACCCGCTCGGTGAACTTCTGAGGTAAGTTGCCAGTCCTACTCCTTGCTTAATACCTGGATTTTAGTTTGTTGCGCAGCTCAGGAAATGCGATTGATCCGGAGTAGATCGGCCAATAGGGTCTTGCGGTCACAACTCAACCCCCTGGAGAGAGAAGAATGCATTTTGTAAGAGGCAAGAAAAATCTGTTCCTGTTCCTGCTGGCATTGGCTCTAACCCCCGCTGCCATGGCTCAAACTAAAACCGAGATCCAGAGAATGCCGGGCTGGCAGCACTGCACTTCATGCGCTGGAAGCGGAGGAAGCGGTCCCACTTCCTCCATCGGCACGACTCAGGGCGTTCGCAGTCCCTCGCTCAGCGGCAGTTCCATGCAGTTCTCGCTCGGCCCCAGCAGCCCCTTTGCCGACGCTCTGTGGTGGAAGCAACTTGGCGCAGCTCCCAGCGCTACGCGATTCACCTATGACCTGGATTTCTATATCCAGACACCGCAGTTTTCTCAGGCCTTGGAATTCGATGTGAACCAGTCGGTGAACGGAAAGAAGTTCATCTTTGGCACCGAGTGCTCCATCTCCCGGCACGAGTGGGATGTTTACGACGATTCCGGGCATCACTGGGTACACAGCGGGATTGGCTGCCACGTGAGCGCCTCCACATGGCATCATCTGACGTGGGAGTTTGAGCGCGTGGGCTCGCAGGTGCATTACATTTCCGTGACACTGGATGGAGCGCAGCATTTTGTAAACCGCTCATTCACCGCCCGGCCTTCGGGCGTGAGAGAGTTGAATGTCGCATTCCAGATGGACGGCGACCGTAACCACAATGCTTACAAGGCGTGGCTGGATAACGTGAGCTTGAGATATTGATAGCGGAACCAGGGCTGCGGTCGGAACTTGGGCTGTTTACAGCTTCGCCGCAGCCGTGGTAGGCTGATGAAGTCACTAGAAGGACAAGCATTTAGAGATAGGAGTGCACCAGTTTAGTGTTAGCCAGAGAGCGAAAGGCAGACGTCATCAACCGGTTCCGCACGCACCAGTCCGATACTGGCAGCCCGGAAGTGCAGATTGCCATCCTGAGCGAGCGGATCGGGGAGCTGACCGAGCACTTCAAAGAGCATAAAAAGGACCACGCCTCCCGGCGCGGTCTTCTCATGATGGTAAGCAAGCGTCGTCGCCTGCTCGACTATCTGAAAAAGTACGATACCGAACGTTATAAAGACGTCATCCAGAAACTTGGAATCCGCAAATAATCAGGCAACGGACATTGGCCCGGCTCTCCAGACTGACCGCGACCCATTTCACTGTGAATGGTCGGAGCGTCATTCTACAGAGTACGCCAGCCATTACGGGGTAAGGCGATGAAAGAACCACGTCCTGCAAGCAACGCGGCTGGAACCGCCGCCGCCGCGCGCATGGCTGCTTCTGCTCCGAAACAAGCTCCGGACGCCGGAAATCGCGAACCCTTCCTGAATCCAGAGAAAGTTGCGTATCTGCGGGCGCAGGCCCGTTTATTTCGGAAATCGTATGAGCCCAGCAAGCGCAAACCGGACTTGCGGGGTGATTGAGATCGCTCTCAGCCATTGCGGCTAACAACTGACCGGTGGCTCCTGGAAATGAGGAGCTCATGAAACAAACAGCCACTGTTGATCTTGCAGGCGGCAAAACCCTCCATCTGGAAACCGGACATCTGGCCAAGCAGGCGCAAGGCTCAGCCATTGTTCGCCTGGGAGATAACGTAGTCATCGGAACAGCATGTTGTGCGCCGGAACCGCGCGAAGGCATTGATTTTTTCCCGCTTACGGTTGACTACCGCGAATACACTTACGCCGGGGGACGCATTCCCGGCGGCTTCATTAAGCGCGAAGGACGCCCGCAGGAACGCGAAATCCTGACCGCGCGCCAGATTGACCGTCCCATCCGCCCGCTTTTCCCGGAAGGTTTCCGCAATGAGACGCAGGTAATTTCCCTGGTGCTCTCCGCAGATACGGAAAATGATCCTGACGTGCTCGCCATCAACGCTGCGAGCTGCGCTCTTACTCTCTCCGACATTCCGTTCCACGGTCCTGTAGGCGCGGTGCGCGTCGGATTTGTAAACGGCAACTACATCATCAATCCGACCTATGCAGAGATGGGCGAGAGCCGCTTGAACATCATGGTGGTCGGGACAGCCGAAGGCATTGTGATGGTGGAATCCGGGGCCAAAGAAGTCACGGAAGAAGAAGTGCTCGGCGCGATTGAGTTCGCGCACGCAGAGATCAAGAAAATTTGCGCTGCCATTACAGACCTGGCAAAACGCGGCGGCAAGCAGAAACGGCAGATCGCACCGCCGGAATTCGATCAAGCCTACTACGATCAGCTCAGGAAGAAAGTAGGAGCTGAGCTGACCGATGCGCTGGACACCCACAAGCACCAGAAGCTTGAAAGCTACGATCTGGTCAAACAGATCAAAGACAAGCTGAAGGCCGAACTGCCCGAAGGCGACGAGGAAGCGTCGCACAAGCTCTCTCATTACTACGAAACGTTGCGCGAGCGCATTTTCCGTGAGCAGGTGACGAAGCAGCGGCGGCGTCCGGATGCGCGTGCCTTTGATGAGATCCGGCCTATCTGGATTGAAGTGGGAGTTCTGCCGCGCACCCACGGCTCCGCGATCTTCACGCGTGGCGAAACACAGGCGCTGGTCACTACCACGCTGGGTACGCCGGACGACATGCAGCGCATTGAGCGATTTGAGGGCGAGACCAAAAAGCGCTTCATGCTGCATTACAACTTCCCGCCGTTCTCCGTCGGCGAAGTCGGCCGCATGACGGGTGTAGGCCGGCGCGAGGTCGGTCACGGTGCGCTGGCAGAGCGCTCTATTTCCGCTGTGCTTCCGTCGCTAGAGAAATGGCCTTACGCAATCCGCGTAGTTTCCGATATTCTGGAATCGAACGGCTCTTCATCCATGGCCACCGTTTGCGGTGCATCGCTTTCGTTGATGGACGCAGGCGTGCCGCTCTCAGCTTCTGTCGCGGGCGTCGCTATGGGATTGGTGAAGGAGGAAGATTCCTACGCCATCCTTACTGACATCGCCGGCGCGGAAGACCACTACGGCGACATGGATTTCAAAGTCGCAGGAACACGCAACGGAATCACCGCGCTCCAGATGGACATCAAGGTCATCGGCATCACCTCGCAGATTATGCGTGAGGCGCTGGAGCAGGCGCGGCGTGGGCGGCTGTTCATTCTGGACAAGATGGAAGAAACCATCAGTGGCGGGCGCGAGAATATTTCTTCGTTTGCTCCACGCATCTACACGCTGCAAATTCCGGTGGATAAGATTCGCGACCTCATTGGCCCCGGCGGCAAGATGATTCGCAGCATTATTGATCAGACCGGCGTGAAAATTGACGTGGACGATACCGGCAAAGTCAACGTGGCTTCCAGTGATGGGCCGTCAGCACAGAAGGCCATCCAGATGATCAACGACCTCACGGCAGTGCCTGAGGTCGGGAAAACGTATCTCGGCAAAGTTGTTAGGCTGGCTGAGTTCGGCGCTTTTGTCGAGATCATTCCTGGCACCGACGGACTCCTGCACATCAGCGAGATCGCCGAGCATCGCGTGAAAGATGTGAAAGACGAGCTGAAGGAAGGCGATCAGGTGCTGGTGAAGGTGCTCGGGATTGAAGGCAATCGCATTAAGCTTTCGCGCAAGGCCATCCTGAAAGAGCAGCGCGCAAAGATGGCAGCGCGCGAAGGCGGAAACGGAGCTTCTGGCCAGGGTCCAGAAGGCCAAGAAGCGGCTCCGCATCAGCCCCGTGGCGAAGGCGAAGAGACGATCACCTTTGAAGGAGGAGGCGACTTCAACGAAACGGAAGAAGAGCCAAACTTCAATCGTGAAGAAGCCAATCGCGAGACGGTTCACGCCGGACAGGGCGGACAGGACCGGCCGCGTGGAGACCGTCCGCGTGGAGGAGGCGGAGGAGGCGGTGGTCGCCGGCATGGTGGGCGCGGAGGACGCGGGCGTGGACCGCGTGGAGACCGCGGACCGCGTACTGGCGGCGGTGGAGATCGCGGGAACCGCTAGCTAACTCGCATGCAAAAAGCGCAGCAGAGATGCTGCGCTTTTTTCTTGGCCTTGATCTGATGGAAATCCTAAGACCATCCGGGCGGTTCGAGTTTCATCAGCTCACAAACTGCGCGTCACCAACGAACTGCATCTAAGCAATGAAAAGGACGAATCATGGTCAACTCCGAAGAGATGCAGCAGTTCAGCGTAACTTTAATTATCGCGATGATTGTGGCCGCGTTGCTGGCGTTTGGCACGCTTGCCGTGATGTACGGCTGCGCCAAAGCCAATGGCGCTCCCAAGATGAACACGCCTACAACGGGAATGATTCTGCCGCATTTCTAGCCGCTGACCGCAGCCCCGTGACACTTCTTAAATTTCTTGCCTGAACCGCACGGGCAGGGATCGTTGCGCCCGACCTTCGCTTGTCCGCGCACCACCTGCTGCGGAGCGGAGTTGCCGTTCGACCCGGCCATGCGTGCTTCCTGCAACTCACGTTTCTTGCGGCGCTGGAACTGCGCTTCCAGATCGTCCACTGAGGTCTGTGATCTGCGACGATCCCGCGATACTGCGGAAGCTCCGTTGCCGTCATCACCTGCCGCGGCCGCCGTAGTCTGGGCTGGGGGAGACTCGATGATCTGCATGTGAAAGAGATAGCGCGCGGTCTCTTCCTGAAAGCGCTGCATCATCTCTTCAAACATATCGAAGGACTCGCGCTTGTATTCCACCAGCGGATCGTGCTGGCCATAGCCGCGCAGCCCGATTCCTTCCTTCAGGTGGTCCATGTTGAGCAGATGGTCCTTCCATTGCGTGTCGAGCACGCTCAGCATGATCATGCGCTCGTGATACCGCATGGATTCCGTGCCGAGCTGCTTCTCTTTCGCGTCGTAGGCCTGCTGCAGCTTGTCAAAGATCGCGTCGCCAAGTTCCTGACGATTGAGCACGTTGGCGTCAATGCCCTGCTCCGTCATGTCCAGGCCGAACTGTTCCAGCGCGTACTTGCGGACCCCTTCCACATCCCACTGATCGGCGTGAACATTGCGCGGGGCAAAGCGGTCCATAGCGCCGGCCACCATGCTGGCAACGTAGTCTTCGAGAATCAGATCTTTCTGATCAACGCCGGAGAGCAGCTCTTTGCGCAGCCCGTAAACGGCTTCGCGCTGCTTGTTCATTACGTCGTCATATTCCAAAAGGTGCTTGCGAGATTCAAAGTTCTGCGCTTCCACAGATTTCTGCGCGCCCTCAATGCGCTTGGAAATCATGCGTGACTCAATGGGAACGCCTTCTTCCATGCCGAGCCGTTGCAACAGAGTTGAGACCCATGCTTTGGCGAAGATCCGCATCAGATCGTCTTCCAGCGAGAGATAGAAGCGCGAAGATCCTGGATCGCCCTGGCGTCCGGCGCGGCCGCGAAGCTGGTTATCAATGCGCCGCGATTCGTGGCGCTCCGTGCCGAGGATGTGCAAACCGCCAACGGCCACCACGCTGTCGTGCTCGGCGTCAGTCTCCTTCTTGTACTTGTTGAAAGTTTCGTTCCACCGATCCAGCGGGCACTTGTACTCAATTCCGTTGTAATAAAAAACGGTCGCCTCTGAGCTGTCCTGTTCCAGCGCTACCTCGCCGCCCGCAGCGCGAAGCTGCTGCGCAATGCCCTTTTTCACCAACTCCTGGCGCGCCACGAATTCCGGATTGCCGCCCAGCAGAATGTCGGTGCCGCGGCCTGCCATATTGGTGGCGATGGTGACCATGTTCAGTCGGCCCGCTTGGGCGACGATCTCAGCTTCTTTCTCGTGGAACTTGGCGTTGAGCACCACGTGCTTAACGGCTTTCTTCTTCAGCAGGTCGGATAACCGCTCAGATTTCTCAATGGACGTGGTGCCAACTAGGATCGGCCGGCCCTCAGTAGCGATCTTTTGGATTTCGTCGGCGACTGCGAAGTACTTTTCTTTCTCCGTGCGATAGACGACGTCCGAGTTTTCTTTTCGCATCAGCACGCGGTTGGTTGGAATCACCGTGACTTGCAGCCGGTAAATATTGTCGAACTCCGCCGCTTCCGTCTCCGCCGTACCGGTCATGCCGGCCAGTTTCTTGTACATACGGAAATAGTTCTGGAAGGTGATGGTGGCAAGAGTTTGGGTTTCTTTCTCGACTTTGACTTTTTCTTTGGCTTCAATCGCCTGGTGCAAACCATCCGACCAGCGGCGTCCCGGCATCAGGCGTCCGGTGAACTCGTCCACGATAAGGACTTCGCCGTCTTTTACCACGTACTCCACGTCGCGCCGATACAGCGCATGCGCCTTCACCGCCGTTTCAACGTGGTGCTTCATGCCCCAGTTTTCCGGGTCGGCGATGTTGTCAATGCCCAGCAGCTTCTCTACTTTTTCCCAGCCTTCGTCGGTAATGGTGACGGTCTTGTGCTTCTCGTCTACGGTGAAATCGCCGGTATATTCTGAAGGCTCGCCCGGAGCTTTCTCGATCTCCTCGCCCTTCTCGAGATGCGGCACAATGCGGTCAGCACGATCGTACTTGTCGGTGGACTCATCGCTCGATCCGCTGATGATGAGCGGCGTGCGGGCTTCATCAATCAGGATGGAATCCACCTCGTCCACAATGCCGAAGTTGTGACCGCGCTGCACGCAGTCTTTCAGGTCAAACTTCATGTTGTCGCGCAGATAATCGAAGCCGAATTCGTTGTTGGTGCCGTAGGTCACGTCAGCGGCGTAGGCTTCGCGGCGCTCGTCATCGTCGAGTTCATGGACAATGACGCCCACGCTCAGGCCCAGGAAGCGGTAGATTTTGCCCATCCATTCCGAGTCGCGCTTGGCAAGATAGTCGTTGACGGTCACAACGTGAACGCCGTCGCCGGCCAGTGCGTTCAGGTAGACAGGAAGCGTTGCTACCAGCGTTTTACCTTCGCCGGTCTTCATTTCCGCGATCTTGCCCTGGTGGAGAACCACGCCGCCAATCAACTGCACGTCAAAATGGCGCATGTTGAGCACGCGGCGGCCGGCTTCGCGGCACACGGCAAACGCCTCAGGCAGGATCTCGTCCAGAATTTCGTTGCGCGCGGTCATGCGACGCTTGGCCAGAGCGTCCATCTCAGCGCGAAGCTGCTCATCGGGCTCGTTCTGGATTGCGTCGCTGACGCGGGCGATCTCGGCTTCAACTTCCTGAATGTGCTCTTTAACGCGCGCGCGGAATTCATTTGTCTTGGCAAGGAGCTGCTCATCGGTAAGCTTCTGCAGTTCCGGCTCAAGCGCGTTAATCTGGCCTACAAGCGGCTGAATCCGCTTGATTTCGCGTTCGTTGCTGGTGCCAAAGAGTTTGGCAACGGATTTCTGAATATCAATCAAAGTCTTGTTGGTCCTTCAGTGCTGCGGGAAGCCTCTTAGTTCTTGTCATGGAATCCCGGCGCGCGGGTAGTTTGGCTGCGACAGAGACACCCAGCTAAAAGCCTAACACATTGGATGCGCGCCGATTATCGCAAGGAGCAGCAGAGCGAATGGGGAGCGTCTCTATACCACCATAGCAACTCGACTCAAATCACTGTGTGGTTCCGGTGGTACCATTCGGCCATGGCGATCAGCGATACATCTCCTGAAATGGAGGCGATGCAGATCAAGATCAGGCAGTCCATGACCCCGGAGCAGCGTCTCGAAGTTGCCCTTGACCTCAGTGATCTTTTGCGCGAATTCAGGAAAGCGGGAATCAGAAGAGATCATCCCGACTGGACAGAACGCCAAGTCATGATCGAATTATTCCGTCTGGCGTTTCTGCCGGCAGCACTCCCGGCGTGGGTGCGATGAAGTCTGGAGGAATTTTCCGCCAACTTACCGCAGCCCTGGATCAGGCGCAAATCCCGTACATGGTGGTTGGCTCCTTTGCCAGCAATCTGTACGGCACCGCGCGGGGTACCCAGGATATTGATGTTGTGATTTCCGCCACGGCAGAACAGGTCCGGCAGCTACTCAAGTTCTTTCCGCAAGCCGATTACTACTTTGATGTGGATGCGGCGCTCGAGGCATGCCGGCGCAAGTCCATGTTTAACGTGTTGGACATGGAAAGAGGATGGAAGGTGGACTTTATCTTTGCGAAATCAACCCCCTACCACCAGCAGGCGTTCGACCGCCGCACAAGCGCTGAGATCGAAGACGTCCCTCTCCTTGCCAGCACTGCGGAAGACACAATCATCGCGAAATTGGAATGGGCGAAGATGGGAGCGTCAGTCCGGCAGATCGAAGATGTGGCCGGGATTCTGAAAGTGCGGTATGCCTCACTCGATAGTCAATACATCGAGAACTGGATCAAGAAGCTCGAACTCGCTTCGGAGTGGTCTGTCGCCCGCAAAGCCGCCGGACTGTCATGAGCGTTTATGGTAATTCGCCGAGATACGGGAATGCATACCAGCCAAGCCAAACGAATAAAAGCCAGTGGGCCAACAGATTGTTGAAGAATGACGGCTTGCGCCAGCCACGAACGAAGACAATCCACAGCACTATCAGGCAACCGACATTCACCGCGAAAGTGCCGAAAGTAAATGTCGCACCCTGGTACCGCAGGCCGTCTCGGAACTCCACCAGAAAATCGATGATCGTGAGCAGAGTAAAAATAACCAGAAGCACTAGAGAGCGTGTCGGGAGTCTAGCTTCGGCGAAAACGAGAGTCGGGTTCCATGCACAGAAAAGGACTGTCGGCACTACTACCGCGAGCCATGGGAATGCACCAGAAAAAGCGAACGCCACCAGAACCGTAAGAGTCGGAAAGGGCGAGAGAAGCGAAGGAGTTCCCGTCAACACCAGACCGCAATAGGCAGGCAAGATGAGAGACACACCTGACAGAACCGTCCAGTGCCATTTTTGCATTTTTCGATGTTCCCTCAACCTGCAACTGTCACAACAGAGCAATATATATTTTCAGTTTGATTTCCCTCTTCAGGGGAGCAGCGGAAACGCGGCGACGGGACTGTTTCGCAGGCGGGTCGAGGACCTCGCTTCGAGAGACAGGCGTGCTAGCATCGTCCCATGCCGCTGGATACGAGTCCAGAAATGGAGGCCAGGCACATCAAACTTCTCCGGTCTTTCACGGTGGAGCAACGGCTATTGCAGACGCTTGATATGTGTCTACTCTCCCGCGCACTGATGAAGGCGGGTATTCTCCAGCGTCATCCAGAGTGGACCGAAGAGGAAGTGGCACGGGAGATCCATCGGAATGCATTCGATCCTTCGCCTTTGCCCGATTGGGTGTGATGAACCCTCCTGATCTGTTGCGCCGGCTCTCCGTTCTGCTTGACCGCGCTGGTATTTCGTACATGGTTACCGGTTCTTTTGCAAGCAGTGTCTATGGAATGGGCCGAGCCAGCCAGGACCTTGATCTGATCATTGCGGCGATGAATCGCAGGTGACCAAACTGTTCGATCTTTTGCCTGCTAATGAGTTCTACTCTGAGCGCGATTCTGCATTGGCGGCTTGCCGCCGCAGATCAATGTTCAACCTCATTGACAACGTCACTGGTCTGAAGATTGACTTCATCTTCCGGAAGGCACGGCGGTTCAGTGAAGAGGAATTCCAACGACGCAGAGAATCTCTGGTCCAAGGTGTTCCTTTATTTATTGCCAGCCCTGCGGACATCATTGTTGCCAAACTTGAATGGGAAAAAATGGGAGCTTCACTGCGGCAAATGGAAGATGTTACGAGCATTTTGAAATTCCGCAGTGATGAATTGGATTTCGCCTAAATTGAAAGATGGGTGAGCGAGATGGGCTTGCGGGAACAATGGAATGAGGCTCGCAAATCTGCCGGACTGGTTTAGCGCGTGTTTCATAAATGCACTCCAATGCTGTCATCCTGAGTGGCGCGGGAGTGAGGAACGAGCGACCGCGAAGTCGGAGGATCCAGCGGATGCGTCCTCTCGCCAATGCAGCAACGGGGAGTTTCAACGTAAATTGATCTGTGGCCAAAATTCCCTGACGCGGGTCTGCCATCCTGAAGGGTGATGGGATCGTTCGACTCCGCCTCAGTCTCCTTCGACAAGCTCAGGATCCTTTGGCTGCGCTTGATTGGATAACAACGACGGCTCCTCGCGAGTGCCGAGTAAACTTGAGTTTTTGCGAAGAACCAAGACTCGGAGCGAAAGGAGCCGCCATGAAGATTATAGGCTGTGATTTCCATCCGAGTTTCCAACAGATTGCCATGGTCGACGCAGAAACCGGGGAGCACCTGGAAAAAAGGCTGAGACCGGAGGAGGCGGTCGCGTTCTACAGCCAGTTACAGGGGCCGGTGCGAGTGGGGATGGAAGCATGCGGGAACACGCTGCGGGAACACGCTGTGGTTCGAGCGTCTGCTGGCGCGGCTGGGATGCGAGCTGTGGCTGGGAGATGCGGGCAAGATCCGGGCCATGGAAGTGCGCAAGCAGAAAACTGATCGGAGAGACGCTGAGCTGCTGTTGCAGTTGCTGGTGGAGAACCGATTTCCGCGGATCTGGGTACCGAGCCGGGAGCAGCGGGATGCGCGGCAGCTGCTGCTGCATCGGCACAAACTGGTGGGAATGCGACGGCAGGTGAAAAACCAGCTGCAGCATCTGGCGCTGAACCAGGGAGTGCAGCAGAAGCAGAAGCTGTGGACGCGGGCCGGACGCAAAGCGCTGGAGGAGCTGAGCTTGACGGGCTGGACCGCCCAGCGGCGGGACGAGTTGCTCACGCTGCTGGACGATCTGGAGCAAAGAGTCGGCAAGCTGGACCAGGCGGTGCTGGAACTTGCCCGCCAGGATGCTGTGGCTCAACTACTCCAGAGTCATCCTGGCGTGGACCGATTACGGCTCTGGCGTATGTGCTCACCCTGGGAGAGATCGGTCGCTTTCCCCACAGTCGTCAGGTAGTCAGCTATCTGGGGCTGAATCCGGCGGAGCATTCCAGCGGAGGCCGGCAACGGCTGGGCGGGATCAGCAAGCAAGGCAATCCGATGTTACGCAGTCTGTTGGTGGAGGCGGGTCAGAGCGCGGCCCGTCTGGTACCAGAGTTAAAGCGTGCTTACCAGAGGCTGAAGCACAGGAAGCATTCTTCTGTCGCCAAAGTGATGGTGGCGCGCAAGCTGGCGGTGCAGCTGTACTGGATATGGAAAACTCAGCAGCCGTATTCCGCCACTCGCATGCAGGGTAGCCCGAGTCATTCTGTGGCTGCAGTTTAGCCGTGCCCTTGAGTGGGCGCCCTGCCTCCCGGAACTAAGTCTGGGAGTTTGAACGAACAATCATGGTCGAAAGTTAAGACCGAATAGATGGTTGGTGGAGCAAAGGCTGCCACCCGTGATTCAACGTTAATGCGCGAGTCTTGGTCATCGTGAAAAAAAACCAAAAGCACCAATGAGAGCGAAATGGCGCTTCCTAAAACCTCAGAGCGCCGACGCCTTCGTGTGCCCTTGACACCGCCGTCGTTGTTATAGAC
>JAICYU010000355.1 GCA_025934025.1 Terriglobales bacterium
ACACGCCGTGTGTTCTCGTGTCCAACGCCGCCCGCAGTACAGAGCAAGTTTGCTCCATGACTATTTCTGACCTGCCCTTCGCAGCCGGTATCGCTGCGCCGGCGGTGCTGATTGTGGGCGAGGTGGCGCGGAAACGAAGTTTCAAACCTGAATTCGAAATGATCTCAAATTTTTTGGAGGAGAAGTATGAGCCAGTTGGCAACCGAGACCCGCATTCCCCGTATTAACGAAGAGGCGCCTGATTTCCAGGCCAAGTCCACGCAAGGCGTGATCCGTTTGAGCGACTACACCAGCCGCGGCAAATGGGTCCTGCTGTTTTCTCATCCTGCTGATTTCACACCCGTGTGCACAACGGAATTCGTGGAATTCGCCCGCAACTTTCCGGAGTTTGAGAAGCGCAACGTGCAACTGATCGGCGTGTCAGTGGATTCCGTGCCGGCGCACATTGCCTGGCTGCGCAACATCGAACAGAACTTCAACGTGAAAGTCGATTTCCCGGTGGTGGCGGACCTGGACCAGAAAGTTGCCGGCCTCTATGGCCTGGTGCATGAAGCTGTGAGCGATACCGCAGCCGTGCGTGCGGTGTTCTTCATTGATCCCAAACAGAACGTGCGCGCGCTGCTCTATTATCCGCAATCGCTGGGGCGAAGCATTGCAGAGATTGTGCGCGTGTTTGATGCCTTGCAGACCGCCGATGCCAATGCAGTCTCGACGCCGGCCAATTGGGTTCCGGGAAAACCGGTGATTGTGCCTCCGCCGCAGACCAAGCAGGATGCGGATGCGCGTGCCAAAAGCAATGGTGACTTGAAGGTGAAGGACTGGTACTTTGCCGAGAAAGAGCTGGCAACGGCAGTGGGGAAATAGTGTTGTTCGAGGTCCAGGGGGTCCACTCGCAGGCGGGCTGCTTCCAAAGTCCCGAGCGCAGCGAGGGATCCCCATACTCGCGGGTATTTAACACGGCCACGATTATCCTGCTGAGCGATCACTCTCGGCTCCTCCGGCTGTAACCGATCTTGCTTATAGGGCTCCCTCGCGTTCGCTCGGGATGTTAGAAGCTTCCTCCCGCGATAGAAGGCACCAGGGTTATCTGATCTCCGTCTGCGAACTGCAGGTTTTTGTCGAGAAAGCGGATGTCTTCGTCGTTCACGTAGATATTGAGAAAGCGGCGGAGCTTCCCCTGTTCATCGCGCAGATGCGGCTTCAACTCGGGGAAGCGGCTGCTGAGGGCATCCAGCAGCTCGTCAACGGTTGACGCCGAGCATTCAAAGCAGTGGAGGCCTTCCGTGTGGCGACGAAAGGCCGATGGAATCGAGATATTCACGCTCATTGTGCGCCTCCTGCGACAGTGGTGAGTTCGCGCTCCAGATACGCTTCAAATGCGGCCAACTTGGGAGCTATTGGTTCTGAAGCTTCAAACCGTCCAGCCAGGGCGTCAGTGGTCTTGAGGCCGTTCCCGGTGATGCACAAGACGGTTGTTTCTTCAGGAGCAATGCGGCCCTGCGCGCACAGCTTACGCGCCGCAGAAACAGTCACTCCACCGGCAGTTTCCGTGAAGACGCCTTCAGCTTCAGCCAGCAGGGCAATCCCATCCACGATCTCAGGATCGCTCGAATCTTCCGCCCAGCCGCCACTTCCGGCAATGGTGCGTGCTGCATAGAATCCGTCGGCGGGATTGCCGATAGCAAGAGATCGAGCAATGGTGGACGGCTTCTGCGGTTCAATTTCGGTGCGACCCGCTTTTACGGCCGCGCTGATAGGACTACAGCCTGTAGCTTGCGCGCCGAAGAACTTGACGTGTTTGCTTTCCACCAGGCCGAGTTCAATGAGCTCTTTGAATGCTTTGTAAATCTTCGTGATCAAGGAACCGCCGGCCATGGGAACGACAACGTTG
>JAICYU010000053.1 GCA_025934025.1 Terriglobales bacterium
ACTGAGAGCAACTATTCCGCTGAACCCATTCACTGAGGTGAGTGTCACGCCCGGCGTGCTTGCGTCTGATTGCTGAAGTTGGAAGAAAGCCACGGGAGGAAGCGTCGCCTCCCAAATGCCTCGTCCGTAAGTAGCGGCGCGTAGCCGCCTTGTTCCTGGGCCATCAAATAACAGCAAACGCACGGCAGGCACGCTGGGCAAGCCGGCGGAAACTTCAGACCACGTTTGGCCGGCATCCAGAGTTTCAAAAACACCAACGTCGGTGCCCACGATCACGTGCAAGCCGTTGGTCCGGTCAATCACGACCGAATCGGCGGGAGCATCGGGCAGAGCTGCTGCGCCGGAGCCACTGATGTCATTCCAGTTAACGCCGGCATCGGCTGTACGCCAGATGTGGCCCACGCCGAAGCCCATCACCGCTGCGACTGCTGTTTTTCCTGAAGGATCGCTCGGGTCCACAGCAATGCCGCTGATCTTGAAGCCGCGCGAATTGAGCAGGGCGCTGCGGTCAATGAAGCTTTGCGGACCACTCTCTGCCGCAGTGCTGACGAAGACGCGTCCATCGTTTCGTCCGGCATAGATGACGGAAGCAGCGCCACTGCCTGCGGGCGGACCGCCAGCCGCGAGGGCCGTGATCACATGGTTGGCAGCGCAAGCAGTGTTGCTGCCGGTGTCCAGATTGAAGCTGAGCGCCAGCCCGTTGTTTGCGCCGGGCCAGTCGCTTCCGTCCGCCGGACCGCGCCAGACACGGCAAGTGCCAATGATGATCTTTGTCGCATCGTGCGGGTCCAGCATGTAAGGCGTGTAGAAACCGCTGCTGTCGCCGCCGATGTTGTCATGGCAGTCAGGGCCGTTGCAGTTGTCAATTACCGGAACAAAATCGCGCGCGTTGCAGCCGGGCCCTCCAGTGCAACGATGAATGGAAACTCCGGTTCCCGCTGTGTACCAGACGCCGTTGCTGCGCGGATCAATATCGTTGAAGCCGCCATCGCCGGAGTTCACAGACGTCCAACTCGCTCCGTCACCGCTGGCGGAGCCGTTGTCCTGCGCGCCGCCCAGCAGCAGAGAAGGATTGCCGAGGTCGTGCGACATCCAGATAAATTCCGTCATGGGGCCAAGGCCGGCGTTCAAGTTCTGCCAGCTTGCCGCATTCGCAACAGAGCACGAGCCATCCGACGCCGCGCCGTTCAAGCTGCGATACACGCCGCCGTCGTTCACAAAGAACATCGCTCGCGGGTCTACCGCGAGGAACGCCATTCCGTGCTGGTCCGGATGAACGTGAGAAGACGCCGCAACCACGCCGCTGTTCGCGCAGCCGTAGCTGTGAGTCAGGTTCGCCCAGTTACAGACTACGGAAGAACTGGAGGCCAGCGAACAACGATAAATGTTCACGCCGCCAAGGTAGAGATCACTTCCGGCGGGGCCATTGGGGACCGCGCTCAAATAGAAGTTGTACGCGGATTGCGCCGCCCCGCAGTCGAGACTGTCACCGCAGTTGGCGTAGCCATTCTCGCCCAGATCGGTGGACCATGTGACGCCATGGTCGGTGCTGCGGTAAATACCGCGGAAGTTCTGGTTGGCGTCAACGTAGGCCGCATAAAGCTCGCCTGTGCCGGGGCGCACCGCCAGAGCGCCACGCGCAATGGGGCACCCGATACTGCCAAACGCTGGGCAGTTCGCCGAGCTGAGCAAACCGCCGCCGGGCTGGTTGGGCAGGCGTAGCCAGGTTTGTCCGCCGTCGCCCGACGAATAAATTCCCTGAAGCCGCAGAGTCGCGAAGAACTTGCCGGAGGCCGGATCGTAGACGACGTCGGTTGCCGAACTGTAGGAAACCGCCGTCGCACCATCGTTGGTCACGAAAGCCAGATTCCAGCTCAGCCCGGCGTCGGCGGAAAAGTACAGTCCGCGCTCAAGGTTGCTGCCTGCGCCGGTTGCCGCAGCATTCGTTGATGCCGTCGCGGCCACCACCTGCAACGTCTTCCCCGGCGAGGTGTTGAAGGCAATCCTGCTGAAGCCCAAGCCTTTGAAACTGACAATGCGCGCGGGAGCAGAGGTCGAGTCGTTGGCAGAATCAATGAGCTGCCAGTTCGCGCCGGCGTCGGCGGAGCGCAGAATGCCGAGACCGTAATAGGAGTCGCCGGAACTGTTGGTCTCACCGGTGCCCACCAGAATCACCGTTGCTGCCCCGGTGGTATCGGGCTTGAGCGCTACTGCACCAACCGCGAGCGTAGGCTGGCCATCGAGCAGCGGAGTCCAGGAGACCGCATTGCCGGGCGCTGCGGCGTTGGTGCTGCGCCAGAGACCGCCGTAAGCGCCGCCCGCGTAAACCGTGTTGCCGGAAGCATCAGTCTGGTCAACCGCAATGGCCGTGGCGCGGCCGGTGACTGCGCCGTAGCTCTGGAATCCTGAAGGGTCCGAAGGAAGGTTCCATGGGCCAAGATTGCGCCAACTGCTGATCACGGTGCTCTGGGCCGCAAAACCGGATGAAGATTGCGACCGTAGCTGCGTGATCGCCCGAAGCTGAAGCTTCTGCCGGTAAGCTTGTTGCAGCAGCGAAGCCGGGTTTCCGTTGTTGAGCCGGCGTCCTTCGCTGAACCACTGCCCGCGTTCAATGGGACTGTCGGCATCGGCATCTGCAGGATCAAGGTCCGGGTGCACCTTGGCTCCCTGCCCCAGAACCAACAGTCCCGAGACACAAAGAAACAAGAAGATAATGCACTCGCGCCAAAATTTCCGCGAAGCCAACGCCATACCTGCACCTTGTGGGTTAAGGCGCAAGTATTCAGCCCCCCGAGCCTGCGGGACAATAAGAGGATTGCCTGAGTCGCCCCTGGTTTGTGCCTAATCGCCGCCTGCCGCTGCGCGAATTGGAAAACAGAGGAGCGTATGCGAAACTTGAGGCCGGGGGCCTGTAGCTCAACGGTTAGAGCAGCAGACTCATAATCTGTTGGTTGCAGGTTCAAATCCTGCCGGGCCCACCAAAACGCGAATATGAGGTCCCTCTCCCGCTGCGCGGGCTCGGGATTTCGCCTGCGGGCTCGGACGCCCGCAAGACGGCTCAAGTTCAAATCCTGCTGGGCCCATCAAAGGAAGCAATCAGCACTCAGTATTCAGCCGCTTCAGATCATTGCTGGGCGCCGATTCGCTTTCAGAACTTCCCATACTTCACTGAGCATCCATAAGGGCGCGTCGCCGGATCGGTTATCAGCTTTCCTCCTATCGCTTCTGTCAGTGCGGCGTTCACGTAGTTCTTCGCGCTGGCAATGTCAGCCTGATCGGTGGTGGGCTTGTCGTCAATCGCGCCTTCGTAGATCAGATTGCCCGCTGGATCAATAATGTACATGTCCGGCGTCGTTTTCGCGTCGTAGAGATGGCCGAGAGTGCCAGCGGGATCCATCAGCACCGCGGTCGGGACGGCGTTCATCTTTTTCAAGTAATCGTTCTCTTGTGTCGGCGTAACAAAGCCCTGTTTTCCCGGCGCCGAAGAGATCACGGTGAGCCACACCACGCCTTTCGCGGTCCATTCCTTCTGCAAGCGTTGCATGTTGCCGCTCTCGTAATGTTTTTGCGTAAACGGGCAGCCCTGGTTGTGCCATTCCAGCACCACGTATTTTCCTTTGTAGTCGGAAAGGCGCTGCGTTTTTCCGGTGCTGTCCACCGCGCTGAAGCCGGGTGCAGGCTCTCCGACCCTAACAGCAAAGGCCGCAGCGACAAGAGCAATGACTGAGCAGAGAGCAATCAAGGAATTACGCACACGGAACATTTCTTCTCCTCATTCGCCACTCAACATTTTACCGCCGCGGAGCTCGGACGGGCGCTTCCACTACATATGCCTCTCCGTCTGCCAGAGACAAGACGCCGCGCAAAACTGCGATCGGTTTCAGCAGCAGATCAGATTTCTTGAGCTGCAGGCTCGCGCCCTTAGGCGTCGGCTGCACCACCTGATGCGCAGCGTTATCAATCTGGCCAGGATCAGCGGGGAAGAACTGCGCCTGTTTCAAAGGGTGAGGTGGGCTGACTTTCAGGATGAAGTTATCTTTGCCTTCGACAGCCACGGTCTTCCAGCCGCGCGGCAGCGGTTTCGGCAGGCGACGTGCCGCCGAAGCAAAGAGCTTCGCCTGCGATGAGTCGTCCTTTGCTGCTGACTTTACCGGAACTGATAATTTCAGCTCTGCACGCTCCGGCAGGCACACTTCCCGGCAGATGAGCCACTTTGCCTGGAGCGTGATTTGCGCCGCTGAGCCCGATTGAGTACCAGAGGCGACTTTCACTGGAACCAACAGCAGCACCTCTTCTTTATAGCCGTAATCCGCTAACTCGGGCGAGGCTTGCAGCCGTTCGGGAACTGGCCATTCAACATCTCCGGCCGTGAGCCCTTGAGGGAATTGCCATTGAAACGCAGGCGGTTGGCCCGAATCGCCGGGATTCTTCCAATAGATATGCCAGCCGGATTCAAGAATGAAGTGAACACCCAAAAGAGCTGTGCTTCCGGGCGCAATTTCTGTTTGCTTTGAAAGCAGTTCGACCGTTGCGTGCTTCGTAGGAACAGGAGCAGCACCGGACGCGGCGAAGCTTAAGAGCAGGAGTATCGGCAGACAAGATCGAAAATGCGCGAAACACGGCATCCCTGTTCATTTTCCCTCATGGTCTGCTGCTCGCAAACTCGGCCGCACAAAAAAGAAACGGCAGCGCCTTCGCGCTGCCGTTTAGGTGGCGGCAAACGAGAGCTCTACGGCAGCACATACCTCAAGCTCAGGTAATCCATGAACAGGTGAGCATTCTTCGGTGCGGGAGTCGGCGTGGTGGCTACAAACCACGGAGCGCGCGTCAGGTAAGAAGCCTGGTTGATCATCACGAGCGAGCCGTACTGTGGATGCTTCCAGAATGTGCGCACGATATCCAATGTCCCTTGTTGGATTGCACGGTTGTTGTTGCTGGGCGAGTTCGGCCCGCCAAAGCCGATGAACGGCTGGGTTGCCGCTGTTGAAGTAACGTCCACGAATGTATTGTGTTGGAAGTAGTCTCCGCCATAGTAGGCGCCGAACTGTGTGTTCTTGCCCCAGGGCACTTCCAGTCCAATCGTTGTCGCACCCGCATGGACCATGGAGGTTGTGGCAGTGAACACCGTCGGGGTCAGCGCAATCGGGACGACCACGGCGTTCGGACCCTGGCCCACAAGATAGCGGCCAATTCCGGAGCCCCAGATTCCGTTTACGAGTACGCGTGCGTGTTTGAAGGCGTCGAAGTTGAATGCTCCCAGCACGGCGGTTCCCAGTTTTGAGTCCGTAACAAACGGGCTCGCGGCGGTTACCGGCGTGTTCTGGACTGCAATCTTCACGCTAGTCAGCATGCCGCCGAACTCGAGGTGGACGTGACGGTCGCCGGATTTGTCGAGCGCGATTTTGCTGATCACGTCAGGGAAGAAATTGGGGATATTGGCTCCGCCCTCAGGATCAAACTGTTTGCCCAGCGTAGTGGCGAAAGCCGAGGGGAACACCACTTCTCCATTGGTGAACTGCTGCGGGTTCTGCACCTCCACGCCCCAGGCAAATGACTTTGCCGGATGCCAGCCAAGCCGGAACAGACTGGCCCGCGAATACGGGATCCCGACGCCAACGTTGGAATCTTCATTCAGCGTGATGGCCAGGTCTGCCGGCGCGGCGGAAATGCCAACGCGGTTCGGAGTTTCGAGTCCCCAGGATTGGCCTGCGAGAAATTCCCATGCCCCATGCTTCAGGTCGAGCCAGTAGAGCCGCAGGCGCAAGGTGTGTGGGTTTGTGGTTTGGAAGACTGTGGCGGCATCATTGCCGTTGAAATCGCCTTCGAGATATCCGGTGATGTCGGTTGCATGGAATTTGCTGCCGACCTTCAGGTTGAAGCGCGAATACTGGCCGGTGGAGCGGAACTCTGTGAGCTGTCCCTGTGCCGTATTGCTGAAGGGAATGGCGCCAAAGTTGGTTGAGATCGCGGAACCGGAGTTCGTGGTGCGGAAAACATTTTCAAAATCCACAAAGCCGCCGGGAGTGAAATCCGCCGCGCCAATGCGGAAGGAAAGCGGCGATTCTTTGGGCTTCTCTACATCGGATTGCACCATCGCCGTAGCCGGCGAAGAGGCGGTGGTCATGGAAGCGTTCACCACCTGCGGCGCGGGCGCTTGCTTTTCCTGCAATTGACGCTGAAGCTGCTCGATCTGCTTCTGCTGCTCCGCCATCTGGGCCTGCTGGTTAGCAAGCGTCTTTTGCAAACTTTGCAACTGTTCCGCGACGGATTGATTGCTGTCAGTTGCCGGAGTGCTCTGGCCCAGGGCCATTACGGAGGCCAGCAGAATGAGAGCGAGCCGGCTGATGATCTTCATTAATTGATTCCTCCTGCATGTTTCGCCGCAGGCCTTGGCTGGTATGTGGGCGCAGCGGGAAACTCTGATGAATTCGATAGAAGTCTAAACTGGCATTCCGGCAGGCATAAGGAAAACATCTCGGGAAGTAACTAATGTGTCATCAGTTGACTTCCAGAAGTTGACGCGATGAGCGTTCCATAGCAGCATAACTGGGAGAGTTTTCAGCAGGGAATCGGGGAAGACGGTTCTGGTGGGAGTCCGCATCTAAGCTCGAAGGCAGGTGAGCATTATGCCGATGCAATATGAGTACACAGCGATTCCTGAATCAGCGGTGCCGCGAGCCCGCAACCCGCTGCTGCAACACATGCTCGATACCTATGCGAGCGAGACCAGTAAAGTCGTAAGCGTGTGGCGCTGCTTCAGCCCGGAAGATATGAACTTCAAGCCGTCGGACCGCTCCACCAGCGTGCTCGACATCATGAAACACCAGCTTCTCTCCGAACGGCGTTTCTTTGCCGAATTTATCGGCTTGCCTGGCGAGCCCGAGCCGGCCGCTCTAGTGCCGCAAGAGCTTACACCGCTGGCGTTCAGCCGCCGCGATGAAGAACTATGCAAGCCTCGCCTGGCGCGCATGGCCGCTTGCGACGACGCATGGTGGCTTGAGGTGCGCCCGTTTTTTGATGTCCAGCGCCAGCGCATATGGATTTTGTGGCGGAGGATGCTGCACACCGCTCACCATCGGACGCAATTGAGCGTTTATCTGCGGCTGCTGAGAAAGAAAGTTCCGTCCAACTATGGTCCCACCGCGGACGTGACGTGGCAGGGCGCCGATCCCACGAAAAGCGTGGAAGCCGCAGGAAGGAAATAGCCGCGGCTTGAATTCAGCCAAGGTTCGGCTGCGTCTACTTCAGCGGATATTCTGGCGATCCGGGCAGATGGCCATCCACTTTGAGCACTTTCACTCCGGGGTGCAGATCCTTGGCGCTGATCAGTGCGATACCCCCTTTTTCGGCGCGGACCGCCTCCAGTTGCATGCCATTGGAGACGAGAACCAGAGGCTCATGTTGCGACTCGCCGCTGTAAATCTGCTTGATCCAATGCGCCTTGTATTCTGACTCGCTGATGCGCAGCACGCGGGCAAGCAGGACGTCGCGCTCTCGGGTGCCGGGCGCCCTGACAAAAGCTGCAATCGCCAGACCGCCGGGCCAGCTATGCTTTTCGCCGGAAAAGATCCTTCGCAGTTCCCCCATCGAAATTGACTCGATCTTGTTGGCGGGGTTCACCATGACCACTACTTCAGGACCCGTTGCTTCATCGCGCTCCTGCTGGCAAAGAGTGCACGCCGGCAGAAGCAACAGCGCGAGCGATACCGTGCTTAGAATTCCTGGCTTCCTTGAAATAGTCATAGTCTAGCTCTCAAAATCGGAATGCCAACTGGCCCAGTGCATCGTTGAAATCGGGAAGGTCCCGGCGAAACGTGCGGTCATACTGCGCCTTGATTGCGACATAATCGTTGGCATCGAACCGGATTCCCGCACTCGGGCCATGACGCAGGCCGACGTCGGGAAACACAGGGGAACCAGTTGCCGCATTGGTGTATTGATAACGGAAGTAGGGGCGCCATTGTGCTCCCAGTTTGCGAGAGATCAAGGTATAAAAGGCCGGAGTATTGAATGTCTGGCCGGTCTCCTCAATTTTGTGCTGGATCAGAAAGGCTTCGTTGAGGAATTCAAACCTGGAATTGTTGTAGACCGCATGAACGGAACTGATGGCCTGGGCAATATGAAGATTGCTTCCCTCGGGGTTAATGTGATCGTGATAAAACGAGCCGCCCACATCAAGCCCCGGCAGCCAGTCAGGCTGCAAGAACACGCCGGCCGTAATTTCATTGCTGTTGTGCTCTTCAATTTCAGGAGCATCGGGTGAGGTGATCTGAGGCCGAATCGTGGCTGCGCTGCCGTATTCAAGAATGTAGTTCAGGCCCATGCTTCCGGAAGGAAGCCTGCCCGTGAACGAGCCGCCCACTGCCTGCGAAGGAAGAAGCCCGCCATGGTCGGAAAACTCCACAACCAGGGGACGGTCGGCCGCAGTCTGAAGCCACAAGCCATGATGGAACACGGAGTTGTAATAGCTGGTGGCGGTATGAAAACGTCCAAAGGACATCTTGAGGTAGTCGCCGGGATCGAACTTCAGCAGCAGGCGCTCGACATCGGTTTCAAATTCACCGCTGCTCTGCTCGGAAAAAACCACCTCGCTCAGCACGCTGGTGCGCAAGGAGAACTGAGAGGTCAGGAAGAGATCAATATCGCCCACGGCAAAATTCCCTGCCGAGCCGGGACGGAACCCGAGAGAGGCTCCAAGATCCGGAGGATTCGCGTCGCTGGCCTTGTAGGTCACTGAGCCAAAACCTTGCAGCTTGATCCCTCGGTGGAAACCAAATGGCTCGGGAGAGATGGCAGCCGTGTTTGCGGGCTGCACTGGCGACGGAACTTCTGCCGACGCTTCCGTCTTGGTTTGACCGGCCTCGAGAGCAGCAACGCGTGCTTTCAGCTCATTGATCTCCTGCCTGAGAGCCTGGATTGTTTCCTGCTGATTTTGCGGGTCTGCCTGCTGCGCCCGCGATGAGCCGGCGAGACAAAAGGCCGCGCTCACGATGACCATGAAGCGAAACATCGGGGCTTCCTTTGCGACAGCTTGATTGTTGGGGAAGGAATCTAGAGACTACATCGCTGAGCGAAGGAACTCCAATGCTTTCGATGCGGGGAAAGTAACTAAGGTAATGCCGGGCCATCTCTTCACCTCCTGCGATAGCGATTGAACTCGTGGTCGCCAACCCGGCGGCAGCTCATCCATTGCCACCATGGCGCGTTGTCGGGAAGAAAGCCAGGCGCGGTAAAGGTGGTGGGCCGGTGTGCCGGAGCGCCGCGCTGAACATCATGCGGCTCTTGGTCCTGCTGCTCAGGAGGAACGAGCAATCCAATCTCGACCGGAGAAATCGTGACAAACTTTTCATCAATCAGCCCGGCGCGTGACATATGTCCATACAGCGTGGGGCCGCCTTCGCAAAGAAGATGCTTGATGCCAAGCTCCTGGCGAAGCCTGCGAACGGCGAGTTGCAGATCCACAAATCCCGACTCTCCCGCGATGATCGTTCGCATGCCGGAAGTTTGCAACCGCTCTTCGCGAGACTTGGTAGTGAGCACGTAGGCGTCCACCAGATCGCCATCGAAGACTCGGTATTTTTGTGGATCGAGCCGGGCGGAGGCGGTAACAAAGATGACCCTCTCCCGTCCTTTTCCCATCCGGGCGCGAAACTCCCGCAGAGCAGGATCTTGCACGCGATAGACGGGGCCTCGTCCCTGGTTGAGTTCGGGCGCGGCGCGCGTCTCTTCAATCAATGTGTTCAGCCCCATGATGATGGCATCCGCGTGAGCGCGCAGCAGGTCCATGAGCCATTTGTCTTCCTGCGAATGCGAGATGTCGCCTCCGGTGGGGTGCTTGCCGAGGAATGATGCTATGCCGTCAATGGACTGGACAAAATTCGCGTAGATCCAGGGATGGTCCGGGTATGGAGGTGGGAATCCCAGGTTCCCATAGGGCGCGTAGGCCGGATCGGCGGTCGGTGAAGGCTCCGCCTGATCGAACAAGATTTCGAAGTTGCGCATGGTCTTCAGCAGGCAAGATCAGTTTACCGATTCAATTCGAGACTGGGCGATTCGATCCCTCGGAAAGGAAGTCCCTATTGCAATTGACCTGAACCGCGGGTATATTGGATTCGCCTTTTGTTTGTGTTGGGCGCTGTAGGCGCAGAACGTGGGTCCGTGCGAAGTTGCGGCGGGATTCGTGTCTATTGAGAATTCTGTCTCACCTGAGGGGTGCAACACCGGCGAAAATGGGGACGAGTGGGGGATACATGGGGACAAATGGGGACGAACCCCACCCCCGGAGGGGGTGGAACTATTCATCCCGCGTTGCATAAATGAATAAATGAATATATGTAAGCCACTGACGACGCTCTGTGCGGTTTTGGCGTTACTGGCCGCCTTTCCGGTCCAACTCTTTGCCTGGAGCGGCAAAGGACACGCCATTGTTGCGGAGCTTGCCGAATCGCGCCTGACGCCCTCAACCAGAGCGGAAGTCAAACAGCTTCTGGGGGATCAGAGCTTGGCCTCGATTTCCGACTGGGCAGACCACGTGAAAGGAGAGTTTCCCCAGAGCTATGGCTGGCATTTTGTGGACATTCCAGAGAACGCCGCGGGATTCTCTGAGACGCGCGATTGCTCTCGTCTGCAACGGAACCGTTGGAACACGAGCGTGGACCACGATAACTGTGTGGTGGACCGGATTGAGATGTTTGCCCAGATATTAGAAGACCGAAGTGCGTCGCACGAAGACCGGCTCACGGCGCTCAAATGGGTCGTGCATCTGGTGGCCGATGCGCATCAGCCGCTACACGCGGTGGCGGAAGCGCATGGAGGGAATGACATCGAGTTGCCCGTCTTCGGCTCAATGCAATGCGGACCTCACCCGTGCAGTCTCCACGCGGCCTGGGACGATGCGCTGATCTGGCATGCCAACTTGCGCAATCGCGAGTACGTCCAGATGCTCGACCAGCTCATTGGAACCGAACACCTGGAGCAACAGGCAGGAGGAACACCGGCAGATTGGGTCAATGAGTCTCATGCGGACGCGCGTCGGATTCTCGAAACTCGTCCGGCTACCGTAGACGAAGCCTATTATCGCCAGAACATAGTGACGGTGAACCGGAGGCTGGCGCTTGCTGGTCTGCGCCTGGCTCAATTGCTGAACCGAGCCCTGGGCCAGCCTCGACGATGACAACTGTCACATCCGATTTGTGACATTCTCCACTGCCTTCTAAGTTCTTCTTGGCCGAAACTTCCAAGTCGTGGTCGAGCACAAAAGAATGAGCAGCTCGGTTATCATGTAAGGAATCGTAAAGTTGGATCTCCCATCAAGACGGGCCCGCGTTTCGATCACGACATCCTACAGGTCCTTATGAGCACTACTTCCATCCCGCCACGGCACGACTTGGGTTCGCTCAAGATTGACGATTCCCACCGTCCGCGCAAATCCAGAGGCAAGCTTGGCTTGTTCGCCGCCGCGCTGGGAGCGCTGTTGCTGCTAGGAGCGCTGGTGCTGGTTCTACGCCCGCAGCTTCCGATGGTAGAAGTTGCCGCAGCCCGGGCCGCCAACGACGCTCGCGCCGCCGCGCTGCTCAATGCCAGTGGCTACGTAACGCCGCGGCGCGAAGCCACGGTCGCCGCCAAGATCACCGGGCGCGTGGAGCAGGTGTACGCCGAAGAAGGATTGCAGGTGCGGGCGGGCCAGGTGCTGGCCACGCTGGACTGTTCGCAGCAGGAAGCCGCTCTGAGCTCCGCCCGCGCCGACCGCGACGCCACTGCCGCCGCCGTCTCTGATTTGGAAGTCCAGCTCGCTAACGCCAACCGCGAGCTCTCGCGCACCAAATCGTTGCGCGCAGCCGGCGTAGACAGCCAGCAGGCGCTGGATGCTGCGCAGACTACCGCCGACAGCCTCCATTCCAAGATTGCATTAACTCGCGAGCAGACCCGCGCCGCCGGGGCAAGAATTCAAGTTGCGCAGCAGGACGTGGACAACTGCACCGTACGCGCTCCGTTCGACGGGAAGGTTGTTTCCAAAGACGCACAGCGCGGAGAAATGGTTTCGCCTATTTCAGCGGGCGGCGGCTTTACCCGCACGGGAATTGCAACTGTTGTGGACATGCGATCACTGGAAGTTGAAGTGGACGTGAACGAATCCTACATCGCGCGAGTCAGGCCGGGGCAGAAGGTGATCTCCACATTGGACGCCTACCCTGACTGGCAGATTCCCTCAACCGTCCGCACAGTGATTCCTACGGCGGACCGGCAGAAAGCAACGGTGAAGGTGCGCGTCGCATTCGACAAGCTCGATCCGCGCATTCTTCCCGATATGGGAGTGAAAGTCGCATTCCTGGGTGACGAGCCAGCGAAGAACAAGAGTGAAGCTCGGGCAATCGCACCGAAGTCGGCGATTCGAACCGAAAACGGACGATCGGTGGTTTACATCGTAAACCAGCGCAAGCTGGAACGCCGTGCCGTGAGCCTGGGAGCGGAGCGCGGCTCCGATGTTGAGATCATGGCCGGTGTTGCTCCCGGCGATGCGCTGGTAATTCGCGGGCCGGAAAGCCTGCGCGAAGGACAGACAGTAGAAGTCAAGCAGTAAGGAGTGAGTCATGCGTGTGGATGGCAGAAACGGCAATGCAAGTCTGATCAACGTTCGCGGGCTGGACAAGAAGTATTACCGCGGCGGTGAGGAGATCCACGTTCTGCAAGGGCTGAACCTGGATGTGGAGCAGGGAGAGTTTATCGCTTTCATGGGACCGAGCGGCTCAGGCAAGACCACGCTGCTCAATCTTCTCGGCGGGCTTGATGTGCCTTCAGCCGGCAGCATCACCGTGGCGGGTGATGAGATCACGCACATGTCGCGCAGCAAGCTTACGGAATGGCGGGCGCGGCACGTCGGCTTCGTGTTTCAGATGTATAACCTCATACCGGTGCTGACTGCCTTTCAGAACGTCGAACTTCCCTTGCTGCTGACAAAACTCTCGAAAGCTGAGCGGCGAAAGCACGTGGAAATCGCGCTGGGCGTGGTCGGACTCTCCGACCGGATGCATCACTATCCGCGCCAGCTCTCCGGCGGCCAGGAGCAGCGGGTGACCATTGCGCGGGCCATCGTTTCCGATCCTACGTTCCTGTTGTGTGACGAACCTACGGGCGACCTTGACCGGAAAAGCGCTGACGAAATCATGGAGCTTATCGGCACACTGGTGAAGCAGTACCACAAAACGGTGCTGATGGTGACGCACGATCCCGTGGTGGCGCAGCGTGCCGATTACACTCTGCACCTGGATAAAGGCGCGTTGGTTGAATCCGGAGCGATCGCGCAAGCCGGAGGAGGCGGACGATGAAGTACAGCGGCCTGATCTTTGCCAATTTGTTCCGCAAAAAGCTGCGGCTGCTGTTGACCATTGGCTCGTTCGCCGTCGCGCTCATGCTGTTCGGCTTTCTGGCTGTGGTCAAAGAAGCATTCAGCGGAGGCGTTAGCATCGCCGGGGCTGACCGGTTGGTGGTGATCAATCGCACCTCCATCATTCAACCGTTGCCGATCTCCTATGCCGATAAAATCATGCGCATTCCCGGCGTGAAAGAGATCACGCACGACAACTGGTTTGGTGGCGTTTACCAGGATGAACGCAACTTTTTTCCTCAATTTGCGATTGATGTAGAGCGCCAACGCCAAATCTATCCCGAGTTCGCCATCCCGGATGAGCAATGGCAGGCGTTCAAACAAGACCGCCAGGGCGCGATCGCCGGGGCTGCTACGGCGAAGCGCTTCGGCTGGAAAGTCGGCGACCGCATTCCAATCAAAGGCACTTTCCTTCCAGGAGTGTGGGAGTTCAACCTCGACGGCATCTATCACGGCACTCGACAAGCGGACGATGAAACCCAATTCTGGTTCCACTGGGACATGTTTGAGGAAAAGGTTCCAGAGCGGTACAAAGGCATGGTGGGCTGGTACACCGTCCGGGTAGAAAATCCGGATGATTCGCTGAAAGTGGCCAAAGCCATTGATGCCGAATTTTCCAACTCGCCTTATGAGACGCACACCGATACCGAAAAGGCATTCGCCGCCGGATGGGTGAAGCAGTTCGGCAACATCGAATTCCTGATCCTCACCATCGGTGGCGTGGTCTTCTTTACTCTTCTGCTGGTGACGGGAAACACCATGGCCATTGCGGTTCGGGAGCGCACCAATGAACTGGCGGTCTTGAAAGCGATTGGCTATTCTGACCGCTTTGTCTTGCTACTGGTGTTGACGGAATCGCTGGTGATTGCGGCCGTTGGAGGCGGATTGGGGCTGATCCTGGCGAAGGGTTTTACGCTTCTTGGTGATCCCACTCATGGCCTGCTGCCCTTCTTCTATCTGCCCGGGATTGCCATTGTTGCCGGTACCATGGCAGCCCTTGCGATCGGCATTGCCAGCGGAATTCTTCCGGCAGTAGGAGCAATGCGCATGCGTGTTGTAGAAGCGCTGAGGAGAGTGTGATGGCCATTCCTGTCGTATATAACGTTCGCAGCGTGCGGCAGCGCTGGACCTCGGCCGTTGTCGCGGTATTGGGTATTGCCGGCACTGTAGGCGTATTCGTTGCCATGCTCTCGCTCGCGCACGGTTTCAAAGCGACGCTGGTTTCTTCCGGATCCGCGGACAATGCCATGGTCCGCCGCGCAGGTTCCACCTCCGAAATGGACAGCAGCATCACGCTCGATCAGGTGAAAGTGCTGGAAGATGAACCTGGCGTGGCGCGTGGGCCGAATGGTCCGCTGGTGACTTCGGAAACAGTCGTCATCGCGCCGTTCCCCTTGCGCTCCACCGGCACTGACGCCAACGTGCAAATTCGCGGCGTCTCCAGCAAGACTCTCGAAGTCCGCAAGAAGGTAAAAATCGTCGCAGGACGCTTCTTTGAGCCGGGAGTAGCAGAACTGATCGTGGGCCACAACGCGGTGAATACCTATTCCGGTTTAACCCTGGGAAGCAACGTTACATTCGGCGGAGGGACGTGGCGCGTGGTCGGCGTGTTTGACGCCGGCGGCTCGGCCTTTGACTCTGAAGTGTGGTGCGACGCGCGCGTGCTTAACCAGATTTATCATCGGCCTGACAACGTCTTTCAGTCCGTCACGCTGCACCTGACTTCGCCGGCGGCGCTGCGGCAATTTAAAGATGCGGTCACCTCCGATCCGCGCCTGACGGTGGATGTGAGCCGCGAGGTGGACTATTACGACAAGCAATCGCGCGCCCTGACCGTGCTGATTACGACGCTGGGCGGGATCGTCGCCTTCATCATGGGCATCGGCGCTGTATTCGGCGCGCTGAATACGATGTATTCCGCCGTGGCGGAGCGCTCGCGCGAAATCGCCACGCTGCGAGCTATCGGCTTTGGCGCAGGCAGCGTGGTGTTCTCCTTTGTGCTGGAAGCGCTGCTGATTTCCTTCGCCGGAGGTCTGCTTGGCTGCCTGGCCGTCCTGCCGCTGAATGGGCTCACTACAGGCGCGATGAACTGGCAGACGTTCTCGCATCTTGCGTTCGCCTTCAAGATCACTCCACCACTTTTGATTCAAGGCGTGATCTTTGCGCTCGTGATGGGAGTTGTTGGCGGATTGCCTCCGGCTTTGCGTGCAGCACGGCGTCCTGTGGCTCCAGCGTTGCGGGGACTGTAGAAAATCGCTAGCTCTTGCTGAAGCGGTTTTTCTTTTTTTCTTCGAAGCGCTCGAGCCCAAGCTGAATGAGCCGGTCAACGAGGGCTGAGTACTCCAACCCGGAGGCTTCCCACATCTTGGGATACATGCTGATGGAGGTAAAGCCCGGCATGGTGTTGATCTCGTTCAGATAAATCTTCTTGCTTGCCGGGTCGAGCAGAAAATCCACGCGCGCCAGCCCGCTGCAATCCACGGCTTTGAAGGCGCGGACCGCCATTTCCTGCACCTGCTTCATCAGCTTCTTGGGGATTGGAGCGGGGATCAGCGGCTTGGAACCTTCGTCAATGTACTTGGCGTTGTAGTCATAGAACTCTGCGCCGGGAACGATCTCGCCCACAACGGATGCTTTCGGATCATCATTGCCCAGAACGGCGCATTCCAGTTCGCGCGCTTTTCGTTTTTTGCCGCCGACGCCTTCCTCGATCACAATCTTGCGGTCAAAGCGCGCTGCCTCTTCGATGGCCGGCCCAAGCTCTTCGCGATTGTGCGCTTTCGATATTCCGACGGAGGAACCCAGATTTGCCGGCTTCACGAACACTGGATAGTTCAACTTGCTTTCTACTTGCTTTCGTATTTTCCTGGGATCGTCCTCCCATTGCGAGCGCAGGATCGTCACGTGCTTCACGATGGGGAGTCCTTCGGCGGCAAAGAGCTTTTTCATTACGTCTTTGTCCATTCCAGCGGCCGAGCCCAGCACGCCTGCACCGACGTAAGGAATGTCTGCCAATTCGAGGAGCCCCTGCACCGTGCCATCTTCTCCGAAGGTGCCGTGCATCACGGGGAAAATCACGTCCACATCAATGGGATGGTGCGCTGCCGGAGCTGCGCTTTCAAACGGAACCAGCCCGTGCGCTTGCGGAACGGGAGGCACAATCACGGATTCTCCGCGGGCCAGCACCGCAGCCGAAGTTGTCGCTTCAGGATTGCCGGCGCGCAGATGGCGCCCTTGCTCGTGCGGGACTCCTTCACCGCGCAGCAGTCGCTCGGCATCGGCTGCGGTCACCCAGCGACCCCCTTTGGTGACGCCAATCGGCACAACTTCGTATTTAACTTTGTCGATCGCGTTCAGAACGGAAGCTGCGGAGAGAAGAGAAACTTCATGTTCTCCGCTACGGCCACCAAACAGAACTCCGACTCTGATCTTTTTCATGATGGGATTGCTCTAAAGCGGTCAGCAGAAGAAGATCTGGTTCACGTCACCTGGTCTCCGCCTTCGCAAGCGCGAGCGCGCTCCCGAACCCACTGTTCCAGTTTGCCCTGGTCCTGCATGTTTAACAGGCCTTCCAGGATGGCTGAAGTCGCCATGGGCTGAGTCTTGAGAATGGATTTGTACGCGCGCAAAGCCCCCTCGACTCCGGCGAGGTATTGCGCATTGGTATCATTCACCTGCTGCGGGTGTTCAATGATGAATGCCGCCATTTCCAGGCTGAACTGTGCGGCAATCTGGCGTATGTAGCGATACTGCGATTGCGGCAGCTCTCCCAGCACTGGCGGGCAGATGCTTACATTGATGTCCGGAACATCTTCCAGCCACTTGAGCGCCCAACTGCGGTCTTGACGCAAGCTTTCATCCAGCGGGTCCTGCTCCAGCTTGTGTGTGACGGTGAGAAACCGCTGGCGGTCTGCCGGCGTGGACGGCTTGGCGTCAGAGTCTGAACTGCTCTGGGCGAATGCCGGCGCTGAAACGCAAAACAGCAACAAAGCAAGAGCAATTCGTGTCAATTTTGATGTGCCACCGGAAAGCATGTTCACAAAATCTTCTTTCCAAATGCTGAAAGCGCCAGCTCCACAGCCAGATTCGCGGTGCGATTGTGTTCGTCAATCACAGGGTTTACCTCGACAATTTCAAAGCTCACCATGCGCCCATGATCTGAGATGATTTCCATGGCCAAATGGGCTTCTCGGTAGCTCGCGCCGCCGCGCACCGGAGTTCCAACCCCCGGCGCGTCTTCCGGATCTATCCAGTCCATGTCCAGCGATACGTGATAGCCCGCAGTGCCGCGACCGGCGACGCGCAACGCTTCTTCAATCACTGTCCGCATGCCGCGCTCGTCAATATCGCGCATGGTGTAGGCTTCAATGCCGGCTTCCTTGATGTTTTCTTTTTCTCTAGAATCTATGTCGCGCACTCCCACCAAAACACAGTTTTCCGGCGACACTTTCGGCGAGAAATTGTAGATGTTGGCCAGTTCCGGCGGCCCGAGTCCGAGGATCGCGGCGAGAGG
>JAICYU010000103.1 GCA_025934025.1 Terriglobales bacterium
TGTCCAGTTCTCCTGATCGTCAGATCCAGAGACCTCGATTTTGAACTTCGCCTTCATCGCAAGTTGGTTGATCTCGGACTCGACCAGCTTTTGCAGTTCGCGAGCCGCGCTGTAACGTTTTTTGGAAATTGCCTGTGCGCTGTTGCGATAGGTCGCGGCGGCAGCATCGCTCTGCTGCTTCAAATCGCGCAGCAACTCGTCCCGATTTTCCAGGTCCGCCAGCTTGCGACTCACCTCATCGCCGTAACTGATGACGTCGTCCACAGTGCTGCCGTACTTCCGTTTCAGCCGATCGAGCAAAGCCAGGCGATCTTCTACCTGGGCCAGCCGTTCCGGAGATGCATCAATGCCTTCGGCATAGTCGCGAGCAGTCGCGCTGGCGTCCTCAACGGCTGCTCTTGCGTTGAGCAACGCGGTGAGTGACTCCTGAAAACGGGCATCGAACCGGGCCAGTTCTTCAATCTGCTTCTTCGCCGCGGAAAGGTTGGCGAGAACGGAGGCGTCGGACTCGTAGAGCAACTCGTAAGCACCCATGGCCGCACCGTACAACTTTTCAGCATTGGCCAGCACGCGCTTCTCAGCTTCAAGCTTCTGGTCTTCTCCGGATTGAAGCTTGCCGGCATCAATCTCCTTCTTCTGAAAGGCCCAGAGGTCTGCCATTCGGAGCCGCTCCTGTTCATCGCGCTCGAATTCCGAGATTCGCTTCTGCAACTCAGACCATTGCGAGTACCTCTCCCTGAGCTCCTGCAGATCGTTGCCGGCAAAACCATCAAGCAGACTGAGCCGTGCCGGAGCATCGAACCCAAGGATGGTTTCGTTCTGTGCGTGGATGGAAGCCAGGGCGGGCGCGAGTTGGCGCAGTAGGTTGACAGTCGCTGGTTGGTTGTTTACGAAAACTCGCGCTTTGCCGCCGGGAGCGATTTCCCGCTTGATGAGCACCTGGTCTTCTTCAGGTTCAATGCCGTTCTCTTCGAGGACTTTCTTTGTGGCGCGGTCTTCAGCCTCAAAAACGCCGCTGACGACCATTTTCTCCGCACCGTGGCGCACCATTTCAACCGAGGCTTTGTCCCCCAGAAGCAGGGAGAGCGCGCCTATCAGGATGGACTTGCCGGCCCCGGTCTCCCCGGTTAGAACGTTCAGTCCTGGAGCGAACTCCACTGCGAGGCTGTCAATGACGGCGTAGTTTTCGATCCGCAATTCCAGCAGCACGAGCGAAGAATAGCAGAGATTGGGGAATTGGGTAATTTCGTAATTTGATAATTGAAAAGCCAATTAGCAATCCGAATCGGAGGTTTCCAATTAGCCAACTACCAACTTAGCCAATTACAAATAAATGGGGGCGAACGTCCGCCCCCATTTTGCCGGATCTCGTTCTCGCTCACTTCACGGTGCTGCCGCCGGTCTGCTTGACGAAGAACGTCCGCGCAGCTCCTGATGGGCTGGAGGTGTTCTTGTCGTCTGGATAGACGATCAGCGATTCGCCGTTAAGTCCAACATCTATCGCAAAATATTCCGCCAGGTTGCGGGTTCCGCTGGCGCACGCAAGACCCTGATTGCAGATTGGCCCCACGTGGATCACAGGCGTGGCAGCCGTCTGAGTGATGGTTGGAACGGCGGAAGTTGCGTTGCGGGATTGTGCGGAAAAGACGTTCCATTGAGCATTCGGATCATTGGCATTGCCGGCGCTCGTGCCCCACCATGCTATATCCACGCTGCCAGCTCCTCCTCCGCTGATCCAGGCTCCAATAGCGGTCTTGGTCCCGGCTCCGTTATTGACGCGCACTGGTGCTGTCCAAGTCGCTCCTTGGTCCTTTGAAGCCGCCAAGAAAACGTTGGTTCCATTGGAGAACGTCACATAAACATTGCTGGCGGTATCAACCGCAACGATGGGAAAGATGTTGGCCAGGTTTACGCCCGCGGGAGCAGCGAAGACCTGCTTGAGAATCCAGGTTACGCCTCCGTCGGTGGAGCGGGCGAGCCAGACAATATTTCCGTGCGAGTCGATGAAGACCGTGTACACATTGCCATTGTTCTGGTCCACGATAATGTTTCCCTGATCGCCAGGCTGGACTCCTACTTCCGGAGTTGTAACCGGTGAAACCTGCGGGAAAGTAATTCCGTTATCGAACGACTTCGCTACAAACAACGTCACAGTCCCGTCAAGATCGGCGCCCAACTGTTTTGTAGTGAGATACAGTTCCTTGTTACCGTGCGCGGCGATCCATTGCCGGTCAACCAGCGGCAGATCGCTCGAGACTGGGTTCGAGACCCAGACGGTGCCGCCATTGAAAGACGTGCTCTGGGTTGCGGATCCGAGCCAAAGCGAACTTGCGTACACAACACCTGCGGGACTTACAGCGAGATCTTCATCGCCGCCGCCCAGTCCGACGCCGTCTACTCCAGCCGCAGCCGAGCCAATCTGGATTCCATCCGGTTGTCCGAGATACGCGAAACTGGCGCCCGCGTCCGCGGACTTCCAAACATCAATGCCACCAGGAACCCCTTCAATCGCGGCGACATAATAATTTCCCAGCGCATCGTGGATGATGCGGGGTTCCACATCCTGGTCTGAGGAAACAATGTTGCCGCTGGAGTTCACAATATTGTTGGGCCGCTGCAGCTCCAGCGGAGCGCTGAAGGTCATGTTGCTCTTCTTGTAACGAGCCGTACCGGTTGCTGCCGCGGGTTCGGGAGCAACGGTTGCAGCGCCGCTGTAGGTCGCATTGACCACCGTGAAGCCAACCACCTGCACCGTGTAAGTGCCGGAAGGAAGCGGGCCGCAATCGGCATCTTCAAAATTGGTCTGTCCCTGACCGGAAGAACACACGGTATTTCCGGAAGCATCATTCACGTTCAAATCGAAATCATTGGTATTGCTGGCCCAATCAATTCTTACGTGTACCGCGTAGCTTGGGTTCGAAGAATAGAAAGTGGACGGGACATTCACCGTCAAGACGAACGTGTCGCAGTTCACGCCGGTGCAGGCCGCGGGATCAGCAGTCGCGCCTGACAGCGGTCCTCCGGACCATGAAACGGAGTTGATTTGACCTGCGGCTGGCGCGTTGAGCGTTCCGCTCGATGGTGTTGATGCAAACGCCGAGAGGGCGACAAGTATCGGCAGAGCAAGTGTAAACCCGGTGCATTTTCTGATCTTCATCCCGATCCTCCGAAGAATTTTCGCGGCTGGTGAGCGGCACATCAGTAGTGCTACTACGAGCGATAGTGAAGATGTACAAATCTCAATCGGGGTTGTTCCCGAGAAATGCGCTCGCATGGCAGGTATTAAATTGTAAGAACAGGGGATTTCTGGCCAGACCAACGCGGGCATCACGAACTGCGTGGGTGCTCCAAGGCCGGTTGCTCCGAACCGAGAACGCGACGAAGAAACAGATCGAAAATCTCTCGTACTTCTTCAAATGTGCAGGTGGGTTGCAGGTTCATGCGCCGGGAAAGAACTTGGTCTCGCAGCATGCTCTCGAACATCCCGATCAAAGCCGAACTCATCGCGGAAGCTGATACTTTCGTTTCCAAGTGCGTGCCGGCCAGGATTTCGCCCACCACAGCTTCCACAGTTGCGCTGAATCGCAAATACCCGCCCGTTACCAGAATGTCGAAGCCGGAACTTGCCTTGCGAATGCGCCGACCTTCAAAGAGCATAAGGTCCTTAAGCGCCTGGTCACGTTCGAGGGTTTGCAGCACCAGCTCAAAAATCATACGCAGACGGTCCACAGGAGAGGGCAAAACTTTGATGGCTTGGCCGATGAAGTCCATATTTCGCCAGCCTTCATCGAAGATTGCTTCCAACAGACCTTCCTTGCTGCCAAAATGTTTAATGAGCTGCGACTCGCTGGTATTTGCCTGCCGGGCGATTGCGGCAGTGGAGGTGTTCTCGAAGCCATGAACCGAAAAAAGCACCTTGGCCGCCTCCAACAATCGTTCCTTCACTGGAACCACGCGGTTGGCCGGCTCGGGCTTGGTGCTCATGGTGAGGGCACGTTAGCAGACCGGCTCAAGGCAGTCAAACCGTACACCCTGAATTCAGTAGTACTGCTTCTCAGTGCCGTTTTCAGGTGGAACACCACACGAAATCAAGGCTGAAACTCCAGGTTGCGTATTTTCTGCTGATTGCAGTTCGAAGTGCCACGAAATTCCTTCAAACACTTCAGAAAATGGGCTACTATGTCCCGCGTGGCTCCCTGGATCAAGCGCGCGATCTGGCTTCTGGTGATCTATGGCATCCTTTATGTGCTGATTTCGCCTTTGCCGGAGATGGCCGCTGCTTTATCAGGAAGATCTGGTCTCCTGTTCATCTTGCCCGCAACCTGCTACTTCTCAGGCCTGTTCTTCATGTTGTTCTTTCGCCGGTTTCGTTGGTCTGATTTCCGGCCTTGGGGACGCCTGAATGTCCTTGAAATGATTTGCCTGCGCCTTTGCTAGTCGAGGGTCTTCCTGGAAACGCTTGCCCAATTGCAATTTTTTGCTACACGAAACATCCCCGTTCAGCGGGAAGGCAGAGCAGTAATGAGTTTCATGAAGAAGATCCTCGAGGCGGCCGCAGTAGCACCGTTGGTTCGTCTCCCGTTTGTAAACCGCCCACTCAAAGAGGAAGACCAGTTTCGCCATGACCTGGTGGAATTTGGCCGCCTCCTTCACTTGCAAGGATACGTAGCAGCTACTGACGGAAACCTTTCAGTCCGCATGAGTCCGGACCGCGTAATGGTCACGCCGAGCGGTTTCAGCAAAGGCATGATGCAACCGGGAGAAATGGTCGTCGTTGACATGGAAGGCCGCAAACTGAGCGGGTGCTACAACCCGTCAAGCGAAATAGCGATGCACTTGACCATCTACCGCATGCGCCCGGACGTGGGCGCGGTTGTCCATGCCCATCCCTGTACAGCGACCGCGTTTGCTTCCTCGGGCCAGGCGCTCGACGAACCATTGTGCTCTGAAATCGTCATCACCCTCGGAACGGTGCCACTTGCTCCCTATGCGACAACCGGCACGGCTGGATTGAGTGAGTCGCTCAAGCCCTTCATCCCTGGGCATAGCGCGATTCTCATGGCCAATCATGGCGTGGTGACATACGGGCAGGATCTCCGCCAGGCCTATCTACGGATGGAATCTGTGGAGCACTATGCACGAATCGTTCTGGCGGCGCGGCAGCTTGGGCCGTCGCGATCCCTGAATGCGCAGCAATTAGAGGAGCTGATTGAAGCGCGGACCCGATACACTCGCAACGGCCACTGAGGATCTCTGAGCTAAGGCGGATTCAGATGGAGAGATATTTCCCCAGCAGTGAACCCAGCGCACCGATGCCAATGATTGCAATGGGACCGTGGTTCTGCTGCAATATCGCAGGTTGAAATCCATTCTGGGTCAGCAGGTAGACTCCCCAGCAGATCCCGCCCACAATGCAGAAGCTTCCCATGCTGCGCAGGAAAGGGCTGCCGGACTCGGCTCGACGGGACCGCTGTGGGCGGAACGCGCCACGATCTTCATAGCCCTCGCGAGATGTCGTACCCCAATCGTCCTGAAATTCTCGCTTTGGCGGCAAACTCGTCTGCATACGCTGAATTTGCACCACTTTCAGCCGAAATTCAAGCTACGAAAGTCCCTAGACAGTGGGTCAGTGGGTACCCCTAGGACCAACGTGTGGATTCCGGTTTCGCAATTTACAATTCCAAGATTCCGATGCCAAGTCTATTCGATCCTCTCCGTCTTCGCGGGCTGGAATTACCGCACCGAATTATGGTTTCGCCGATGTGCCAGTACTCCTGCGTGGATGGCTTTGCCACAGACTGGCATCTGGTCCATCTCGGGAGCCGCGCTGTCGGACGTGCTGCCGCAGTTTTCGCCGAAGCCACTGCGGTGACGCCGGACGGGCGTATCAGCCCGCAAGACCTCGGCATCTGGAGTGATGCCCACATTGAACCACTGCAGCGCGCATTCTCATTCATCGAGCGGCAGGGCAGCATACCCGGTATCCAATTGGCACATGCCGGCCGTAAAGCCAGCACGGCTGAACCATGGAACGGCGGCAAACCGCTTTCTCTGCAGCAAGGGGGATGGACGCCGATCTTCGGCTCGAGTGATCTGCCTTTTAATGAGGGTTATCAAACACCCCAGCCGCTTTCACGTTCCGAGATTCAGCAGATCGTCGCAGCCTTTGCCGATGCAGCACGAAGAGCAGATGCAGCAGGCGCCCGCATCATCGAGCTGCACGCTGCGCATGGATATCTTCTGCACTCATTCCTCTCACCCCTCAGCAATCAGCGCCAGGACGAGTATGGTGGAACCTTTGAGAACCGTATTCGCATCGTCTGTGAGACTGCTGCCGCTGTCCGGAAGGCTTGGCCCGAACGACTTCCTCTCTTCGTCAGAATTTCAGCCACCGACTGGTCAGAGGGTGGCTGGACGATTGAAGATTCCCTCGCACTGGTACGTCACCTCAAGCCGTTGGGAGTGGACCTGGTTGATTGCTCGTCAGGAGGAAATGTTGCCGGCGCAAAAATTCCCGTGGGACCTGGCTACCAGGTGACGTTTGCCGAGGAAATTCGCCGTGCGACCGGAATCTGTACGGGAGCTGTTGGCATGATCACGCAGCCTGCGCAGGCTGATGAGATCATCCGCCGCGGCCAGGCTGATGTAGTGTTCTTAGCCAGACAATTTCTGCGCGATCCATATTGGCCGCTCATCGCGGCACGCGAATTGGGCCATGAAATTCAGTGGCCGGTTCAGTATGAGCGCGCAAAACTGAAATGAGAGGTGAAGGATCACAGACCGAAGTTACGAGCCTTTCTTAGCCGCAGCGGCCTGAATCGCTTCCTCCGGTTTTTGAATCTCGCGGCGCTCTACCGGTGAAGAGAGAACGATGGATGTGGAAGTCGTACCAAACGGCGTGAGCCGGTCAATCAGGGACTCCAGATGTTCCACGGAACGGACATGGACTTTCATGATGAATGAATCCGCGCCGGTCCCGCGATGGCACTCAACAACTTCAGGAGAGTTCTTCACTACGGACGTAATTCGTGCAAACACGTCGCCCACCACTGACATCCTGATGAAGGCAGTAATCGGCATTCCCACTTTCATGGGATCAATATCGGCGTGATAAGCGGTAATAATCCCTGCGTCTTCCATCCGCTTAACACGCTCGACCACTGCCGGCGTTGTAAGCCCGACCCTACGTCCGAGCTCAGCGTAGGAAAGGCGCCCGTTCACCTGCAATTCGGCCAACAGGCGCCAGCCGATCTGATCTAGCAATTTTTCGTTTCTTAAATTGGAGTCCATTTTCGAGCACTCATTCTAAAACCGAATCTTAATCCATATTTCATTAGTTCTAGCAAAAATCCGAAGCACAAAAGATTAACGGGTTCTTAGAATCGTACGATTGGCTAGATATTAGAGCACTGCTTTGCCCGAATGGCGAGAAAAATTTCGCGATTTCGATCCCCAAAATAGAACCTGCCTACGGCCGAGGTGACGACGGCAAAATGGCGAATCTGAACTTCTCCGCGAGAATCGTGCGTTGAGCGCGTCGTATCCCGATTCGTTTCACTCTGGTGCGAGTTGCCTCTCGACTTCGAAATATATTTTATTTTTCCGCCTCTCTGGGTGGCCAGTCTGGTTTAGTATTCTCACCGCCAGTTCCGACTTCCGGATGATGGAACCGGCGCTTGCTTCGGAAAGTGGGCTCATGAGCGAGGTTTCATCTCTCCATACCTGCCGTTTCATCCGGCTTCTTCTGTTTTGCCGTTCTGACAGACGCAGCAAACTTCAACAAGTGAGGTCAATTGGGATGTTTTCTCTTGGAAAACTGAGGCTTGCATTGGCTTGTCTCTTTGTGATTCTGACCGTGAACTTCATGGTCGCGCAAAAACCCTTGAACTCGAACGGGAACCTGGTTCCTGACGGGAAGCACCATGGAGTACCCGGTCAAAGCCAACTGGCTCCGACCCCTGACACGGTGGTCACTGGCAATGGCATTAACTATCACGGCGGGCCGGTGCTCAAGGCGAATCCGGTTCCCTATTACGTGATCTGGTATGGAAACTGGAACGGCACTGGCTCAAACACGCAGACAACGGTGAGCCTGGTTGAGCATTTCATCAGCACGCTCGGTGGCACGGCCTACGAGCACATAGCGACGACATACGGCGACAACAGTGGCAACGTGAGCGGCAACGTTTCTTTTGGCGGGCACACGTTCGTAAACAGCTCGACCAATCTCACCGATACGAGTCTTCGCACCACGGTCGCTAACGCTATTGCCAGCGGCGCTCTCCCCAAAAATGCCAATGGCGTCTACCTGGTGCTCAGCTCCTCCAACATCAATGAGACCTCAGGCTTCTGCACCCAGTACTGTGGCTTCCATACCCACTCAACCATATCTGGTTCCGATATTAAATATGCCTTTGTTGGAAACCCCGATCGTTGCCCGAGCGGATGCGAGATCCAGCGCACCGGCCCCAACAGTCCTTCGACCAACGTGGGCGGGGCTGACGGTCTGATCAACGTGCTGGCGCACGAGCAGTTTGAAGCCATCACCGATCCTGACCTGAACGCATGGTTCGATTCCAGCGGCGAAGAAGATTCCGATAAGTGCAACTTCAATTTCGGAACCACATCCACCTGCACCAGCACCAGCGTTTGCTCGTCGGCAGGCAAAGCAGCCGGAGCGAAATTCAACGTCAACTTTGGCAGCCACGACTGGATGATCCAGCAGCAGTGGAAGAATGCAGGCGGAGGAGGCTGCGTTCTGCACCTGTAAGCGATTGTTTTTTGACCTGACATTTCCGGGGCCTGCTGCCTGGGCCTCGGATTCTTCTTCAATTCCATTCTGGAGGAAGTCTTAAGAAGGTAGTACACTTCTCGGCATTCTTTCTCCCGAGCACGACTTCGGCTGATTCATACGTAATTTGCTGGGAAATGCGCATTTTAAGGTACTCCGGCTTCTTCTGTTTCTTTATGTACTACGGCAGACGCAGCAAACTCCAAAATTCAAAGTGAGGTCATGAGAAATGGCAGCTCCCCTTGGAAAGCTGAAATTCGGTTTAGCTTTTGTCCTGGTCTTTCTGGTTGCTAACGGATTATTTGCCCAGAAGCTCCGCGAACATAATGCCGGCCCCGGCGAAAAGATGGTTCCCGCTGGTGATGGCCATGCTGTTCCTGCACAAGCGGGGCCGATTGGGCAGGCAGTGGTGACGGGCAACGGCATCAATTACAACGGCGGTCCGGTGCTGAAAGGGAACCCGGTTCCCATCTACATCATTTGGTATGGCAATTGGAACGGCACAGGCTCCAATACCCAGGCCACAGTCAACCTGATTGACACTTTCCTTGGCGCCAACGCGCTCGGCGGCTCTGGATACGAGAGAATCAACACCACTTACGGCGACACCACGGGAAATGTCAGCGGAAATTTGCAGCTTTCGAAGCAGGTATTCGACACTGGATCGCAGGGAACGAGGCTGCGGAACAGCAGGATTTCTGCCGCCATTTCTGCGCAGCTTACAAGCGGCGCGCTTCCCACCGATCCCAATGGCGTCTATCTTTTCCTGACTTCATCCAATGTGAGCGAGAGTGGCTTCTGCACTCAATTCTGCGGGTTCCACACGAGTCAGACCCTAAATGGCGCCGACATCAAATGGGCCTTCATCGGCAACGTTGATCGTTGTCCTTCAGGCTGCGAAATCCAGACCACCGGGCCCAACAGCCCTGCCGCGGGAGTAGGTGGAGCCGACGGCATGGTGAACGTGATCACCCACGAGAGCGAAGAAGCCATCACTGATCCTGATCTTAATGCCTGGTTTGATTCTGCCGGCAATGAAGATGCCGATAAGTGCAACTTCAAGTTCGGTCCCACCCAGACAGCAGCCAACGGCGCTCGCTTCAACCAAACCTTTGCCGGCCACAACTGGATGATGCAGATGGAATGGGAAAACAGCCGTGGCGGCGGTTGCGACCAGACCCTCGGCGGGCCGTTCTTTACCAACTAGAATCGTTTCAGAGCCTGGCCGTTCGGTTCGCCCGAACGGCCTTATCTTTTATAGTGAAATGAGCTTTGACTGAAGGAGGAAGGGATTGCCAATGCATTTCGGAACTTCAGCCATCATTGCCGTTCTTGGGATTACTTCATTGTCCGCAGCACAAGAACCGGTGAAGCCCCCGCTGACCCACCGAATCATCACCGCGACACGACAGGTGAGTCTTTTCAACGGCTTGGAAAAAGAGCTGCTTCAGAACGTTCAATCCAAGAATCAGAAGGCAATTGAATCTGCCCTCACGGATGATTGCCAGATCTACCAACCTGATGCCGACCCCCTTGGCGGACCGGACTGGATTGATTCTGTGATGGCCAAAGACTTCAGCCTTAAGTCGTTCATGATCCGGCAGGTCTCGGTTGTGGACCTCGGCGACTCAGCGGTAGTCAATTACACACGGGTGCAGGAAGCGACCTACAAGTCAAAGCCGGCAAATGGAGAATTCTTCGTCGTTGATCTTTGGAAGAAAGCGGGCGGCTTATGGAAACTGGCCAGTCGCTACGTCTCGAGAATCAGCTCGACTGCGACGATGCCGAAAGGCCCAATCCCGCCGACCGGCAAACAGTAGAGTCGCGATTCAGCTACGGTTGGCCTGCTGGAAGAGGTTGACCAGCCCAGATGCTTCGTCTTTGGTGGCATCCGTGACCAGGAAGAACTCCAAACCCGCCTCGCTCCATCTGCTCGAATTAAACGACCGGCTGCGCTGCCACATCGCTGTATGATCTTCTGCATTGGCTGCCCTGAACACAAAGACAGAAATCTTATGAGCCCCTGCGGTGTATAGCAGTTCGGCTCCAGGCTTCTGCTGGACGTAGACCACCTTGCCGCCGAGCAGTTTGAAAGATGATCCGGCCAGTTCCGGCGGCGTGAATGTGAATCCCAGCTTTCCCTGAAACCATGGCTTGACCGTATGGCGGTCTTCGCTGACGACATCCACCGCATTGGCGCTGGCGAGCGCCGTTATGTGCTGGTCCACCAGCCCAGCAAGCATCGGCTCTTCTGTTTTGGGGCTGCGCGCCACAAGCATGAACACAAGCACCACGACAGCCATTCCTGCTGCGGCCGAAAGCGATTTCCACACCGAACTGGCGCTGCTTCGCGGATGCAACTGGCGAAAAACTTTGGCATGCAGCTCCGCCGGAGCACTGAATTGATTGCCGGCAATGCGCACCGCCTTCTTCAGCGCAAGCTGTTCGCTCAATGCTTCTGAGCATTCCCCACAGGAGCGCAGATGGGCGGAGAACTCCTGCTGGGCTGCGGCCCCGAGTTCGTCATCCGCGTAAAGGCTGGTCTTGCTCCTCCATTCGCAACTCATAACTTTGCACCTGCCGTTCTGGGCTTGCTCTCCTGAACAATCTGCTCTCGCAGACGCCCCCGCGCGCGGGCCAGCCGCGACATGACTGTGCCGACCGGAATATCCAATGCCGTCGCAATCTCCTGGTATTTCATCTCCTCCACATCGGCCAGGATCAGCACTTCGCGAAACAAAGCCGGCAGGTTGGCAATTCCCTTCCGCACCAGTTCGATATCGGCTTGCCGCACCAGAGAGACTTCCGGCGTCTCGTACGTAGCCACGGATTGATCAAATCCGCTCTCGGCCTCCTGTTCGGTGTTGCGCCGCTCTAACCCGGTGCGGCTGGTGAGAAAGGCATTGCGCAGAATGCGAAACATCCACGCGCGAAAATTTGTTCCTGGCTGAAATGAGTTCAGGGCCTTCAACGCCTTGGCAAAAGTCTCCTGCACAA
>JAICYU010000295.1 GCA_025934025.1 Terriglobales bacterium
GACCCGGCCATCCATCATGTCAGAGGGAGCGATAATGTCCATGCCTGCCTGCGCCTGCGAAACAGCCGTTTTGGCCAGGATGTCGAGCGTGGTGTCATTCTCAATTTCGTACTCCAGGGCCGCCTTTTCGGCCACTTTGGTGGCAGCAGCAGCAATGTTCTCACGCGCAACCACCATCACCCGGGGATTTTTTCCGCCTGAGGTCTTGTGCCGGACAACGCCACAATGGCCGTGTGACATGTATTCACACAGGCAGACATCGCCGATCACGACGAGATCGCGAACTTCCTGCTTGATGGCCCGCGTAGCGCGCTGAACAATACCATCTTCCGCCCAGGCGCCGGTGGCGACTTCATCCTTCTTCTCGGGAAGGCCGAATAGAATAACGCCGCCGAGACCGAGAGATTTGGCCTCGCGCGCCTCTTTCACTGCTTCATCAATCGAAAGATTGAACACGCCGGGCATGGAGCCGATCTCTTTGCGCACCCGTTCCCCCGGACAGACAAACAAAGGGTAGATAAAATTCGAGGGTTCAAGATGAGTCTCACGGACCAGCGAGCGCAGGGACTCAGACTGACGCAGCCGGCGAAGGCGGGTGACTGGAAAGGCCATAACAAGGGAAGTTTAGCAGTTCTGGAGGTAACTGCGGTTGAATCATTCGGGGACCAGGAACGCGCCGGGGATACGCCTATCCAGGGTGGCCAGTACGGCGGTATGTGCCTTTGCCAACTCTGCCAGATGTCCATCTGTAACGTGTGCAGCAGTTTTTACCCAGGCAGGAAGACGCGAAACATCGTGCTCGTCAGATACGAAGGTAAACTGAGGAAATTCGGAGCGCTTCAGCCGAAGCAACAAAACCCGCGCCTGGGTTATGGAAAGTCCATAGGCCGCCGCCTGGGAAAGTACCCTTACAAATCCCAATTCTGTAATGGAGCATGTTGCCAAATGGGAGGGTCGATCTCGCCCGATCCATGAAGCCATCCGGTGGTGAAACTCATGTTGCTGAAATCCCAGAGCAACAAGGGCATTCACGTCAAGCAAATAGATCATGGAAAGTCAGCCTGGATCTCATGAACCTCTTTGCTGCTCAATACCGGCGAGCCTGAACCCGCGTTCAGAACAGGGAGCCCGGAAATGGGGTCCCGGACGATCCTAGCCTTGCAAGGCTTCTTGGTTTGTGGTGTCAGCACAATCCTTCCGCCCTCAATCTTCGCTTCGAGGGAATCGCCGGTTCGGATGCCCAGCTTTCTCCGAAGCGGACCGGGCAAAACGACCTGGCCTTTACTCGACACTTTTGTGGTCATGGTAAGACAATCTTACCTGCGTAGCCCGTGATCGCGCAACCTGCTTTTTCAAGGCCGTGGGAGATGAGCTAGATTTTCGCCCACTGTGACGACCAGGATAACGACAGAAGCATGAGCTTCTCGGCATCAGCGTGGCTAAAGAGAACCCAGGAATTAGGCTACCATCATATAGATGGTTCCTTCACCGCTCCAACACTCGTCATCCCGCGTTCTGGAGTTTGACCAGTTCCGTAATTTGTTATCCGCGTACGTGAATTCCCCTCTGGGAAAAGAGCGGGTGACGGAGCTTGTGCCGTCTTCTGATCGCAAGTGGGTTGGTGAGCAGCAGCAGCTTGCCGCCGAAACACGGAGGTTTCTGAGCGCCGGTGGGCGATTCGATTTTTCTGGCCTTTTCGATGCGACCAAGCTGCTTGCCAAAGCGAAGATTCCCGGGGCGGCTCTGGAAATCGCTGAATTACGAGACATTCTGCTGATTGCCGACAAGGCCGCGGAGTGGAGAGAAATTGCACTGCGGCCACCGGAAGCCGTGGTTCGAGAGAAAGCCTGGGAAAGCATGCAGGCGCTCTCACTGCAAATCGCCGATTTCACGGCAGTCCTGCGCTACTTCCGCAACAAGATCCTGCCGGATGGCACGCTGGACGATCGCGCATCGGCTGAGCTGAGCCGCATTCGGCGCGAGGTGGAAAAACAGAAGAGACTGATCCAGGATTCGCTGCGCGGCTACCTGCGGCGGCTGGCCGAAGGCGGCGCGGTGCAGGAAGAGCTGATAACCATTCGCGGCGAACGCTTTGTGATTCCGGTGAAGACAGAGCAGCGCAGGCGCGTGAACGGCGTGGTGCATGGCGCCTCGTCCAGCGGACAGACCATCTTTGTCGAGCCGCTGGAAACCATTGAGCAGAACAATGATCTGGTCCGTCTGCTGGAGGAAGAGCAGATGGAAATCAGGCGCATTCTGCAGGAGATGACGGAGAAGATTGGCGAGCAGGCTGATGCCATGGCTGCTGCGAGTGAAGTAATGGCAGAAGTGGAGCTGCAATTCGGGAAAGCGCGCTTTGGCCTAGATTACGATTGCGTTCGCCCTGAGCTGACGGACGACTACCTGGAACTGCATGATGCACGGCATCCGCTGCTGGAGCGCAACCTGCGTCCCAAAGGCGGCAAGGTGGTTCCGTTGACTCTGGAAATGGATTCGGCGCACCGGCAGTTGATCATCAGCGGACCCAACACGGGAGGAAAAACGGTTGGGCTGAAGACGGTTGGTCTGATGGCGCTGATGGCGCAGGCAGGCGTGCCGGTGCCTGCGACTACTGCTCGTCTGCCGGTGTTTGACGCGGTACTGGCCGACATTGGGGATTACCAGTCGATTGAGCAGAATTTGTCCACCTTTTCCGCTCACGTAAGCCATATTGATTTCACCTCGCGCACGGCGACCCGCGATTCCATGGTGCTGCTGGATGAGCTCGGCTCGGCTACCGATCCGGAAGAGGGAGCGGCGTTGGCAGTGGCCATTGCCGAGCACTTCCGCCGCATTGGCGCTGTGACCATTATTTCCACGCACCACACATCGCTCAAAGTCTATGCGGCGAATACAACGGGCGTGCTGAATGCGGCGGTAGGCTTCAATGAGAAGACGCTGCAGCCCACGTATGAGCTGCAACTAGGAGTGCCCGGCGCTTCGGCAGGCATCAACATTGCGCAGCGGCTGGGACTGAACGCACAAATTATTGACGCGGCGCGAGCCAAACTGGGTACGCAGACGCAGGATGTGGCGCTGTTCCTGGACAAACTTCACGCTGACCTGCGGCAACTGGAAAATGACCGCAAAGCGGCGCAGCAACGTGAAGACGAGATGAGCCGCGAGTTGAAGCGTTTGGAAGCCGAAGGCGCACAGGAGCAGCGGCAGAAAACGCGCGAGTTTGAACGTAAGCTGGATTCGCTGATCCGTGATTTTGAGTACCAGGTGCGCGAGGCGGTGAATGCGGTGCAGGACCGCGCGGCGCAGCAGAAGCTGTCAAAGCAGGCTGAACAGCGGATCGCCAAGTTGCGGCGCGAGTTCAAGGAACAATTCGATGCCGGCGTGGTGGCGCACAAGACGGGAGCCGACCGGAACGATCCTCATGCCCGTCCGCATGAGGTCAAGCACGTTTCTGAA
>JAICYU010000152.1 GCA_025934025.1 Terriglobales bacterium
GTCGAGATTGTTGCTGATGTTTTTTAATTCAAAATTCTTGTAGTACTCCTCTTCTGCCGGAAGCGCCGCCGTGAGCAGAAGCCCGGGACGGACTGCATCAAGCTGGCGGCGAAATTCCTTGACCAGCGCTGTGAAATTTTTCTTGTCTTCCGGACGCCCAGCCGCCACGCCGCCTTCCACCGGATATTCCCAATCGAGATCAATGCCGTCGAAGCTTCCAGGCTCGTGAATCCCGGGCGCGAAGTTACCCGCAATGAACGTTTGCACGCACGATCGCACAAATTCGCGCACATGGTCAGGCTGCGCGGCACCGGAAAACCCGCCCGATTGCCCCCATCCTCCCAGCGAGATCACAACTTTCAGTTTGGGATACTTGCTCTTGAGCTCCTGGATCTGATGGAAAGTACCGCGAAGCTGGTTCCCTCCCGCTGGATCGGCGCTGCCGTCAACACTCGCATCCGCAGAGTGAGCATGCCGTAATGCCACCTCGGGATTCATCACCGCACAGCGATTGTCCGCAACACGGCCGAACGCGTAATCCAGTTGCGTCAGCAGACTCGCAGCACCAGTCGTGGCAATATTCTTGATGGTGTACTCGCCTGATTCAGCGTTCCCTTCATTGAAGTAACCAATAATCTGCTTCGGCTTAAGTTGTACCCGTTGGGTGACCTCTTGCCCAAAGGCAAAGGAGCCGAACGCCAGCACAGCAATCCAGGCGCAACTTTGCTTCGATGCGGCCCTCAATGCACCATCTCTCCTGCCACAATCGTATGAGCCACTTCGCCGTCCGGAGTCAGCACAACCAGATCAGCGCGCCTTCCCGGCGCGAGGAAGCCGCGCTCATTGGCGATTCCCAGTACTCTTGCCGGATTCGCGGTCGCCAGAGTCACAGCCTGTTGCAGATTCCATTCCGCAAACTTCATCACATTGCGGACTGCACGATCGAGAGTCAGCACGCTTCCGGCGAGTTTGCCCTGATAATCGCAGCGGCCGCCTTTCACCTCGACGTCGAAACTACCGAGTTTGTAAATTCCCTCCGGCATTCCTGTGGCGCTGATGGCATCAGTAATCAGAACCGCGCGGTCGGGTCCTTTAGCACGAAGGAACAGGTTCACCACGCTGGGATGAACATGGATTCCGTCGGCAAGGATGTCCGCAGTGACAGCATCATCGTTCAGGATTGCCCCCAGCAGTCCGGGACTGCGATGGTCAAGCGCGCGCATTGCGTTGAACGTGTGGGTCGCGTGCGACGCTCCGGCGGAAATTCCGCGATTGGCTTCCTCGAATGTGGCGTTCGAGTGGCCCAGACTCGAAATGATCCCAAGAGCACGCGCGTGAGCAATCGTCTCAGAGGCTTCGGGAAGTTCCGGGGCTATCGTCATCATTCGCAACGTTCCCTGCGAGGCTTGCCAAAATTTATCCAGCATTGCCGGTGAGGGTTGCAGCAGATTTGCCGGCGGATGCACACCTCGCTTCTCATGGCTGATGAAAGGTCCTTCAAGATGGATTCCAAGAGCGCGAGCGCCGCGATTCACGCTATCGCTTTGAGAGATGCTTCCGCCCAACCGATCCAGCGCGGAAAGAATCTTTTCCAGCGGCGCTGTCACCGTGGTCGGCAGATACGCGGTAACGCCATGACGCAGCAGGCGCAGCTCAAATTCTTCCTGCGCCTCGCTATCCGCCTCCATCACATCATGCCCGTCTCCTCCGTGGATGTGAAGGTCAATCAATCCAGGCGCGAGCACCAATCCGGGAAACTCCAGTAGTCGTCCTGGAGGCAATGCCACGGCGGAGCGCGATTCAAGCACGCTGATGCGGCCCTCCTCCACTATTACAAGTGGAGAGTCAATCGCCTCATGGGGAGTCAGGAGGCGCTCGGCCGTGATCATGGTGCGCATGAGATTCTGTTCGCCCTGCTCTGTTTACACCTTTCCCGAAAAGTCCCGCAAGCACGCCATATCATCTTCGCAACCCCAAAATTCCGTTCCCTCAAAACAATTTATCGAATAAACATTATTAAAACGATTGACTGAATCTATTGAAACGTTTCATGGAACATTGTATCGTCGTGAGGTTTTTTGGCGCGCGTGTTGCACCGGCGGTTGCTTCCGCTGGCGCCATTTTCTCCAGCAGGAGTCTTGTGACATTCACAAAAGACGGCCATATTGTCCCGGCGCGATGGGTGCCGACCCTTTATTTTGCCGAGGGGCTTCCCTTCTACGCCGTCGGCCTGATGGCGCTCATCTTTTACCAACGCGTCGGCGTGAGCAATGAAGTGATCGCGCTCACGACAAGCCTGCTCGGATTGCCATGGTCGCTCAAGCCGTTGTGGAGTCCGTTTCTGGAGATGTACAAATCCAGAAAGTTTTTTGTTGTGTGCTTTGAGTTTCTGGGAGGTCTAAGCCTGGCTCTGCTGGCTCTGTGCTTGCCGCTTCCCGGCTACTTCCGTTATTCGATTGCGCTATTTTCTGTCGCGGGCTTTTGCTCTTCTTCTCACGACATTGTGGCCGACGGGCTCTACATTGCCAGCCTCAGTTCCAAACAGCAGGCGGCTTTTGCGGGATGGCAGGGCGGGTTCTACAACGTTGCGCGATTCTTTGCCCAGGGCGGCCTCATCATACTCGCCGGCTTTCTCGAAGCTCGCATGCCGGTGGTGCGCGCATGGATGATCATCTTTGGAGGCGTCGGGCTGATTCTGGTCTTGCTGGCGTTCTACCACGTCCGGGTGTTGCCTCCGGGCAGTGAAGTCCGCAGTGCGCAAAGCCTGCGCCAGGTTGCAAGCACCTACTGGGACGTGGTGGTCCGCTTCTTCCGCAAGCCAAACATTTATCTTCTGCTTGTCTTTATTTTTCTCTACCGTGCTGGAGAAGGCCAACTGGTGAAGATTGGTCCGCTGTTCCTGAAGTCCGCACGACTCGATCACGGTCTCGGACTAACCACCGCACAATTCGGCACGATTTACGGGACACTCGGAACCGCTGCCTTCATCGCGGGAACGGTGCTCGGCGGCTACTTCACTTCCTGGCTCGGCCTTAAACGCGCCATCATTCCTTTGATCGTGATCATGAACCTTCCCAACGCTGCTTACGTTTATCTGAGCGCGGCGATGCCCGGCAACTACGCGGCGATCAGCGCCGCACTTGGCATCGAAATGTTTGGCTACGGCTTCGGCTTTGTTGGCGTAATTCTGCTCATGATGCAGGAGATCGCGCCGGGAAAATATCAGGCGGCGCACTACGCCTTTGCCAATTCCCTGATGAACCTTGGACTCATCATTCCCGGCGCAGCGAGTGGCTACATCGCCAAGTGGCTTGGATATCAGAAGTTCTTCGTGTGGGTCTTGATTTCCGCGATTCCGGCTCTGGTGATGGCACGTTTCATTCCCATTGGCCAAGCCGAGCGACGGAATAATGACGAGGCTCCGCCTGTTGCCGATCAATCAGAGACGCGCATTCACACCAACGCAAGCAGATGAGCCGACCTCGCGAAATGAAGCTAAGTCTCGAACAGGTAGTGGGACAGCAATTCTTGCTGAGCTTTGAAGGCCGCACCCATCCGCCAGAGGCCTTTCTCGACATTCTCAAGAAGCAGCACGTGGGCGGCGTGGTGCTCTTTCGCCATAAGAATATGTCCAGCCTGGAGGAACTGCGTGGCCTCACGCGCGAGCTTCAGGCAGCGGCTGCCGAAGCAGGCCGGCCTCCGCTGTTGATCGCCGTAGATCAAGAAGGCGGGCAGCTTATGGCGATGGGCCAGACCACGCCGTTTCCCGGCAACATGATCGCGCTTGAGGGCGCGCTGAAGCTCAAGGAAGTTTCCTATATTCACGCTGAAGGCTATCCCAGCGGTGAGCTCAAGCATGGTCCTACGGCTCTGGTCAGTGAAGACTTGCCTGTCGTAGTCCTGGCCACGCGCGACAAGCATGACCCGTCCTCCATGCTGCTGTACGAGAAGAGCATTTCCAGTCTTCACGAGTTTGTGCAGCGCGAGATCCCGGTAATTGCCATCGCTACCGAAGGCGATGAGGAGATTCCTCGCCTCACTTCGGGAGTGGTCTTTGTTCCTGAAGTTCCAGCCCTCCTGCAGCCGATCATTGAAGTGGTCCCGCTGCAGTTCCTTGCGTATCACATTGCTGTGTTGTGCGGTCGCAATGTAGACCGTCCGCGGCATCTCTCAAAATCAGTGGTGGTGGAGTAAGCCGAATACGCAGCAGCGCACCGAGCCCTCACGGCAAGGAATCATCATTCTAAGCGAGTGACGGAATTTGGCTGCCCCCAGGGACTCGAACCCCGATATGCTGATCCAAAGACTTGTATCCGGCCTTCCTGCCCGAAGCGGAAATAAATGCCTCACGCTTAACCGAATCAGAGGGGGCGATCCCCAGGCCATTCGCACAACATCCAGGCCCAAACTCGTCTCCAGCCGCGTCTGGTTCGGCCTTACCTCCGTAATCTTTCTTGCCATGGCCTTTGGTTGATAGGCTTATGCCCGGCCCGAACTAACGGCCAGGAGAGAATCTTATGAAGAAAATGGCGGCAATAGCCACTATCCTTGGTTCACTGTTAAGTGTGGGCCTCGCGCAGAACGTGGAAAAACCGCGTGTCTTTATCTCAGGCAAAGGGAGCGTTGATGTAAATTCTGATGGCGCCTCCAGCGGTAATCGCTGGTTCCGCGCCCGTTCCAGTCGCTCCACGATAGATTCCCACGACGAGTCCATCGAGATGGCAAAGGACTTCAATAAGGAATGTCCCGATGTAACCGTCACGGTCAATCAGGCGACAGCCGATTACAGCGTTTCCTTGAATCGCGAGAGCAAGAAGAATCGCGGCCTGCTGAGGAGCAACAACCAAGTGATGATCGTCAATCGAGCGGGGGACATGCTCCATGCTGGAGCGACTCACGCGGTATCCAGCGCCACCAAGGACGCTTGCTCCACGATCATGGCCGACTGGAAAGAACACGGAAAGATACAGGTTCCTGCCGTCTCTCCCGCGTCCGCGCCAGCCTCGAGTCCGGCTCCGGCTGTCGCCGTAGTCGCGAGTACGCCGCCCGTCGTATCCGTTCCAGTAGCTCAGGTTCCAGCGGCAGTCCAGCCAGCGACAATCTCACAGCCGCAGCAAGAGTCGTTAGGCGATGTCGCTCGCCATTCGCGTGAGCAAAAGGCGAAGGACGGTTCTGCACAGCAGTAGTTGTCGTCCCCAATCTCCCGAGCCCAGCCTCAGCTGGGCTTTCCTTCTAGGCAACTCGAGAAACGCGCGTGTTCTGTACTCGGTCCCGTCTGATTTGGGACATGGTACGAACACCTCAATATCTTTCAACAATCGGGGGCTAAGGAACGCACAAAAAAGATTTGGCTGCCCCCCAGGGATTCGAACCCCGATATGCTGATCCAGAGTCAGCTGTCCTGCCGTTGAACGAGGGGGCAGCAGTTGCGAAAAGAGCCGGCAAGAGCTACCGGCTGTCTTGATTTTAAGGTGGTTTGGAGAAGCGGTCAATCGGAGCGGTGGGCCGCCTGCGCCTGAATTTCCCGCTCGGCAGCGGTGTGCCACGCGACTTCGGACGGCTGTTGCAACGGATATCCGAGGTCTTTCCACGCCTGAAATCCGCCCTGCAACGGGCGCACGCGCTCGATTCCTAGCTTCTGAAGTTGTCGTGCCACCCGGGCACTGGTCGCTTCGTTGGGTCAAGTGCAGTAGAGCACGATGTCGCGGTTCCGCGGCAATAATGCGGCCCTCTGTTCCACCTCATCCGGCAGCATGCGGACGGCGCCGGGCAGGACACGCGGTTCGTTCACTGAATCAAGCGCATGCCGCAGATCAACAATCACCAACTGCTCGCCGGAATCGAGTTGTTGCTTCAGTTCCTGGGGCGTGATGCGCGATTTGTAAAGCTCTTTCAGGAAGCGCCGCCGCTTGGTGTACTTGATTCCGACGTTTGCGGCCAGCACCGCCAGGCTGGCTTCAAAGACAATCGCGCCGACTGCCGGAACCAGGTGCATGCGGGCCACCGGCACATACCCGGCAAGCATGAGCGCCAGCACAAACACTGCGGTGCCAGCGATGTTGGTGATCAGAAATGATTGCCGCCCAATGCCGCTCAGCCCAGCCACTGCTGGAATGATGTGGGAAACTCCAGGAAGCCATTTGGAGAAGAACAGCGTTTTGTGTGCGCCGCGCTCGAAGAAGACCTTTGATTTCCGCACGCATGTGTCCGGCTCAAACGAGATGCGGCAGAGAAGAGAGAGCACGCGGTCGCCACGGCTGCGGCCCAATTCGTACCATAATGTATCGCCGGCAATACACGCCGCCATCGCCACCCAAAAACCGAGGTCTAATTGCATCTGATTGGCGGCAGCCAGCGCTCCCGCTCCCACTAGCACCGGAGAAAGAAACAGCGGCAGGCCAATGCGCTCCAGCAGCGCCGAGAGGAGCAGCACCACGTAAGGATGGCTGGTGAGCAGGTGGAGAAGCGATTTCACAGGAATCTGGCTGCTAGTGTACCCCAGCTTTCAAACAACGCTGAGCATCTTCCGCTGTTTCGGATAATCTAATGGCGGAAGAAAGAGGGCCTGGTGAACGCATTTGCGGTAATTGTGGGCGCAGCATTGATCTTGACTGTGCTCTGGGAGACGTTTGAAACCATCGTGCTGCCCCGGCGCGTGACTCGCCACTTTCGTATGACGCGCCTGTTCTACCGATCTACGTGGGCGCCCTGGCGCGCGCTGGCCAGCCGCCGCACCAGCAAGAAGAAGCGCGACATTATGCTCAGCTACTATGGCCCGCTTTCCCTGCTTTTGCTGTTTGCCTTCTGGGCTATCACTCTGATGTTAGGCTTCGCCCTGATTCATTTTGGCGACGGCGAAAGTCTGGGCGGAACGCTCTTTCCCAGCCGGTTCGGCAATGCGCTTTATCTCAGCGGCACAACGCTCGTCACGCTCGGCCTGGGCGACGTTACGCCGGCCTCGCCGCTGGCCCGCGTTATGACGGTCATTGAAGGCGGCATGGGTTTTGGCTTTCTGGCGCTGGTCATCGGCTACTTGCCCGTACTGTATCAGTCGTTCTCTCGAAGGGAAGTCACCATCTCTCTTCTTGACGCGCGCGCCGGCTCGCCGCCGACGGCTTTCGAACTGCTGCGCCGTCACGCCGGACCTGAAGGTCTGGACATCCTGATGGAAGTGCTGGAGCACTGGGAGCAATGGTCGGCCGAACTGATGGAGAGCCATCTGTCGTATCCGGTGCTGGCGTACTTCCGCTCGCAGCACGACAATCAATCCTGGATCGCATCGCTCACCGCGATTCTCGATTGCTGCTCGCTGGCGATAGTTGGATTGCAGGGCGCATGCCAGTATCAGGCCCGCATGACATTTGCCATCGCGCGGCACGCACTGGTTGATCTGAGCCAGGTGTTCAGCGCCGCTCCGGACAAAGACGGGTCTTCTAACCGCCTTCGCTCCGCAGATCTCGAAGAAGTTCGCAGGCAGTTGCGCGGGGTGGGGCTCGTTTTGAACGATTCGGAGGACGCAGCGCGCGAATTGGAGCGTCTGCGCAGCCTCTACGAGCCTTACGCGATTGCTCTGGCGCGCTATCTTGCGCTGGACCTGCCTCCCTGGATGAAAGCCGATGGCCCGAAGGATAACTGGCAAACCAGCGCCTGGCAGCAGCGACAGATTCAGGCTGCGGAGCGGCATGCTGCGGCGGTGCAGGATGATCATTACTGAACAGCAGCCGTTAGCTCCTGGCTGTTAGCCCTTAGCTTGGTTTGCTAGATCTTCCTGACTACTGCTGTGCGATGGCAGCGCCGCTATGACGTTCTCTCACATCACTTCCGGCACTTCAATGCCCATGAGGCCCAGAGAATCAATCAATGACCGGCGCACCACCGCGGCCGTTGCCAGGAGAAAGCGCTTCTTGGCTTCGTCGGCTTCGGTCAGGATGTGGTGTTTGTGATAGAAGTTGTTGAACATCTGCGCCAACTGGAAAGCGTACTTTGCTGCATGCGACGGCTCTTCCGTGGCAATGCATTGGTGCACCATGGCGGAGCGCTGCCCTGCCCGGAGCCAGAGTTCCCAGAACTCATCCTCATTTAGAAAGCTCAGTTCCACGCGCGACGCAAGAATCTCTTCGGCGCTCAGGCCGGCTTTA
>JAICYU010000114.1 GCA_025934025.1 Terriglobales bacterium
CGTCACAGCCGGAAACACTGGCGCCGCCATGGCGGCAGCCAAGATGGTCCTTGGCACATTGCCGGGCGTTGATCGTCCTGCCCTGGCCAATGTTTTTCCGACTTCGGCGGGCAAGCACAAGCCGTCCATTCTGATTGACGTGGGCGCCAACGTGGATTCCAAGCCTCACAACCTGGCGCAGTTCGCCGTGATGGGAGACATCTATTTCCGCGCCATATTCGGCAATTCGCGTCCGACCGTTGGTTTGCTCTCCGTTGGCGAAGAAGAGAGCAAAGGCAATGATCTCACCAAGCACACGTTCGCTCTGCTGAAAGAGCTGCCGTTTAACTTTATCGGCAACGTGGAAGGTCGCGACCTGTATAACGGCCGCGTGGATGTGATCGTCTGCGACGGATTTGTCGGCAACGTAGCCCTCAAAATTTCTGAAGGGCTGGTTGAGGCTGTGCGCTTTCTGCTGCGCGACTCGCTTACTGCCACCATTACCACCAAAGTCGGCGCGCTGCTTGCGCGCAAGGCGTTTACCGATTTCGGACGCAAACTTGACTACTCCGAATACGGTGGCGCTCCGCTGCTGGGCATCAAGGGCGTGGCGATCGTCGGGCACGGCGCCTCCAATGCCAACGCTATTAAAAACGCGGTCCGCGTAGCCAAGCAGTTCCATGAATCGGGCGTGAACGCGCGCATCGAGCAGGAACTGGTCGCGGCCCGGGTTGAAGCCCCCGCCGGAGGAAACGCTTGAATCCATCCACTGTCGCATTCCTTTTTCCCGGCCAGGGATCACAGGCCGCGGGAATGGGAAAAGAGTTGGCATCACTGTATCCCGTGGCGCGCCATACCTTTCATGAAGCAGATGATGCGCTTGGATTTTCGCTCTCTCAGCTTTGCTTTGAAAGCCCTCCGGAAAAGCTGCGACAAACGGAAATCACGCAGCCCGCTGTGCTCACGGTGAGTGTGGCCGTGACGCGTGTTCTGCAGGAAAAAGGTGTCGTTCCGCAGTTTGTGGCCGGACACAGCCTGGGCGAGTACTCCGCTCACGTCGCGGCGGAAACCATCGAATTTGCCGATGCTGTGCGGACGGTTCACCATCGCGGCCGTTACATGCAGGAAGCCGTTCCAGAAGGTGAAGGCGCAATGGCGGCCATCATTGGCATGCAACTCGACGTGCTTCAGCAGGTCTGCGCAGAGGCCGCGCAGGGAGAGATAGTTTCACCGGCAAACATCAACTCGCCGGACCAGACCGTGATTTCGGGCGCTACTCAGCCAGTAGATCGAGCTATCGAATTGGCCAAAGAACGCGGCGCCAAACGCGCGATCAAGCTTGACGTAAGCGCGCCATTCCATTGCGCTCTGATGCAGCCCGCCCAGGACCGCCTGCAAAAAGATCTTCAGTCGCTCACGTTTAACCGTCCTGATGTGCCGGTGATCTGCAACGTGAATGCCGAGCCGCGTTTCGAAGCAGCAGAATACCGCGAAGCTCTGGTGCAGCAGGTAACGGGTGCAGTGCAATGGCTGGGCTGCGTGCAGAAATTAGTCCAGCTTGGCGCCAGAACCTTCATCGAGGTTGGCCCAGGCAAAGTCTTGACCGGACTCATGCGGCAGATTGATCGTTCGCAGACTGCTCTGAATGTGGAAGACGAAGCCACGCTCCAGAAAGTCACCAACCTGTTTGCGGCGGCAGCAAAGGAATAGAAAACAAGAGCCGCTTTTCCCATCCTCGTACTACGATAACAATTCAAGATCGTGGGCAGTTCAGGCGAGTTACGCAGGGGTTAAGCGTTGAAGGCCGCTACCCTCGCGCACTCTGGAATGTATAATTTGCGGCCTGAGGAGGATTCATCCATATGAAGAAGTTCGCACCGTGGTTCATGCTAATAGCGCTGTTCAGCTTTAGCTTTGCGGCTTTTGCGCAGGGCAAAGCTGGTGATGCGGTTCCAAGGAACGCTTTGGCTGGCACACATCCGATACACGCCAACAACTCAGCCAACGCTCACAAAAACGGCAACATCCCCACGCCCCACGGATTTCCGCTAGGCATAGACACAATTACCAACTTCACTGGGCACTTTGAAGCTCAGGGTGTTCTCTTTGATGGCAGCGCCCATCACACATGGGAATACAGCATGGTCGGAAATCCGCCGGAAAAAGGCGGAACAACGGTTTTCAACGCGCCTATCATCCCGGTTTCACTGGATTTGCGTGACGCGAACGGCAACCCGCGGTTCGTAAAACAAAACCCTGATGGCAGCGTCTCAAACTGCGCCAACGCGACGGATCCAGGTTGTGTGCGGCTGTTCTCTGACGTCACTCCGTTTATTCAGCCTTTCGTGAACGGCCCGGTTTTTAATGGTCTATCCACGTACAGCAGCAGCCCGGTTCCGACCCAAATCACTGACGCCGTGCAGCGTGCCGAGTTCGGCAATCATGCTCGCGCGGACTGGCACACTTTGCTGTCTGCAAATGTCAAGGCGCCTGAGACCATGGTTCTCAATCAGGTCGTCAACTCCAGAGGCCTACCGACCTATCAGTTTGCTCTCAACGCTGATGGAAGCTGCTGCTTTTTCGTGCTCATTAGTGAGGGCACTTTTGACAGAGAGCTCTTCCCACAAACCACATTCCCCGATGCCACCACGATCATTGGTCAGGCCGAAGTCAACGGCCAGATCACTACCAAGGACATCTCCACCTTCCTGTTCCCCAATGCCTATCTCTTCGCAGGCAGCTTGAACAACTGCTGCGTGTTGGGCTTCCATACGATTGATTTTGAGCCTGGCAACGCGCCTAACCTTCCGGCCAATGGCAATCTCGAAAGGTTTTTCATCCTGAATTATTCGAGCTGGATCAGCCCGGGTATCTTTGGCGGTGGCTTCCAGGACGTGACAGCCAACAGCCATGAAATTGCAGAGACCTTCAATGATCCGTTCGTCGGCTTTGACAACATCCACAACATTGTCCCGTTCTGGCTCAATCCTGCGGGACAGTGCCAGGACCTGATGGAAGACGGCGACGTAATTGAGGACCTCGAGGCCTTTGGCAGCGTCACCTTCCCAGTCACAGTCAACAACTTCACCTATCACCCGCAGAACGAGGCGCTATTGCCATGGTTCGAATTCCAGCAGAATTCGAGCGCCATTGACAATGCGTATAGCTATCCTAACGAAGCCATACTGACGCACCTGTCCGCTCCGCAGCCTCTCAATTGCGGCGGCCAGTAAGCACATCAGCAGCACTCTAACCAAGGAGCGCGAGGGATCGCGCTCCTTATTATTGGGGAGATGCCGCCGCACCTTATCGCCTGGCCATGTACCAGAAACCCGTTTTCAGGAGCAACTTCGACTTTTGTCCCTGTACCTCCGGGGACGGCTGGGATTCGGGCATCTTGAGAGCATAATCGTGCAGATATCAACGGCCATTTCGTAAATTAACATCGGGGTACGAACAATGCGAAACGTACGATTTCTCTTCCTTGCCGGCCTGGTGCTTGCGATGAGTTCAACGTTGCTTGCCATCCCACAAAATCAGGGACAGAGCAAGGCTCAAGCTACCAAGAACGATGACGGTCATCGCAAACACTGGTGGTCGCCACCGCACTTTCATCACAAGAAACAAAGCAGCCAGACAGCGCCTGCCCAGCGAAACCAGACTGCGCAAGCAAAGCCGCTGAATCATGCTGCTGCGCCGGCACACCCGGGCATTACGGTCTCGGAAAAATCAGCCGGCAACACGGCTCAGAAGAAGCCAGTGAAGAAGACTGTCGCATCGGCGCACACAGCAAATAAGCCTTCGCACAAGCATGTCGCCGGCACGGCCCGTGCAACCAGGACGACCAGCAAGACGGTTGCCGCCACGAGCCACAAAAAGAAGACAGTGCGGCACAATTGTTCGGCGGAAGAATCCAAGACGAGTGGCTGCCAGGCGCGGCACAGCGCGAAACCGGCGACCACCCGGTCGTAAAGAAGATATTTTCTGCGCGGGCGTGGCTTGCTGAAGAGCGGCAGGACGCACGTCTTCCTGCGCTTGAACACGCTTGCTGAAAGATTTCGTTTCGTGTCATGGAGCTTGCTTGATCGGGTCTGCGAGCTCCATCTACCCTTATGGGCGAATGATCACTTTGGGATCGTTGACTCCATTCTCGCTCACGACGTTGTAGCTGTATTCTTTGGGTTCGGCTTCCGGCCGTATATCGTCAGAAGTAGCGTGTCCGCCTGCCTGAACGGAAAATGTTGGCCGTTGGAACGGGGATCCATCAGCAGAATCGAACCTGATGGTTGCACTGTGTTTTGGATGAGCAAACCAGGTGATGGATTCGCCTGCAGATTTGCTAATGGTGATGATGGGCGGGTCCACGTTTCCCGTTGCGTCAAGAATGCGGACAGGGCGTTCTCGATCGGTTAAGACTCTCGCTGTTGCCATGGTACTTCTCCTCTTTTTTTCATTGCTTGTTTCTCTCGGCTATTACAGCCTGATACTTTGGGTTCCCTGAAAATCTTTGCCATTCCGGATCTCCAGTCACTTCGCTCAGCGGCAATCCCAGATCTAACGCACGCGCGAGTTCGATCAAGGCGTTTCCATCCTGATGAAGACGCGCCAGCACCTGCGCCGAGGTGAACCGCGTTTCCGGGTTCTGTGGTGAAGTCTTGACACCTGAGCTGCGATACCGTTCCGCTTCTTCCGATTTTCCGAGACTCGCAGCGAAAAGCGCTGCACTGAGCAGGGCATCGCCATCTTTGGGGCTGGCCTGCAGACGTTGCTCGGCCAGCTTTGACGCGTGGGTGTAGGCTTGCCGGCTTTCCTCCTGCTTGGTCGGTATTTGCGCGTAGGCTTCCGCGAGATTGCCGAAAACTGTGTAGTCGTCAGGAGTCATTTCCGCCGCGCGTTGATAGGCGTTCGCTGACTTCGGGTACTTACGCAGATAAAAATCGGCCGCGCCCAGGTTGTTGAGCGCGGGCGCGGTAGGCTGGATCTGGATGGAGCGCTCAAGCGCATCAATGGCTTCAGGGTACTTGCCTTGCTGGATTAAAGTGGCGCCGAGGTTGCTGTATCCCATGATGCTGTCAGGCGCAAGCTCAATCACACGCTTGAACTCGCGGGCGGCATCGTCATAACGGCCGTGCTGACAGTAGAACCAGCCAAGTGCCTGGTAACCGCTCCATGAATCAGGCCGCAATGCGATCTCCTTTTTGAGCAGGGATTCCGCATCAGCGCTGCGATTCTCTTTTTCGTAAGCGATTGCCAGTTGCTGATAGATCTCGGGTCGAGAGGAATCGAGATTCAAAGCGTGTTTCAGGTGCTGCGCAGCAGTGCTGAAATTTCCGCCGGCATTCGCGAGCATTCCCAGGCACATTTCGCCATCGGGATTTTCCTTGTCCAACTCCGCGGCGCGCTTGCAAGCCTCAGTCGCGGAACTCAGCGAGTCCGGCGCGTGCGTGATGGAATACAGATGAAGATAAGCTTGTCCGATTCCGGCGTACGCCGCACCAAATCGCGGATCGGCTGAGAGGCTGTGGCGGAATTCGGCGATCGCATTTTGCAGGTCCTCTGGGCGGTCATACTGTTGCAGATAGCCGCGGCCGCGCAGGTAGGAGTCGTATGCCCGCGGGTCCGCCGTTCCATGCGTTCCCACTAACCCTCGGTCGTTCTGCGCCAGTTCAATATCCAGCATCTTCAGTACTTCTTCAATCACGCGGTCCTGGACCGCGAAGGTACTGGAGTTTTCAGCAGTAATCACGCCGGAATGCAGTTGGCGGAGAGAACGCGTGTCTACAAGGCTGTAAAGGATTCGCACCGTGCTGCCGGATTGCTGAAAGCTCCCTTCCAGAACCAGGTTGGCCCCCAGCAGATTGCGTGCATGGCGCGCATCAGAAACACTTTGCGCGCGGACTTCGGAGGCAGGGACAACTTCCACGGGATAGCGATCTGCAATTTCGCCCAGACGGGCAGCCAGAGTTTCCGTCAATCCCAGAGCAAAGGCGCGACTGCCGCCATCCTGTGCGGCGGGCTGGAAAGGAAGGACGGCCAACTCGCGAGCGGAAGCCTGCACCGGACCTGTTTGCCAGGGCAGACGCAAATGTGGGATCGGCAGCAGCAGCCCCACAACGATGACGGCCGCTACTAGGAAGCTCCTCATCCAGGGCCGGTTGAACAAAGGTTTGAGCTTTCCCACCCGCGGCTTCTTCCCGGCCTGCACGGCGCGAATGTCCGCAAGAAGGTCTTCGCAGCTTTGGTAGCGCTGCTCCGGGTCTTTGGCGAGCATGCGAAGGACCACCGGCTCCATTCCCGCAGGAGAGCATTCCGGCAGCGGCGGCGGACCAGACCTCAGGATTCCAGCCGCGATAGACGCCTCCCGGTCAAGCCGGAACGGGTGCCGGCCGGCCAGCATCTCGTAGAAGATGACGCCAAGAGAAAAAATATCAGAGCACCGGCCGGGAGCGGCGCCGAGCAGCACCTCAGGCGCCATATATCCCGGAGTGCCGCCCAGACTCGCGGTTGTCAGCGCATCGAGAGTCTGATTGTCCGGCAGCGGGCGGGCGAATCCAAAGTCAAGCACCTTCACATCGCCTTGCGGCGAAAGCATGATATTTTCCGGTTTCAAATCGCAGTGCAGCACACCGCATCGGTGCGCTGCCGCGACAGAACTCAAACACTGGCCGGCGATCGTGAAAAACTCGTGCGGCGAAATCTTCTCGCGTAACTTGGAGCGCAGAGTCTCGCCTTCAACATATTCCATCACCAGACAGAGTTGGCCCTGCTCCTCCAGCAGATCATAAACAGCGGCGATATTCGAGTGATTGAGCTGAGAGGCCCGCTCGGCCTCGCGACGGAGGCGATGCACATATGCGGAATCGTGATCGTGTTCGCGGCGGATGAGTTTGAGGGCTACGGGACGCTTCAGCAGCGTATCTTCGGCGAGGTAGACTTCACCCATCCCGCCGCTGCCGAGCTTTGCCTTGATGACAAACCTGTCATTGGCGATGGCGTTGTGTTCTCCGAGTCGTGTCCCCGCATGTGACATGGCCAACCTGCCGGAGAGAAGATGGCGTTTTGAGAAGGTGCTTTCCTGGGACGTGCTTGAAGCGATTCTACGCTCTTTGTATTAGCAGTGATGAAAATAGGGGATTCGTTACACGCTGAATGGCAGATGAAAAAAAAAGGCGTGATGCCGTAATCACGCCTTAATCCTTCACGGAAATCTGAGCAGTTGTCAGCGGCCACGGAACCCGCCGCGTCCGCCGCCGCCGCCCCCGCCGAAGCGGTTCCCGCCACGGCCGCCACCGCCGCCGCGATTGAACCCACCGCCACCGCGGCTGAATCCGCCGGCGGCACGGTCTGTCTTGGGCCGGGCTTCGTTCACGTTGATGGCTCGCGCTCCCAACTGCATGCCATTAATTTTGCTGATCGCGGTCTCTGCTTCTGCATCGTTCGCCATCTCAACAAAACCGAATCCTCGCGGCTGGCCGGTGTCGCGGTCCTTCACGATGGTCACGTTCTCCACCTGGCCATAAGCTCCAAATGCCTGCCGGAGATCATCTTCACTGACGTTGTAATCTAAATTTCCTACGTAAATGTTCTTCATATTCCCTTCTTGGATGGAATGGTTGAGATGCGGACGCTTCGGTGCGGCGAAGCGAGGACGGTGTGAAAAGAATGATCCAGGACTTACCTCGACTGTGACCCACTAAGAGTACGCCCTTAGGAGAAAGATGTAAACTGCAGGCCGGACCTTAGAAGCCGAACGACCCTGCGACCTGCCTAAAGAAGGTCACAGAATTATCGCGATGCCGGACGCTCGCTGCTCTTCAGCAACTCGTTCACGATTGTGACCAGTTCCTCAGGATTCACGGGCTTTTCGAGATACAAATCGGCAAGAGGCTCGGCTGCCTGAAATGCTTCGGCGACATAGCCGGAGACCACGACGACAGGCATGCTGCTGTTGTTCTTGGCCGCCTGCACCACGGCGCGGCCATTGGCGTCGCCGAGCCGCCAATCGGTCACCACGGCGTCATAGGTGTTGCTGTGGAGTTTTTCCATCGCATCACGAGCTGATGTTGAAGCCGTCACGGTGTGGCCGGCTGCTTCCAGAATCGCGCATTTCAGGGTGACCACGTGCGGTTCGTCGTCCACGCAGAGGATCCTGGCCATAAGTGGCGTCCTTGCCCCAGTCACGGGTGGATTTAGCTGCATTAATCGCAGCCGACTATGCTGCCCTATTCTGCGGCAGCGGTTATCTCCAAGTCAAATAAGCGGGGAGAACGGCGGCTCCGGACCGTCGGGATGAGAGCAATCCTCTGAGTTCCAGGCGAAAAAATGTGGGCTTGCTTTTTTGAGACAAGCCCAACGGAGGATGAACTTCTCTGCACCTTAAAAACGCCACACCAGGCCGACTGAGGGCTGCGCAAGATGCGTCAGGCCGGGCGTTCCCAGGCCCAAAAAGCCAAGCCCGGGGACCTGGAATCCTGGCGCATCAAACACCAGGCCGCGATATTCCGCTCGCAGAGCCATGAATCGCGTCAGATCAAAATCCACTCCGCCGCCGTAAAGAAATGCCGGCTTCGACTGGTTTGAGCTGAAGCCCAGGCTGTTGCCGATCCCCAGCAGGGAATTGCTCAGGCTGTTGGTGGGACGGAACAGCAGCTCCCCGCCTCCGGCAAGAAAGTAAGGACGAACCCGCCCGCGATTGTTCGCCGTCAGCACGGCCGCGCCCGTCAGCTCGTGTATGTTGGTCTGCACGCCCGCTCCGAAGGTCAGCGGATCGAAAAAGTTCTGTGTGTTGCGCGTATAGGCGTAATCGCCTTCCACCGCGAACCACGGCGTCAGGTGATACCGGTATCCCGCGAGGAATCCACCGCTGCGCGTGGCGCTGTACGGGCTGAATAGGTCGTTGGTGCTCTTTGTGAAATTCGCGGTACCCTGCACGCTCACTTCTGATCGCAAGTCCTGTGCGGATGCTGAGGCGGCACAAAGACACAACGCTCCCAGCACGGGTAAGAGTAGTTTCTTACTCATGGTTACTGCTCCCTTAATTTTTTGGCGACTCAGTCGGCTTGCAAGTGAAAACACTCAATGGGCCGGGGTGTTGCGCTGCTTGAGGATTCTTAACGGAGAACCAAGCCCTAGATCAGCCGATCACAGGTGGCTCGATTCACCCAATGAACACCGGATCGTTCTCTTTGCTGGCCGGAGAACATCCCTCCGCTTCGGATCGTTCTCAAGGGATTGCCTTACTCGTCCATTGGCTTCCCAAGCCGGTCAAAATTCCTGAAAACGGAAAATCAAGGAATTTTCTGCTGAATACAACGGGGTGAGATTTTGCCCCTTGCGCGCTCCGGACCCGCAGAATTTTCCATTTTCGGAAATTTCCCAGTACTTTCCTCTAGTTGCAAAAGAGCATCGTGTCGAGGCCTTGTAAGCAGATATCCCCGAGATCTCTTCAGGGCTTTTTTCGTGGATACAACGTACGACGGCAACGGCATGGTTGCTTCCGTTACGAACGCTCATCGCTCCGGCTCCAGCCCGGCCGATGGCGTCACAAAATTTGCTTATGACGCTCTGGGCCGGATCACCGTTCAGACCCAGCCGGACTTGAATACCGTGCAGGCGAGCTATTCTAATAATTGCGTGATCGCTACAGGCGAAGCCGGAAAAAAGCGCGAAAGCTGCTCCGATGCTCTCGGGCGCGTTTCCAGCATCTTCGAGCCAGATCCCAACAATGCGCTCACGGTCGAAACAGATACCGCGTATGACGTGTTGAACAACCCTGTTACCATTACTCAAAAGGGCGGCAGTGCCGATCCCAACCAGTGGCGTGGCCGCAGTTTTTCTTACGACGGCCTCAGCAGGATGACCCAGATGGTTTCTCCGGAATCAGGCGCCACGGCGTACAGCTACACCAATGAATCAGGCACTCCGTGTTCCGGCCAACCCTCTTTGCCATGCCGGATTACCGACGCTCGCAATATTACCAAAACGCTCGGCTACGATGCTCTCAACCGCCTTACCGGAAAGACTTACTCCGATATCACCGCTCCGGTAGCCTATAAATACGACGAAACCAACTGTCTGGGCCAGGCTTCATGCTCCAACAACGGATTCCGCACCAGCATGACCGACGGCTCCGGCGCAACCGCCTGGAGTTACGATCCGGTCCACCGCATCTCCACCCGCAAACAAACCATCGGGACCACCACCAACAGCTTCGTCTACAACTACAATCCTGATGGTTCCGTTGCGAGCATCACCTATCCCAGCGGACGGGTTTACACTTACGGCTACAACAACGCGGCGCAGATCACTTCGCTAACGGATGCCGCCCACAGCATCAACTTTTTTACCGGCGGCACTTATGCCCCACCGGGCATGTTGTCCGGCGGAGTTCATGGCGCAACCACCGGCTGGAACGCCATTACCCTGGCCAACAGCTTCAACAATCGTTTGCAGCCCACCGAGCTCAAGGCCACCTCGCCCGTGCCGTCCACGCTGCTCGATCTCAGCTTCAGTTACAGCCAGCCCGGAAATAACGGCAGCGTGACCCAGATCGCCAATCTGCGCGACAGCACGCGCAGCGTGAACAACAGCTATGATCAGCTCAATCGGCTGAGTTCTGCGAACACCATTGCCGCCACATGGGGCAATTCCTACGTGTACGACAACTGGGGCAACCTCTTGCAGAAGAACGTCAGCAAAGGTACTGCCGAAAACATGGCGCTCACGGTCAACAACAAGAACCAGGTCACGACGCCCTCGTTCGTTTACGACGCTGCCGGAAATGTGCTCTCAGACACTTCGGTCACGATGACCTAC
>JAICYU010000285.1 GCA_025934025.1 Terriglobales bacterium
CCGCCATCAGCGGGTCCCAGGTAACGTGCTGCACTTCGCGGCTGACCGGCTTGCCGTCAAAGTCGGTGACCTTCACTCCTTCGGGCGTGACCACCGCCAAGTCACCATCGTGCAGGAAAAAGAGGTCGCGGGTGTGATGGAGAATTGCCGGCACATCGGACGCAACGAAGTATTCACCGTTGCCCAACCCGATCACGGCAGGCGGTCCGTTGCGGGCGGCAACAATTTTGTTGGGATCGCTCTCTGAAATCACGCCGAGTGCAAAAACCCCGGTGAGCTGCTTCACCGTCTTGCGCACCGCCTCTTCCAGACTAGGCCGGTGGCCATTGGATTTGGAGAAGAATTCCTTTTCCACCAGATGGGCGATCACTTCTGTATCTGTTTCGGTAACAAACTTGTGCCCTTCGGCAATCAGCTCCTTCTTGAGCCTCAGGTAATTCTCGACGATGCCGTTGTGGACCACCACAATCTTTCCGGTGCAGTCGCGATGAGGATGAGCATTTTCCTCCGTTGGGCGGCCATGCGTGGCCCAGCGTGTGTGGCCGATGCCGTAGGTTCCATCAAGAGGTTTTAGCCGGATGACTTCTTCCAGATTGCGCAGTTTACCCTCGGCGCGGCGTACCTGCATCTCACCCGTGCCGTTGCCGGCTACCGCAATTCCGGCGGAATCGTAGCCGCGATACTCCAGCTTCCTCAATCCCTCAATGATCACGGGCACAACGCGCTTCTTGCCGACATAACCTACAATTCCACACATACTTCGCGAGCCGCCTGCCTTTCCACTTCCTCGAAGGAGATAACGATTAGACGTTCTGTTGAATGCGGGGGATTCGCTTCAATTCTACTCTGGCGAGCGGAAAATCAAGTCTGGTGGATTGCCTTAGATTGAAGGTTTTCGCGCCAAACTCTCAGCTTGGGAGGGAAAAGTGGGGTGCGATAATCAACTTCACGCTCCCGCACCATGGTTCCCAGCAGCCGATTGTCCGAACACGACACCATCCTTAGGTACTACCGCTCTCTTCTCGCCCGCTATGGCCCGCAAAACTGGTGGCCTGCGCAATCGCGGTTTGAAGTGGTTGTCGGCGCATATCTCACGCAAAACACCAATTGGAGCAACGTGGAAAAGGCGATGGCTAACCTGCGCCGCGGCCGCGCACTCAGCCTGAGCGCGATGCGCGATCTGAAGCTGAGCAGGTTGCAGCAATTGATTCGTCCTTCAGGCTACTTCCGGCAGAAGGCGCTCCGGCTGAAGACTTTCATTCGCTACCTTGACACACGTTATTCCGGCTCGCTCGACCGCCTGTTCTCTCAACCAACAGCGCAACTCCGCGCGGAGCTGCTCGCCCTGAACGGGGTTGGGCCGGAAACCGCTGATTCCATTCTGCTCTACGCCGGCAATCATCCGGTGTTCGTGGTGGACGCCTACACTCGCCGTATCCTTGAGCGCCACGGAGTCGTCAGTCCCAAAACCAGCTACGAAGAAATTCGGGCGTTGATTGAGCAGGCCATCACCAGCGCTGCTCCGGAGTTGCTCAGAGTCCCGCAACGCGGTATAGACCCTCGCCATCCCGCTTCCCGCATGAGCCGCATGGCGCGCCACGAACTCGCGCAACATTACAATGAGCTGCACGCGCTCATTGTGCGCGCGGGAAACTCTTTTTGCCGCAGCGCTCCCCAATGCGAAGGTTGCCCCTTAAAAGATTTTTTGCCGCAGAGCTCGCGTGCAACAACCGGCGTAGCCGCTCCATCTTATCTGCAACATCCTTAACGGGAATTGGAGGTAGAGATGCTTTTACTTTTAGCGATCATCCTGTTCATCGCGTGGATCCTAGGCTTTGTTGCCTTCCACGTGACGGTCGGATTGATTCACCTGCTGCTGGTATTTGCCGTGATCGCGCTGATCTGGCACTTTGTCGCAGGCAGACGCGCTACGGCTTGAACTCAGCGCAAACGCGCATAAGCGCAAAGAATAAAAAGAGACGCAGCAGAACTGCGTCTCATTTTTTTATTCCGGCCAGATCTCCAGCGCCGTGCCGCTCAGTATCCGCTGTTTTACATCTTCAGGAAGATCGAGCTCGCGGAACTGGTCAAGGTTCTGCTTGATATCGGGAATGCCGGGGCTGGGCCAGTCTGTGCCGAAGAGCGTTTTCTGCGCGATTTCCTTCAGCCGGGGAAAGTAGGTAAGCAGCAGCTTGGGAGGTATGCCGCTGATGTCCAGGTGGACATTGCGATGCCGGCGCAGGAGGAAGAACGCGGTCTTCATCCAGATGGGCCGGCCACCGTGCGCCATTAAAATCCGCAGCTTGGGGAAGTCCACCGCTACATCATCCAGGTAAATCGGATCGCCATACTTGTTGCGCGCCGCCGGAAAAATCGAAGTGCCGGTGTGCACCATCACTGGAATGCCATTCGCTTCCGCCGTGCGATAAATTGTCTCCAGCTCTTTCACGCCGTTCAGGTAGTCGTTGGCGTAGAGAAGCTGGTGCGGAGGATGGATCTTGATGAGCCGGATCCCCAGCCGCACGACCTCGTCCATGTCTTTTTCCACGCTCAAGCTGTGCCGCGGATGCACGCTGCCGCAGGAGAGCAACCGCTGCGGGTCCTTTTTGCAGTAATTCGCCACCCAGCGATTCACCTCGTGCGTGAACCCCATCGTGTCCGGTGCGACGTAATTGATCAACACCGCCCGCTCTACGCCTATCGCATCGAGATACTTGAGCAGCGCTTTCGGCGATCGGCAGTATTCCAGGACATCTTCATAGTGGCCGCGCGCCTTCTTCATCACCTCCAGCGGCCCGGCCTTGAACATCTCAACCGGCTGAATGTGAATGTGGCAATCCGTGATCTTCATACAAGAGAAACTCTAACAAAGGAGCGGACAGCACGTTGGAACCTCTTCTCGGGCAGGAGTCCGCGCTCCACCATAAGTGGTTCTGCTGGCCATGACTTCCTGAACCCAGCGGTCGAGCAGAGATGAACGAAGATGCGCTGCGTGACACTGTAGGTGGCGCGTGCTATGTTGGCCCGCTTGAGAGAAATTGATGGTCGAAGGCACCACCCTTTCCGCGCTTTCCCGATGGGAGAACTTTTACGTGATTGTGGGCTCGTCCGCGGGCGCGCTGACCGGACTGCAATTCGTGGTGATGGCCCTTATCGCTGGAAGCAGCAATGTCATTCAGCCCACACTGCTCAATTTCTGCAAGAATCTCTGTATTGACAAAAGCGTCTCCCCGAATTTGACAAAAGCGTCTCCCCGAATCTCTGCTATGGCGGGCAGAGTCACGTCGCAGTCCGGAGAAGGTCCCTTGAGCGAAGCTGAAAAAGTGAATAGACGGTAGCGATGACCAAGAGAAATACTGCTGCAACCTGGTCTGTTCCGTGATAGTGAATTCGGACGAGCCACAGGAAGTCGCGCCACTGCAAGTGCCAGGCAAGGAGCCCAAAATATGGCCATGAGGCTAAAGCCGCCGCGAGCCCCACCATGATGCCATATCGATACCTGAAGAACACTATGATGCAACCAAGGGTGAACAAGGCGGACCCGATAAGAGCAATCCACAAAACCATCGGATAACCGTAACCCCGTCGTTCAAAAAAAGCGTACTCCAGCCAATTCGCTGTAGCGACTGCGACAGCGGCAAAGAGGATTCCAGCAAGAATCTTGCGCATCA
>JAICYU010000166.1 GCA_025934025.1 Terriglobales bacterium
CATACGGCGACCAGGGAATCAGAGTTTCGGCACTCTGTCCTCAGGGTGTGCGCACCAACATGCTTCTGAAAGCCGAGTTTGCCGGCGGTTCGTTCCTGCTCGATACCGCGATTGAACCGGAGCAGGTGGCCGAAGCGGTAGTGCAAGGCATTGCGGAAGAGAAATTCCTTATCCTTCCTCATCCTGAAGTGGCAAAGTATTTCCAGAACAAAGCCAATGATTACGAACGCTGGCTGCGAGGCATGCGCAAACTGCAGCGCACCGCCGACATCATGGGCAAGGAAATTGACTTGCCGCACGGACCGCAGTGATTGTTCTTTCTAGCGCCCGGCGGATGCGCAACCCAATGCGCTTCGCGTCTCTTGTTGCTGCCGTAGTTGCGATCCTATGGTTCGGGTGCGGTCTCTCCTGCGCTCAGGACAACTATGAGATCCAAGTGTACGGTGCGGATACCGTGGATCCGGGGGCGACCATGGTGGAACTCCACAGTAACTTCACTGCGCAAGGAACCAAAGTGCCGATCAACGGCGTTGCGCCCACCGAACACGCGATTCACGAAACCGTTGAGATTACGCAGGGATGGAATGACTGGTTTGAGACCGGCTTCTACATCTTTACCAGCGCACGGGCGGGCGACGGCTGGGACTGGGTGGGCGACCACATCCGTCCGCGCTTCCGCATTCCCGAGAAATGGGGATGGCCCGTTGGCGTGAGCCTCTCCAATGAGATCGGTTATCAGCGCAGGAAGTTCTCTGAAGATAGCTGGACGTGGGAGATGAGGCCCATCGTGGACAAGAAAATTGGCCGCTGGTATCTCTCGTTTAATCCGACGATTGAGAAGTCCTTGCACGGCCTAAATATTGATCAGGGCTTCGAATTTTCGCCTAACGCGAAGGCATCTTATGATATTTCAAGAATCGTTTCGGCGGGTCTCGAATACTATGGCGCAGTCGGCCCTGTTACGGGCTTCGATCCTCTGGCCGAACAGCAGCAACAATTCTTTCCTTCCGTTGACCTGAACGTCTCGCCCGAATGGGAACTCAACTTCGGAGTGGGCTGGGGCGCCACCCGTTCAACCGATCACCTGATCGTGAAAGCGATTGTCGGAAGACGATTCAGTTGGCGTAGAAATAAGCCTGCGAAGTAAACACATCTGCTCATCTATAATGCTCGGCTGCTTCAATCGCTGAGGTACCAATGCGTTCACTTCTTCTACTATCGTTGCTGGTGATTGGTATGGCGCTCGATTCTTACTGTCAGGACCGCAGCTACGGACGCTCGGTGGTGATCACCGATCGCGGCATCGTTGCCACCAGCCACTATCTCGCCTCGCAGGCCGGGGCGGAAATTCTGGCCAAAGGCGGTTCAGCCATGGATGCCGCCATCACAGCTAACGCCGTTCTCGGCGTCACAGAGCCAATGATGAATGGAATGGGCGGCGATCTGTTTCTTCTTTATTGGGACGCTAAGACCGGCAAGCTTTACGGCTTAAACGCCAGCGGATGGGCGCCGCAGAAGCTCACTATTGATTACCTGAAAAGCCAGGGCATTCAAACCATGCCGCACGATGGCATCCAGACCGTCACCGTTCCCGGCGCGGTGGACGGCTGGAGCAAGGCGCACCAGCGCTTTGGGCACCTGGAGTGGAAGCAGCTCTTCCAGCCTGCCATCTACTATGCTGACCACGGCTACGCCGTTCCGGAAATCATCCATGATTTGTGGGCCGAAGCGGAACCCAAGCTGGAGAAGACGGAAGAAGGCCGGCGCGTCTTTCTACCGCAGGGCAGAACGCCGCAGATCGGGGAGAAGTTCCGCAATCCTGATGTAGCCAAAGCCCTGCAGTTGATCGCTGATCAGGGCCGCGATGCATTCTACAAAGGCGAGATCGCGCGCGCCATCATCAGCACGTCTTCGATCTTCGGCGGAACCATGCAGCCGGAAGATCTGGCGCAATTTTCTTCCGAGTGGGTTGAGCCGATCTCGACCGATTATCGCGGCTGGACTATTTATGAACTCCCGCCCAACGGCCAGGGCATGGCCGCTCTGGAAATGCTCAACATCATGAGTTCTTTTTCGCCGGACGCTTCCGGTCCTCAGGGGACGGTAGAACTGCACAAGAAGATCGAGGCCATGAAGCTGGCTTACTCGGACCTTTATCGCTATGACGCCGATCCCAGATTTTCCAAAGTACCGGTGAAAGGACTGCTCTCAAAGGAATACGCGAAGCAGCGCGCAACCAAAATCAACCCTGACAAGGCCAACTGCAATCCCGGTCCAGGGGTTCCCGCCAGCGACACCACATACCTCGCCGCCGTGGACAAGGATGGCAATATAGCCTCACTGATTCAGAGCAACTACTCGGCCTTTGGATCTGGAGTTGTCGTCAAAGGCATGGGATTTGCCCTGCAAAATCGCGGTGCGCTGTTCACGCTTGATCCGAACCATCCCAACGCGCTGGCGCCGCGCAAGCGTCCCTTTCACACGATCATTCCAGCGTTCATGGAACGCGGAGACATTCATATCGGCTTTGGCATTATGGGCGGAGCGAATCAGCCGCTCGCTCACGCTCAGTTTGTTTCCAACTTCGTGGATTACGGCATGCACATTCAGGCAGCATTGGAAGCGCCGCGCTTTACCGTCACAGGTGGAGAGGTAAGCTGCGACATCCTGATCGAATCGCGCGTGAAGCCAGATGTCATTGAGGCCTTGCGGGCGAAAGGGCACAATCTGATTGTCCGAAAGGAATACACGGTGCTGATGGGGCGAGGACAGGCGGTGCTCCACAACAGCAGAACCGGGATGAACTTTGCCGCATCCGACCCGCGCGCAGACGGAGTGGCGGAGCCGGAGCCGATTGCAGTGCCCTAATTTGGTAGTGGATGAGACGATCTCGCGGGCCGGAGAGTCGAGCCTGGGTTTAGAAGTTGGTAATTGGGGAATTTGGTAAGTGGGTAATTGAATTCCGTACCGACAAGTTTTTCAAAATTACCAAATTACTAAATTTCTCAATTACCAACTTTCCTAAACGTGCTCTTCCGCCGATGAGATCATCGGCAGCAGCAGTACAGGGCCTTTCATAAACTCAAATTCATTGATCGCGTGTACAGCTTCCTTCACCGTCTTCTCGCATACCGGCTCCAGCGTGATCACAAACGAGAGATTGTCCTTGGGCATGTGCGGCTCCTGGATCACCGAGTCAATATTGATCCCGCAACGGGCAATCGCCTCCGCCGTGCGCGCAAGGATGCCGGGGCGGTCCTGCACGGTTAGGCGCAGAAACCAGCTCACGGCATGAGGACGAGGCAGCAGCGGTGTCTGCTTGCCGTTATGAAATCCTGCAAGAGCGCTGGCTGAAGCCCCGCCACGCGCAATCTGCTGCGCGATCTGAAGCACATCGGAAAGAACTGCCGTGCCGGTTGCGTTTCCGCCTGCGCCGCGCCCGTAGAGCATCTGCGTGCCCACGCGCTCACCCGCAATGAAAATTGCGTTGTTTGCTCCGTCCACCTTGGCCAGCATCGAATCGCGCGGCTCCAGCCACGGCTGCACGGCAATATGAACGCCGCCGTCGGTGCGCTCGGCGGAAGCCACCAGACGAATGGTCGAGTTGAGGCGATGGGCATAGTGAAAATCTGTGGCTGTGACCTGGCGAATTCCGGTCACCGGAATTTCTGCAATATTCACTGCGAGTCCGAATGCAATGCGCGCAAGAATGGCGATCTTATCGCGCGCATCGAGGCCATCAATATCCAGACTGGGATCAGCTTCCGCATAGCCCGCTTTCTGAGCCTGCTCCAATGCTTCGGCAAACTCGATGCCGTGCTGCTCCATCTGTGTGAGGATGTAGTTCGACGTGCCGTTGACGATTCCATAAATTGCCTGGATACGGTCCGCGGCCAGCGCTTCAGAAATCGCGCGGATCACCGGAACTCCACCGGCCACGCTGGCTTCAATGCCAATTGGCAAGTTGTTCTGCTTGGCCAGACAGAACAGCTCTTCTCCGTGCTGAGCAAGCAAAGCTTTGTTGGCAGTCACCACGGCCTTACCGTTTTCGAGCGCCGCTCTGAGCACCTGAAGCGCGACCTCGGTTCCGCCGACGGCTTCCACCACGATGTCAACATTGTCCGCGAAAACCACGTCCTGCCAGTTGGAAGCTACAGGCAGACCGCTGACTCCCATTTCCAACGGACGCGGGCTCTTGCGGCAGATTCGCGTAACCAATACGGAAACCCCAATGCGGCGCGCGATCTCTTCTGCATTGGCGGCGAGAATCTCTGCTGTGGCTTTTCCCACCGTTCCATAGCCGACGATGCCAACGCGAACAGGAGTTCGCGCAGCCAGTTGTGGCGAACTAGCGAGGGCTATTTCTTTAGTTTCCGGCATTGATTTTCTCCAGAGCGCGAACGACCTCTGAGGTTTCGGCCGGCATAGGACGAAGCGTGCGATGCGCCTGCGCCTCCAGCATGTAGTCCACATCTTTCAGCATGTGTCCTGTCAGTACCAGAACCGCTGTTTCCTGCCGCTTTACCAATCCGAGGCGTGCGAGCTTTTTCAGCCCCGCGAACGAAGCTGCTGAAGCAGGCTCGCAGCCCACACCCTGCGATCCCAACTCTGCTTTTGCCTGTGCAATCTCATGCTCGGTGACTTGCTCGCAAGCGCCGGCAGTTTGCTTGAGAATCACAACCGCCTTTCGCCACGATGCAGGATTGCCGATGCGAATGGCAGTAGCGCGAGTTTGGGGAGTTAACGGCGTCAACCGCTCGCCGCCGCTCTCGCGCATGCTGCGGACCAGCGGGTTTGCCCCTTCTGCTTGAATGATGGAGACTTTCGGCAAGCGCGAAATCAGCCCCAGTTGTTGCAGTTCCAGGAAGCCTTTTCCAATGGCAGAGCTGTTGGCTAAATTTCCGCCGGGCACAATCACGTGGTCGGGAACGGTCCAGTTCAACTGCTCCATTAATTCGAACGCCAGAGTCTTCTGTCCTTCCAGGCGATAAGGATTGAGAGAGTTCATCAGGTACGCAGGAAATTCTCGGATCACCTCGTACAGAATCTTCAGACAGCCATCAAAATCGGTTTCGAGTTGCAATACATGAGCCCCATACTCCAGCGCCTGAGCGAGTTTCCCTGATGCGACCTGCCCCTGCGGAAGCAGCACAATACTTTTCATCCCTGCTCGAGCGGCATAGGCCGCAACTGAAGCTGATGTATTTCCGGTGGAGGCGCAGCAGACCAGCCCATAGCCTTGTGCCTTCGCGATGCTGATGGCCGTGGAGACGCCCGTATCTTTGAATGACCCGGTAGGATTCATGCCCTGATGTTTGGCGAGAACACGCGCGATGCCCAGGTCCCGTGCTGCTTTGGGAAGGTCCACCAGCGGAGTATTACCTTCGCTCATAGTGACGATGTGCTCGCGCTCAACTCGCGGAAGCAGTTCACGGAAACGCCAGACGCCGCTTGCGTCTTCCGGCAGAGTGGAATTGCGGCGCTCGCGCCAGACCTCTTTCAGTCGCAATCCGAACTCGCGCCCAGCATCCGCCCATTCCGGATAAGCTACTTCCAGCAGTTTGGAGCAGGAGGAACAGCGGAACATTCGGTCGGCGCTCGTCTGCACCGTGCCGCAATGCACGCAGCGCAGCAGGTGATCGGCAGCAACAGGCGTTGATGATGCAGTCTTCATTGCGCTCCTGAGAGAGCCTGCGCGCTGGGGCGCAGGCACACGGGAATTGATGCGCCGAAGTTCGCGCAGAATTCATCATGTACGGCGCGAACGACCTGCGCCGCTGCGGCCGCCGGAACGGCAAAGCAAATACTGAGTTCGCTGGCGCCCTGCGCAACGGCAATAACGCTCACCTCACAGCGCGCGACGGAAGAGAAAACGCGGCCGAGGATGCCACAGGTACCCTTCATCGCTTCACCCAGCACAGCGATAACCGCTACCTCGTCATTCACTTGCACCGGCTGCATCACGCCTTGCGCCAGCTCAATGCGGAAGATGGTGCGAACCAGCTTGAGCACGCGGCTTGCATCTTCCGCGCGCAGCACCAGACCTAAGGCGTGCTCTGGCGAAGATTGAGTGGCAAACAGCACTTCAATTTGCTCCTGACCCAGCCGCAGAAACAGGCGGCCCCAAAGCTCAACCGGATGAACATCACGGCGAGTGACCAGTGTGATCAGCGTCGCCTGCTTTACCGCGGTTACAGACTTCACGGGCGATGCCGCCGGCGAGATCGAACGAGAAATCCGCGTTCCTTCGGCTTCAGGACGGAGCGAATTCTTGATCCACACCGGGATGTCGGCCTCGGCAGCGGGATAGGCCGCCTTGGGATGGATCACCTTTGCGCCGTAGTAGGCGAGCTCGATCGCCTCAGCAAAAGTAATCTGCGCCAGCGTAGTTGCATCGGGACAGATGCGCGGATCAGCCGTGAGCACGCCGTCAACATCGGTCCAGATCCAGACTTCATCCGCGCCCGCGGCCGCGCCGATGATGGTGGCTGAATAATCCGAGCCGCCGCGGCCCAAGGTGGTAATCCGTCCATCTGGCGCAGCGCCGCTGTAGCCTCCGACCACCGGGACAACACCACGCGCAGTAAGCGGCAGTAGCGCCGACTCGCATTTTGCGCGGGTGGCTTCCATTTCCGGCGCGGCGTTGCCGAAGTTTGCGTCAGTAACGATTGCATCTTCAGCACGAACAAAGGCGCTCTGGATTCCGCTTTGTTCCAGATACTTTGCCAGCACCCACGAGGAGATGCGCTCGCCCAGCGCGACGAGAGAGTCCATCGTCTGCGCCGAAATATCTGATCGCAGCGCGAGCAGTGCATGAGCGGATTTCCGCAGATGGTCGCACACCTGCTGCAGGAAGCATTCGGCGTCGGCAGCGGCGCTTCCGGTAAGCAGCTCAGAAATCAGCCGCCGGTGCGCGGTCTCAAACGTCCGCAAATGCGATTCCGTGTTCTCGGAATCTCCGTGCCGCGCGGCATCAATGGTGCGAAAGATCAGGTCGGTGACTCCCGCCATCGCCGAAACCGCCACGATCACGCGGTCCTTCTTGAGCGCCTTGCTCACGATGGCTGCGCACTGGCGAAAGCGCGAGGCATCGCCCACAGAGGTGCCGCCGAATTTCATC
>JAICYU010000328.1 GCA_025934025.1 Terriglobales bacterium
GCGGAATACGTTCGCGTCATGGACTGGATTGTGCGCGCTGGACTGGTCAAAATCCCGGGTCACGTCTCCTACGAACAGGCCGCCTTCATCGAACCCGTGAACACCTGCATGAAAGCCGTCGAATCGCTGCGGCTCCAGCCGGGCGAAACGGTGCTGGTGATCGGGCAAGGGCCGATCGGAATCATCCTGGCGGCTCTTGCGCGCCGCGCCGGAGGGACAGTAGTTACTTCTGACTTGTATCCCCAGCGCCTTAAAATCGCCGAGAGCTATGGTCTTCGGCACACCGTAAATGCGTCTGTTTCCGATCCGAAGGAACGAGTTCGTGAACTCACAGACGGCCGCGGCGCCGATGCGGTGATCCTGGCGACGGCAGGAAACAGCCTGATCAAGCTTGCCATGGATGCAGCGCGTCCGGGCGGGCGCGTGATGTTGTTTGCGCAAACGCAACGCAGCGAGGTTGCAATTGATCCGGCAGCAATCTGTGTTGACGAAAAGACGCTTCTGGGATCCTACAGCGCTTCGGTGGATTTGCAGGAAGAAAATGTCCGTTTGGTATTGTCCGGAGAGATTGATTTTGCGCGACTCGTTACCCATCGTTTTCCACTGCGGCAGGCAGTGGAAGCTCTGCACTTGGCATCGCATCCCGGACCTGAGTCATTGAAGGTTGTGGTCCAGCCTGGAATGGAGTGGGGCAAGGTTTGAAAGGACAAATGACAGCAGCCGTCCTCTATGGCAAGGAGGACGTGAAGATTGAAAAGGTTCCGATTCCGACACTCGAGCCGGGAGAGGTGCTGGTGAAGGTGAATGTCGCGCTCACCTGCGGCACTGACTTGAAAGTGTTTCAGCGCGGGTACCACGCACGGATGATCGTTCCTCCGGCCCTCTTTGGGCATGAACTGGCAGGCGTGGTGGAAGAAATTGGGCCGGGCGTGCGTGACTTCAGACGCGGGATGCGCGTGGTGGCGCTAAACTCGGCCCCATGCGGAGCCTGCTTCTATTGTCTTAAACACCAGGAGAATCTCTGTGAGGACCTGCTCTTTAACAATGGCGCTTATGCCGAATACATCAAGATTCCACGGCGGATCGTTGAAACCAACATGCTGGCGGTCCCGGAAGACGTAAGCTTCGAATCGGCTGCAATGACCGAGCCCTTGGCATGTGCTCTGCGCGGATTGCAGGAGACTCGAGCCGATATTGGCGATACCGTCACGGTGATCGGCGCGGGTCCGCTGGGGCTGATGCTGGTGCAGGTGGCCAAACTGGCCGGCTGCAAGGTGATCTCGGTGGTCAAGCGTGACGAGCAGATTGCGGCGGCGCTTCGCTTTGGAGCAGACGAAGTAGTACAGATCGGGAAAATTTCCAATCCAGTTGATGCGGTACTGGGTCTTACTCTGGGCCGCGGATCTGATGTTGTGATCGAAGCCGTTGGCCGTCCCGAGACCTGGCAATGGGCGGTCGAGATGGCGCGTCGCGGCGGCGTGGTGAACTTTTTCGGAGGATGCGCCAGCGGAACCAAGGTTGAGCTTGATACCAACCGCTTACATTATTCTGAAATCACGCTGAAGGCCACCTTCCACCACACGCCCCAAACCGTGCGCAAGGCGTTTTCTTTAATTGCAAAAAAACAGATCAAAAGTACCGACTACGTTACCGGTGAAGCGCCGCTTTCGACCCTGAAGCAGGTGCTGCAACAGATGCTCGATCGCGGCAGCCAGATCAAAACAGCGATCATTCCGGGACATTAACATGAACATGCCAGGTTTTTCTTCCAGCCAGAGCTTTCCCTCTTCAACATTGGGATGGAACTCCCTGCCCAATTCGTATCGGATTCCGGAGTCAGCGCCTACTCTCGCGGAAGCGCGGGCGTACTGCGAAAAGCTGGCCAGGACGCATTACGAGAACTTCTCGGTTGCGACCTGGTTTCTCCCCGCTCGACTACGGCAGGATTTTTTCAACATTTATGCCTATTGCCGTATCTCCGATGATCTGGGAGATGAAGTGGGCGATGCGAAACAATCTCTGGAATTGCTGGACCAGTGGGAGGCAGAGTTGAACGCCTGCTACGAAGGATCTCCTCGTCATCCAGTCTTTGTTGCTCTGGCTGAGACCGTGAGGCAGTTCAACATTCCCAAGCACGAGTTCTCTGATCTGCTCATCGCTTTTCGCCAGGATCAGACCGTCACGCGCTTCGAGACATTTCAGGGCGTGCTCGGCTATTGCAGGTACTCGGCAAATCCTGTCGGCCATCTGGTGCTTTACCTTTGCGGGTACAGTGACGCTGAGCGCCGGCAGCTTTCCGACTATACCTGCACCGCGCTCCAACTGGCGAACTTCTGGCAGGACGTTCATGTTGATTTTGGCAACGGTCGTATCTATCTGCCGCTCGAAGATCTGAGGCGCTTTGGAGTCATCGAAGATGTTATCGCGGGGCGGCGCGCGACAGCGGGGTTCCTCGAGATGATGCGGTTTGAAGTGGCGCGGGCGCGGCAATGGTTCCAGCGCGGACTGCCGCTGGCGAAAATGGTTGGCCGAGAACTGGCGATTGACATTGAGCTGTTCAGCCGCGGCGGGCAGGAAATCCTGAATGCCATCGAACGGCAGGGATTCGATGTGCTGCGGAAGAGGCCGGTCATTTCCAAAGCGCGAAAGCTCCTGCTGGTTGCACGGGCAGCGGCAGGCAAGCTGCTGTGACGCATCATCAGCTCACGCACGCTTATGCCGTGTGTCGCGGCATCGCCCGGCGCGCCGCGAAGAATTTCTATTA
>JAICYU010000084.1 GCA_025934025.1 Terriglobales bacterium
CACCACGACAACCGCAACAACAAACGCGATATTGAAATTTCCAATCAGGAAAGGCAAGGTATGGCCGATGCCGCCCAGCGCAGTCATCAGGCCACAAACCAGGCCGCGAATCCATGGATGCCCTCTCCCGGTGAGACTGCCATCATCGGAAAGCGCTTCGGCGAATCCCATACTGATGCCTGCGCCGATGGAAGCCGCCAACCCCACGGCAAAGGCTGTGTGGGTATTGCGGGTGGCAAATGCAGCGGCAAAGACTGGAGCCAGAGTCGAGACGGACCCATCCATCAGCCCCGCGAGACCTGGCTGCACGATCTGCAGAACAAACAGTTTGCGGTTGGCCTGTTCTTCCTGATTCCGCGCGGCAGGATCAAGGTCACTCAGCTCTTCGGCGCGGTATTCATGCGCGCGCTCCTCCTGAGCAAGATCGTTGAGCAACTGCCGGATACTGGCATCCTGAGCGCGATCGGCCGATTTTTCGTAGAAGCGCCGGGTCTCGACCTCCATGGTCGCGGCTTCTTTGCGGATGGCATCCAGCCGCAGCGGACGCGTGAGCCAGATGGGCCGGCGGTTCACAAACCCTTTCACGTCATTGCGGCGGATCAGCGGAATGTGCTCGCCAAACTTGCTGCGGTAGAGTTCGATCAGCCGCCGCCGGTGCTCGGATTCCTCTTGGCGCATGGCGTCGAACATCTGCGCGGTGGCGGGGAAATCCTGGCGTAGTTCTTCAGCGTAGTCGGCGTAGATGCGCTCGTCTTCCTCTTCGAGCGAGACAGCCAGAGCAAGAACTTCGCGTTCTGAAAGGCTTTCAAAGCTGCGCATATCCGTAAGAGCAAGATTGTACTTGATGCGGGCCCTCGGCCTGTTTCCGCTGGATGCGAGGGTTCTTGCCCAGACGAGCTGATACCTGACTTAACTAAGTCCTGCACAGTCAGCTGCTTGCCGCCAAATCAGGAGCGACTCCCAGGAAAAACAGGCTTCCCAATGAAACGGTTTGTTCTCAGGAGTCACTACTCAACAGACAGGGAATTCCACGTGGAGTGCTTTGTGACCGAAGAGCAGTTGAATACGACAGTACCGGAATCCGATTTCTATCAGGGCGGCACGCCGGAGCACCGCGCAGAATCGCGCAGCAGCGCCCAAGCCATCGCAGCAGGCCTGGACTTCCTGTTTTCCAACCTGAAGGACGGCCACTGGTCTGACTTCACGCTTCTAGGTAACGAGCTTGATGTCTGGGTGACGGCATGGATTCTCGTGCGTTTGGGAGAGCTCTCGCCCAGATATCTTGGAAGCCAGCATCAACAGAAGTTGAGTGAAGCAATCCGCTGGTTATCTCAAGCAGGCACTCCGGAAGCGTGGGGCATGTCGCCGGGCGAGGCGCCGGACGCGGACACGACGGCCCTGGCCGTGATCGCACTGAGAAGATTCGGCCGCGTCATTCCCAGAACAGCGCTTGATTTGATTCGCAATTGCCAGCGTCCTAACGGCGGATTTTCTCCTTATCCTGAATGGAGCCAGGCCGACCACCTGTTCAAGTTGAGCGCGCCCGATACCACAGTGGCTGCGGTACAGGCGCTTGGCACGCCAAATCCGCGGGCCGAGGAATTTCTTGCCTCACGAGTGCAGGACTGGCCTGTTCCCTGGTGCCGGCTTTCCTCCCGCTTTCATCTCTGCGCTGAGATTCTCGGGTCCGAAAGCAGCACGGCCTCCTGGCCATTGCTGCACAAGGTGAGCCAATTGATGTCCTACTATGCGCGCGAGAGCCCGTTTGAGCAGGCCGCGTATCTGCGCTGTGCCTTCCGGCTGCAAATCCAACGCGCAGGAATTGTAGGAACCAAGCTGCGGAACATGCAGTTGCCGGATGGATCATGGCCTGCTTCGGCGGCGCTCGGCCCCGCGATGCCCGGTGTGGTAGTCCGGCACCGGCGGCATCCTTTGATCCTTGATGACAAGAAGACGCTCACCACGGCTGCCGCAGTTTCTGCGCTGGCCATGCATGAAAGCCAGCCCGGGCTGTACCTCGGCTCTGAGCTGCCCCGCCCTAGAAGGCTCGCAGTAAGCGGGGAATTGTGATGTTGTGTCCGCATACATTTCGTGGCAAAGGCAGGGCGCGTGGCCTGAAGTATACTTGTCGCACTAGAAGCCAGTGGACTTGCACAACTTCGACTCCGACTATCTCAACCGGCTCAAGATGCGCGACTCCGAAACCGAGTCGCACTTCGCCGCCTACTTCAGCCGCCTGGTTACGATCAAACTCCGCATGTTGGGTTTTTCCGGAGGCGCATTGGAAGACATGCGCCAGGAGACGCTCCTGCGCGTGCTCAAAGGCGCGCGCGCCGGAACAGTCCAGCAGCCGGAACGCTTTTCATCTTACGTGTACGCGGTCTGCAACCATGTCGTCAGCGAATGGAAGCGGGCAGAGTGGCCGGCCCGCCATGAACAGGAAGACGAGGCGCTGGAATTCATTGATCCTGCGCCCCAACCGGAAGACAACATTCGCCAGGATGAGATACGCAAGACTGTGTACTGGCTGCTTGATCGCGTCTCGCGCCGTGACCGCAGCATCTTATTGGCAGTCTTCATGGACGAACGCGATAAAGACGAGATTTGCCGCGAGTTTAATGTGAGCCGCGAATACTTGAGAGTGCTTCTGCACCGGGCCCTTCTGAATGCGAAGAAGAAGCTGGGAAACGCGGACAGCAAATGGATACAGAAAGGCGCGCTATGACCGATCAACTGATGTCCCATGAGCAAGCCGTAAAAGGAATGGCCGTGGAGCGGTATCTCCTGAGTGAAATGAACGAGGCAGAGCAGGCTGCGTTTGAGGAGCACTACCTGAACTGTGCCGCGTGTCTCGAATCGGTAACCTTTGCCGGCGAGTTTATGCAGGCGGCGGCTCCGCTGGCCCGCGAACGGAAAGCGGCGGAACAGCGCTCCACAGCGCCTGCGCGCTGGCGCGGAGGTTTCTTGAGTCTCGCGTGGGCGCCGTCATTCGCCATGGCGTTGGTGGTCTGCCTTACGGGACTGAGCGTGTACCAAGCAACTGTGATTCATGGCCAGAAGGAGACGCTGGCAAAGGCCCAGGCGCCGGCGCAGGAATTCGGCCATGTCCTGAGCGGGCAGTCGCGGGGAGCAGCGAATGTGATTACCGTGAAACGAGGCGGCCGGATCAGCTTGAGAATCGAACTTACGCCTAAGCCACAGCTCAAGAATTACCGGGCGATTATTGTTACAAGTTCAAACGTTGTAAAGTACACCGTTCCCTTGCAGGTCAGTGCGCAGGAAGACTTTGTGACTCTATCGGTTCCTGCGGACAATCTTGGTTCAGGGAGTTACGAGTTTCTAGTTAATGCGGAAGATGCTGTTGGAAATCAAGAGCAAGTGGCAGATGGGAAGTTCGAATTGCAATTAGTAGATTGAACCGAAAGCAATCATTCGAGAGTAGTACAATCTTCCCAAACGAAGTACGGTTCCAAACCCATCGGTGATCCAGAAGAAAATTTTCCGGGGTGAAATATGGTCCAGTGTGCTCGCCACCATTCGCAATACTCCATGCAGGCATGCTCTTACGGCTTTGCCGGCCACATGGAACGGCCGATTAAACACATCGTTCCCACGCAAGCGGCTGCAGTGCTGGGCGAACACGGGGGGTTCGGCCACAGCCGGGTGGAAAAATTCCGGCATGATGGTTTCGTTTCTTTTGATTCCGCCGTGGCTGAAGTCGGGGGCGGATATGACGAATGCCATCATCGCTTTACCAGTTTCGCCAGCTCTATCGTCGAAAATCTCAATATCCACGATGTCGTAACCGCGGACCGCGTAGTATCGCGCATGGCAGTGTATTCGCCCACCATGGGCGACGAGCGAGGAGAACTCAGCTTCACCATCAGCGGCAGCCATTTTGACAATCTGCGGATTGCCGGCCACAAGTTCGATGTAAAATTAGCAACACACGTTTTTCAGGAACACGATACCCACTCGAAAGTCTCAAACGCTCACCGCGCCAGCAAGCTCGACGAATGGCTTCTGGGGAGCAAACTCGCCCGGCTCAGCGAGAAGGAACTGGAAGAGGTGGAGAATACCTATCATGCGCTTGGCGGCATGACCGAGGTCCTCAAGGGATGGAAGGTAAAGGGAGAAAAGCGGCGCGACGATGTGATCATCTTCTCGGCCCTGAACCACATCAAGATCGAGGACCATGCAGGACCGAACACCGAGCTGCTTGGATTTGGCTCCATTATCTGCATTCCCAAATTTGGCGTCGTGCGATTGGGCGAACTCAAGGTGCAGAAACATCATCGCAGCTTGCTCATGCTGCGTGTGGATATGTGCTCCGCCGGAAGCGGAGGGAGTGGGACGGGCGGTACAGGAACCGGCGGATCGGGAAATCCCGGCGGCAAGTAATTCAGCTATTGTTGTCGGCCCTGGCACTCTCTTTCTTTGGGTGCGGCAAACAGAATATTCAGCCTGACTGGACGAAGTTGTACAGTCAGGCAAAGCTCGCCAAAGACACCCATCAAGCCGTAGCGCGCCAGATGATCGAGAAGGGGCTGCGCCAGACTACTTTTGATCCAACCCTGAACTATAAATTTCGTCTACTCAAGGCCAGGGACCCGTCGTGTGATGATCCTAAGCAATCAGCATCTCTCCTTGAGACCACCCCTCCTGATTCTCCGGATCGCCAGAAGCTCGAGGCGGAAAGAACGTATGCACTCGCTCTGGTTGGCGCATGCACGGACAATCTCCAGGAGTCACATCGCGAATTAGCACAGGCCAAAGCTTTGGCCGTAAACTCCGATCCGGAGTTGATGGCTAACATCGCAAACACCGAAGGATGGCTGGCCTCACAAGAGAAGAATCAGGAGCGCGCCAAAAATTTCTATTGGGAAGCGGTAGATCTCGCCAGGCAATATCACAACCCGGTGGAAATGAGTACTTTGAACAATCTGGGATCTCTTCTGGCCGACGAGAGATTGTACGAGCAGGCGGTGGAATGCTTCTCGAAGGTGAAAGACCTAGCGATTGCGTGGCACGATCCACTCATGGAAGAGGAGGCGCTCGGGAATCTGGGCGTCTGGTATGGAGAATTGGGCGACTGGGAAAACGCCATAAACTACACGAGTGAGGCGGTCGTCAAAAGTTCGGCAATTTCCGGCACTCGGAAAGCAGATTCAGATCACGCGCTCTGGCTCAACAATCTTGGTAGGCTCCATTTCTGGAACCAGCAGTACCATGACGCGCAACAGGATTGGCTGAAGGCGCTGGCCGTTGCCAGAAGGAGAAATGACGTGCGCACCGCAACGATGACCCTGGGCAATCTGGCACGGGTGGCATCCAGGATGGGAGACCTCCGGAGCGCCGAAGAGTACGTGAAAGAAGATGAGGACCTTCATCCCCAAGACGAGCAGCTTCTCCTTTTTTATCTGAACAAAGCGAAAGTGGCGGCGGACGAGAACGACCTGAAGAGCGCAGAGGCTGGTTTGCGGCTCGTGCTCCAATCCGGTCCTTCCGCAGAGATGCGCTGGCAAGCACTCACTGACTTGGCCGAGATCTACACGAAAGAGCGGCGATTCGCCGAAGCAGAAAAGACATTTCGAGAAGCAATTGCCACTTCGGAACAGGCTTTCAACGGAATCGCGAGCAGCAGATTCCAGATTTCATTTTTCGATCAGAATCCGTATTTTGACCCGTATGTTCGCTTCCTGGTAGATCAAGGCCGAACTCTGGACGCACTTCAGATTGCGGAACGCGGCCGATCGCGGGCGCTGGCGCGCGCGTTTGGGCTCACCGGCGCTGGACGCGTGAATATCAAAGCTATACAAAGTACTCTGCAAACGCGCAACCAGGTAGTCCTTGCTTATTGGCTTACGGAAGGCCAATCCTATCTTTGGGTGATTACTCCCTCGCAAGTGAAATTGTTCAAGCTTCCCGCAGAGACGGAAATTGCCCGCGAAATTGACAGCTACAATCGTGACATCCTGAATCACAGCGCGGACGAGTCACCACACGGGGAGAGGCTGTACCAGATGCTGGTTGCGCCGGCGCAGAGCCTGGCGCCGAAAGGATCGAACATTGTCATCATTCCTCATCGGCGCTTGTTCATGTTGAATTTTGAAACGCTGGTGGCGCCCTCTCCCAAGCCGCATTTCTGGATTGAGGATGTCTGCATCCAGAACGCCAGCTTTCTTGCGGCGCTGGAGAATCCCAAGCGCGAGCGCCAACCATTCGCCAGGCAGATGCTCCTGATGGGCGCTCCGTCTGAAGCCAGTACAGACTTCCCCACTTTGATCCATGCGCCTGAAGAACTGAAAGAGGTTGAAGAGCATTTTCCTCAGACAGAAGAGAAAGTTATCTCCGGCGCCGCCGCCACGCCCGCGGCATACGATTCAAGCGACCCGAGCCAGTTCCGTTTCATGCATTTTGTCACCCATGGAACGGCCAGCGACATGAATCCGCTCGATTCAGCCATCATCCTTTCGCCCAGCCCAGAGGGATTCAAGCTCTACGCGCGCGACATCATTAAGACTAAAATCCATCCCGAACTTGTGACCATCTCCACCTGCTACGGTGCGGGCACGCGGCAGTACTCGGGAGAAGGGCTGGTGGGGCTGGCATGGGCCTTCATGCGGGCCGGGGCCCATCAGGTGATCGGAGCCCTCTGGGAGGTGGACGACGAAGCCAACGCCGAACTGATGGACCACTTCTATACTGCGCTCCAGCGTACCGGCAAACCGGCGGCCGCTCTCCATGAGGCGAAGCTGGCAATGCTCCATTCCAATACCTTCCACAAAAGACCTTATTATTGGGCTTCGCTCCAGTTGTACACAGGAAGGTAGGTTCCGCGCTTCGCCTGATTGCCTGCTGTCCCGGGCTGTGAAAGACTCGCAGCATCCATGATTGCCGCTCCAGATCGGCCCCAGGCCAAGCCAACCAGCATCGGACGCTCCGCTTTTCTGGTAGCGGCGGGCATTTTTTTAAGCCGCATCTTCGGCTTGGTGCGCGAGAGCATCTTTGCTCACTACTTTGGCCTGTCGTTCGCGGCGGACGCTTTCCGCGCCGCGTTGCGCATTCCCAACATCCTGCAAAATCTTTTTGGCGAAGGCGCGCTCTCGGCGTCTTTCATTCCGGTTTATGCCAGGCTGGTAGCGCAAGAAAGCAAGGAGGAGGCCGGCAAAGTTGCGGGTGCAGTCTTCTCGATCCTGGCCCTGGTGATGTCGGTGCTGGTGCTGGCGGGAGTGGTGGCGACGCCCTGGCTCATTGATTTGATTGCACCGGGGTTTCACGGGCAGACGCGCATTCTGACCATCCAGTTAGTGCGCATCTTCTTTCCCGGAATTGGGCTGATGGTGCTCTCGGCGTGGTGCCTGGGAATCCTCAACAGCCACGGTAAATTTTTTCTTTCTTATGTTTCTCCGGTGGTGTGGAACATCGCTCAGATTGCCGCGCTGCTGATCTTCGGCCCCCGGTCGGAGCTTTCTTATCTGGCGATCTACACGGCTTGGGCATCGGTCATCGGTGCTGGACTGCAATTCCTGGTGCAGCTTCCCGTAGTCCTGCGCCTGGCTCCGGCTTTGCGCTTTTGGCTGAGTTCTCTGGGCGAAAACATCCGCACGGTGATCAACAACTTCTTTCCCATTTTCGTGAGCCGCGGCGTGACCCAGCTCAGTGCCTATATTGACACGCTGCTGGCCAGCTTTCTTCCCATGGGCGCGGTGGCCGCGCTCTTCAACGCGCAGGCGTTATATCTGCTGCCGGTGAGCTTGTTTGGAATGTCAGTGTCGGCGGCGGAGCTTCCGGCGATGTCGAGCGCTTTGGGCAGCGAGCAGCAGGTTGCGGAAGCGCTGCGCAAGCGGATTGAATCGAGCACCAAGCGGATCGCGTTCTTTGTGGTGCCTTCCGCGATTGCGTTTCTCGCGCTGGGCGACGTTGTGGCGGGCGTGATCTACCAGAGCGGCAAGTTTACTCGCGCAGACACCGTCTGGGTGTGGGGAATCCTGGCGGGCTCCGCTGTGGGATTGCTGGCGGCGACGGTGGGCCGGCTCTACTCTTCGGCATATTACGCGCTGCGCGATACCAAGACGCCGCTGCGTTACGCGATTGTCCGCGTGCTGTTGACTTCGGCTCTCGGTTACTTTTTCGCTCTGCATCTGCCGGGCATTCTGGGAATCAGCCCGCGTTGGGGCGCTGCCGGACTCACTGCTTCCTATGGTATGGCGGCGTGGGTAGAGTTTCTGCTGCTGCGCCGAGGCATGTCGCGCCGCGCAGGAAAGATTCAATCGCCGGTCGGGTACATCGCTCGGTTGTGGACGGCGGCAGTCATCTCCGCAGGGCTCGCTTGGGCAATACGGCTGGGCCTGCACCCGCATCGGCCCGTAGTGGCGGCGGGATTGGTGTTGGTGCCGTACGGCATCTTTTATCTTGGGCTTACGGCGACGATGGGAGTAGATCAGGCTTCAGCGCTATGGCGGAGATTGAAAAGATAGCTCCTTACAAAGGATAGCGGCAGCCGAGCTGCCGCCATCCTCGCTGGGTTGCAGGCTCAGAGATAAAAGCTTTCCATGGCCGACACTTTGGGCTTGTCCGGATCAAGCTCGCCCTTCATTTTCTGCATTGCGATTTCCACCAGCACCGGCACGGTCCAATCCTCCGTCTCGATTCCTGCCAGGCGGGCTTCCGTGGCTACGCGGGCCAGCGCCAGCCGCCGCTGCTCTTCCGGTGTCGCATGATGGCTGAAGACTTCTGTCACAGCCTTGATTGCAAGATGGCCCAGCCGGCTCGCCAGCAGGGTGCGTGAAGACCGGCTAAAGGCTTGCAGGGCGCGTTTTGCCATGCGGACCTCAATAAAATCCGCGGTGATTGCCAAAGTATTTGGCATGGGGCTTCCTCCTCTTGTCCGGCAGCCTGTGCTGCGGTTATGAAGAAGTAGTGCGGAAAGGCGGGTTGGCGTTACAGGTTTGAGGCGGAATTTTTTTGTGAATTGCGGAAGGAGATGGAAATGGAGATGCAGATGGCGATGCAGCAGGACTCCTCTGCGCAGCAAACGCTCATACCTGAGAATCTGACTTTTTGCGAGGAAGGGGAAGGAGGAATTGGCGATCGAGGAGTAAAGTTGTCTTCATTTGAAGGTACATAGCCTATGACAGAGTGGTTCGCACGCCCGGTTCTACATGTGGCTGACGTTGAGGCCTCGCTTCGCTTTTACATTAGCCGGCTCGGCTTCACCAGCTCCTGGCGCTACGACGAGGACGGCAGAGCGCACGTTGCGGAGGTGGATCGGCAGGGCTGCGCGCTGATCCTGGCCGACACATGGCCGGAGAAGATTGGCAAGGGGCTGATGTTCATTTCCCTGAACGTGCAGCAGCAGACGCGCGAAGCCGAGATTGCCGCGCTGGATGCGCTGCGCGCGGAACTCGAGGCCAGGGGCGTTCCGGTGAAAGAAGGGTCGTGGGGCTACCGGCTGCTTGTGGTTGATGATCCCGACGGCAATCAGCTCTTCTTCAATTATCCGAGCGAGACTGCATAACTTCCGGTTGCCGACCATCCACGACACCGTGTGCAGTCACACCGGCGATCTTGTGAATGCCTAGACCGTTTTTGTAGTTCATGTAGACCGGAATTCAGGGCGCTCCGCTCCAACACCGGGAGTTGCGCGCCAGCCTTCGGCAGAGCGGTACGGGCCCCTATTCCAATCGGGTCGGCACGACTAAAGCTCGTGCCCTGATACACCCCGTCCGCGGACTACACCATTTGCGAAAATGCGCTAAGTAGCTGGTGTAATCCCGTGGGTGGACCGTTCGGAATGTCACGTCTTGACTTGTGATGGTCGAGTGTCTACCATTCTCTTTTGTTGATGGTCGAATGTCTTCTATGGCTAAACAGACACCGGAACGCGCGAACCTTCTTCAAGGCACCCTTGACATGCTGATCTTGCGAACTCTTCTTTATGGTCCTGCGCACGGCCACCAGATCGGCAAGCATATCCAGCGGACCACGAATGATTTTCTCCAGATGCAACACGGCTCGCTTTACCCCGCGCTGCACCGGCTGGAGCGAAGGGGATGGGTCACCTCGAAATGGGAGACGGCTCCAGATCGGAATCGGGAATTCAAGTATTACCGGCTCACGGACAAAGGAAGAAAACAGCTTGTCGTCGAAGAATCGCAATGGAAGCAGATGGCTGACGCGGTGGCGCGGGTGATGTGGCCCGCCGCTGAGGAGAGCTGAGATGAAATGGTGGCAGTTCTGGAAACGCGATGCCGATGTGGAACGGGAACTGCAATCGGACCTTCAACTGGAAGAAGAAGAGCAGCGGGAACACGGCATTGCTCCAGAAGAGGCCCGCTACGCCGCCCTGCGCGCCTTCGGCAATCCCAGTGTGATTCGCGAGCAAACTCATGCGGTCTGGAGTTGGGACAGGCTCGAGACTCTTCTCCGCGATCTAAGAATCAGCATCCGCACGCTCGCTCGGCAGCCGGGATTTTCAGCGATGGCGATGCTGGTGATCGCCGTTGGCATGGGCGCGACGATCTCGCTGTTCACCGTCGTGTGGTCGGTCCTCCTGAAACCGCTGCCATTCGATCACCCGGAGCAACTCGTTCGGCTGTACGAAAGCGGCGACAAGTTTAAGAACAACGTCGTTGCCCCCGGCATTTACGGCGCATGGAAGCGCGAGAGCCGATCGTTCTCCGATCTCGCGCTTTATAAAGAATGGCCGCAGTACAACCTCTCCGAAGGAGGTGCGCTGCCCGAACAGGTCCAGGCAATGATCTGTTCCTGGGACCTTTTCGCCACGCTCGGCGTCCAGCCCAGCATCGGGCGCTCTTTCACGGCGGAGGACGACCAGCCTTCCGCCAACGGTACCGTCATCCTCAGTTGGTCTCTTTGGAAACGCCGCTTCGGCGGTGACGCTTCCGTCATCGGCCGCAAAATCAATCTGGATGCCAAACCTTACACCGTGATTGGCGTGATGCCACGTTGGTTCTCTTTTCGCGAGCAGAAGGTGCAGATCTTCCTTCCCGTGTACCACGAGAAAACGCCCGAGGAGATGGCCCAGATCGGCAATCACGGGTTTGTGGTGATTGGAAGGCTGAAGCCCGGCGTCACTCGCGAGCAGGCCTCACAAGAAGTCTCGGCGATCGTGCGCCGCATCCACGACGCCCATCTCGACCTTCCGTTCATGAGCAGCGGCGCGGGGATGTGGCCGCTCATTGATTACCTGGTGGGCCAGATCAAGCCCGCGCTTTATATGCTGCTGGCTGCCACCGGTTGCATGCTGCTGATCGCGTGTCTTAACGTTGCCAACCTGCTGACCGCCCGCTCCGCGGCACGATCACGCGAAATTGCCATTCGCAAAGCGCTCGGCGGCGGTCGCTTCCGGCTCATTCGTGAGCAGCTCATCGAAACCTTCGTGCTTTTCTCCGTTGGAGGAGCAGCAGGCCTCGCTCTAGCCTACGCGGCCCTACGATGGTTTGTTATTACGCGCAGCGACATGGTGCGCGCGGAGTCGGTCGGCATTGACGCTGTCGTGGTCGCAACCGTCGCGGGACTGGTGTTGATTTGCGCTCTGTTCGCTGGACTCATCCCGGTGCTGGCAATCCGTTCCGGGAACCTGGTTGCGGCGCTGCAAGAGTCGTCGCGGAGTTCCACCTCGGGCGGCTCGCGTACCGGCGTGCGCAAGGTGCTCGTGGGCGCCGAGGTTGCGTTCACCGTGGTTCTGCTCGTCAGCGCCGGCTTGCTGCTCAAGAGCTACATGCGGCTGCGGGGGAATGACCTGGGCTGCGCGACCAACAACATCCTCACCATGCACTTCACTCTTCCGCAAGTGCAGTACAGCAAGCCGGCGCAGCGGGTGGCATTCTTCGACGATCTGCTCGCGCGCGTGCGGGCGTTGCCGGGAGTGGACGCGGCCGGCCTGGTGCGCGCGGTTCCCGGCGAAGGATACTTCGGTGACGGCGCCGTGACCATTGCCGAGCATCCGCCCATGCCGCAGGGGCAGAGGCTACTTGCGATCGTTCGCTGGGCCGATCCCGGCTATTTCGCGGCGATAAAAATCCCGTTCCTGAGCGGGCGCACCTTCGGTTCCGATCAGCGTTTCGATGGCGCCAACGAAGTAATCATCAGCGCTGAGTTTGCGCAGCAGTATTTTCCAAATGAGGACCCAATCGGCAAACACTTGATCAACCTCGAGCGGCGGAGTTACGAGGTTGTCGGCGTTGTGGGCGACACCCGATACGAGCTGGCGGAGGACCTGGAGCCGACGATGTATTTCCCGATCGCCGCCGGAACAGAGAGCAACGCCGCCCTCGTCGTCCGCGCCGCACGCGGTCCCGAGAGCTTCGCCCTTCCCATTCAGAAAATCATCCAGCAGATGGATCGCGAACTCGCCGTCTCGGACGTGCTTACGATGAATCAGATCATCAATCAATCATCGCTGGACGCAAATTTCGAAGCGAAGTTGCTGGCGATCTTCGCGGGCATATCGCTATTGCTGGCTGCTGTGGGCTTGTTCGGCGTGCTCGCATATTTGGCGGCGCAGCGCCGCACGGAGATCGGTATCCGGCTGGCACTCGGGGCGCAACGAGAACACGTCCTGCGTCTGATGCTGCTCGATGGTCTCGCTCCCGCGCTCGGCGGGGCCGCCGCAGGCTCGCTCCTCGCCATCGCCGCCGCGCAACTGATCCGCTCCAGTTTGTATGCCACCAAAGCGCTCGACCCTGCCGTGTTCGCCGCTGTCATCGGACTCCTGTTCCTGGTTGCGACTACAGCGTGCCTGCTGCCGGCGTGGCGCGCCTCGCGCCTGCAACCAGCGACGGTCCTGCGCAGCGAGTGATCTCGCGGGCCGACAAAGAATTGAAAAGAGGAAAAATCCTGGCGGAGAGAGGGGGATTCGAATTACCGGGGCTCATTGAAAACACGTAACTTGTTGATTTCTCGAAACGCATAAAACTCGTAAAACGCTACTTTCGCGGTTTCCACACACGTAATACACACACGGGATTTTGCCGACTATTGAGGGTCCTTCTTCTCTTGTTGTAGCCCGCGGACGAATTCGAATACTTCATTAGGCGAGTGGACAACAAAACTGTCCGCGTAATCCGACCTCTTTTCAGCCGAGATACGCTTCAGAGCATCATGCAGGATCACTTGCACCGGCCCCAGAGCCGCACCGGCTAATGATGGCTTTGCGTTTAACACCGCATCTATTACCCGGGAGGCGTCCGTCTCGCTCATGAAGAAGCGTATCGGCTTGCGTCCGGGAAAGAGATCATCCGGAATCACAAGATACTGTCCCGTCTTCTTGCTCTGAATCACCCATGCCTTGTAATCCTCCGAAAACTCTCCGAGCAGAGTGTCAAGCGGCAACGGCTTCGTCATATCTCTCACCTCAACTTGGCTACCTTCTTGTCCCCAAATGCCGCACCCATCATGCCCATCGTCGAAGCAAGCCAAGGTATCGCCTCAGCGCATATCTCGTCCACGAGTTCCGGGTGGTGCAGATTCTTTGATACAGGAAAAGCGGACTTTCCATCAATGTTAAGCACATTCCACTGCGCGCTGAAAGGGTCGCCGTGTGTTGCACTATTCAAGTGCCACGTTCCGCCTTTTGGGAAAGGCTCGTTCAGTATTTTTTCCCCGAGAGTCTCTAGCATGGCCTGCAAAGAAGGCCGCTTTCGGTAATCCCATCCGTCATTCCAAATTTCAATTTTTTC
>JAICYU010000030.1 GCA_025934025.1 Terriglobales bacterium
AAGAATGCTGAAGGTTTCAACCAGCGCCAGGACCAGCGCGCCTAACGCGACTCCGGAAACCGACTCGAGTCCGCCAAGAACAATGATGACAAACGAGCGCAGAAGAAACGGCCGGCCGAAGTCCGGACTGAAGGTGTAGAGCGTTGCCAGCAGCGCGCCGGCAAATCCGGCAAATGCCGTGCCCAGGCCAAATGTCAGGCGAGCGGTTCGTTCGGCATCAACTCCGGCAATCTGTGCTGCATAAGGATTTTGAATCAACGCGCGCATGGAGCGTCCAAACCAACTGCGGTGAAATACAAGCTCCAGCACGACGAGTGAAATCACGGCGGCGACGAAGACCACCAGGCGCACGGTAGAAATCGAGATCTGGCCGATCTGAATCACCGAGAGGGTGCGCGGGCTCAGAATGGAACGGTCTTCGTTTCCCCAGATGAAGTATGCAATGTTCTGCAGCACCAGCCAGATCCCAAACATCAGCAACAGGGAAGAGAGCGTTGGCGTATCTGATTTCGGGAGCCAGCGCACAAACAGCCAATGTAGAACAATTCCCAGCAGAAAGAATGCAGGGAAGGCCAGCGCAGCGCCAAGAATGGGATCGAGGCTGAAGCGCTCAAACAGCACATAACTGAAATATGCGCCCAGCATCAGGAACCCGGCATGGGCCAGGTTCACGATCTTCATTACGCCATAGATCACCGTCATGCCGACGGCCATCGCGGCATAGATTCCGGCCAGCAGCAGAGCCGCAATCAGCAGATTCAGATAGTCAATTGCGGTCATTCAAATCCGCAGCCCGCTATTTCGCGGGAATCGGCGCGACTGCCGGGCCGGTGGCTGCGTCCTTGGGGAAAACAATGTCTACTTTGTCGCCGGGTTTGTTCTGCGTGATCACAAACGGATATTTCGCCTGCCCATCGGACGAAAACTTCAACTCCTGGCCGGGCAGCAACGAATTCTTCATATCAAGAGCTTTCAGCGCATCGCGGATCTTCGCTTTGTTGAGCGTGCCCGCATCTTCAATCGCTTTGGCCAGCGCGCGCATGGCTTCGTAAGAAGTTGCCGCATACCAGGAGTCCACGTCGTGTCCGGTGAAGTTCTTGTAGTCTTCGACGAACTTCTTCACTTGCGGATAGGGCAGCTTGCTGGACCACCAGATGCCGGCGAAGATGTAGTCCGTGCCCGAACCGAGGGCTTTGCGGGCGTCAGCTTCAGGGCCGCGCGCGCCGTAGCTCACCATCTGGTGATGCAGTCCGGCCTGGAGGTACTGGCGCTCCATGGTGATGTAGTCCTGAAGGTGCGCGTCAGAAAGGAAGATATCGGCCTTCGCGGATTTTACTTTTTGCAGAATGCCGGAGAAATCCGTGCCACCGAGTTCGAATTTCTCGTTCAGCACCACATTGAAATATCCCGGATGCTTGTCCATCCACCCCTTAAAGCCGTTCACGTAGTCCACGCCGTGGTCAGTGTTCTCGACGACAATAGCGACCTTCAGCCCCTTTTTGAGCTTGCCCGCGTCCACCAGACTCCCGAGAAATTCGCCGGTGGTGGTTCCAATCAGCGCGACAGGACTGAGCGTTCCAAACGTGTACTGATAGCCGCGGCTGAAGATCGAAGTGGCGCCGGCGCCGGGCGTGATCCACGGAGTTTGATAGCGGTCGGGCATTACGGACTCGGCTTCTCCCAGCGCGGTCGAGTATCCGCCAATCACCGCCGTTACGCCGTCGGAGCTCATGGCGCGCTCGGTGAGTGAGGCGGATTTGCCGGAGTCGGAGCCGTCATCGTAAAAGACTTCTTTGATCTTCAGCTTCTTTCCTTTGTCTTTCACCATCACGCCGCCGGCATCGTTGATCTGCTTGATCGCCAGATCAATACCTTCTTTCTGGTAGGTGCCGGGTTTGCCTTCGCGTCCGGTGATGGGCAGCACGACGCCGACGGAGATCGCCTCCTGCGCCGCGGCGCTCAGCGCGCCCACGATCATCGCAAAGAGAAACAGCACTGCCAGATTCACAGCACGGAGACGGAACCATAAGTTGCTCATGCAATTTCCTCCTGCAAAGCTTGATCGAGCTCGATTGGCCGAAAGAGCGGACTGGCACGGCCCAAAGAATGCCCTGCATCATACTCGCGGCATGAGAATTGGACAAGGAGGGGCAATCGGGTCATCCGGACAACGGGTCATCGGGATAACACGCCATGAAGGGAAGCCGGGCTTTGGGACCCGGGCCATCGAAAAAACAAACCTCACCGCTGATGAACGCTGATAGCACTGAACCAGAAAAGAATGCGTTCATTGATTCCGCTTTTGGACGTCGGGGCGAGGACATGTACGTTGCGGGCACTCCTGCCCGCGTCCGCGATGTGGATTCAAATGTAAGTTACTGAAATGCTTGTAGATAAAAGTGCTCTGAGCGGGACTTGTTAATTTCGCTTGACTTTAGAGGTCGCATCGGGTACCACAGGCAGCACTGTACCTGGAAAGTTCCGACACATTCTCGTTGAAACGTGTCAGGGCATGAGTTTACTCGTGCCGATGCGGCCTTCCTTGAAGAAACAAGGCAGTACAGAGGGTTTGGGCGAGCAGGGCAAAGTGTCAGGGCATGAGTTTACTCGTGCCGATGCGGCCTTATAGATTTCCGGCTTTAGCCGCTGCCCTCTTTCGCTTCTTGAGAAAAGCCGAGCCATACGTGTTGCGCGAAGGTATCGCCATCTTCAGAGGCTAAAGCCTGAAACTTACAGCACGCTTTCGGCACGAGTAAACTCATGCCCTGACACTCTTGTTGCCACTGCCAATGCTCATGTGGAGTTAAGAAAGACAACGTTAAAGTCGGAAATCTGTAAGACATCAGCATGAGTAAACTCATGCCCTGATACTTTTGTTGCCACTTGCCAATGCTCATGCGGAGTTAAGAAACACAACGTTAAAGCCGAAAATTTGTAAGACATCCGCACGAGTAAACTCATGCCCTGACACTTTGTCTTTACTCCCTCTGCTTCCTCTGTTCCTCTGTGTTGCAAAGGTTCTGGGTTTCGGGGCGCTTACAATCTCTTTCGTGACGCGGCTGACGTTTGTAGTGGGCAAAGGCGGAGTGGGGAAGACCACGGTTGCGTGGGCGCTGTCCCTGGAACTGGCGGCGAAGAAGCGGCGGGAAAAGGTGCTGTTGATGTCCACCGATCCGGCGCACTCGCTGCGGGACATGCTGGAAGAGCAGCACTTAGCAATTAGCCATGAGCACTTAGCAATCAGCGATCGGCGGACTGCAGCGTTGCGAAAAAGACATGGCTCGCGTTCAAAGGCAACGACGGTCGGTCGTTCAAGTGAAAAGGCAAGTCGCGGAGCGGAACGGCTGCGCGGAGCGGAAGGGCAGGTCTGGGTGTGGGAGGTTGACAGCCAGAAGGAGTTCGAGAAATTTCTCGCCGGCAATCGCGATTCGATCCTGGACATCGTGGAGCAGGGCACGTTCTTCAGCAAAGAAGAGATTGCGCCGCTGCTGGACTCGACGCTTCCCGGCATGGCTGAAGTCGCGGGGCTGCTGGCGATCGAAGAGCTGATTGCGAGCGGAAGCTACGATCACATTGTGGTGGATACAGCGCCGTTCGGGCACACGTTGCGCCTGTTTGAGCTGCCCGGACACTTTCAGAAGTTCCTGAACTTTCTGGAGGTAGCGTCGCGTCGGGATGCGCTGCTGGCGGAACGCTTTGGCGGAAGATTGAGGCGCGCGGGCAATCCTTTTGTGGAACGCTGGCGGAAAACGGTGGAGCGAGTGCAGGACGCATTCAGCGCGAAGCAGGCGGAGATCGTGCTGGTGAGCTCGCCGGAAATGTTTTCCCTGAATGAAGCGGAGCGCTCGATGCGGGCTCTGGAAGAATCTGATGCGGGCATGAAGCTGGGAAAGATTGTGCTGAATCGCGTGGTAACCGAAGCCGGTGATTGTGCGCGGTGCAAGCGTCGCAAGAAGATGGCCGACCGCGCGGTGAGATGGCTGAAGCAGCATTTTGCACGCACACCGGTGCTGCGGGGGCCCGATCCCGGGAATCCGATTTTGGGAGTGGCGCAGTTGCGGAGATTTGGCGAGGTGGTGTTTGGAAGAGCACGTAGCACTCAGCACTTAGCCCGTAGACAAAAGCAAAACCTGCAAAAAGCCGGCAGGGTTGCAGCGAGTGAACTGGCGGTGAAGAAGACAAATTGGCCTGCGGCTGAGTTTCCATTATCGTTCACCGTAGGGAAAGGCGGCGTGGGCAAAACCACGATTACGGCTGCGCTCGGATTTGTGACCCGAGAAAACGCTAACAAAGAAGATACGGTGACGGTGTGTTCGACCGATCCGGCGCCGTCGCTCGACGACGTTTTTCAGAAAGAGATTGGCGACCGCAGGGTTTCGGTTCTGGGAGATCGCAACTTCGGCGCGATGGAACTGGACTCAATGGCGGAGTTCAGACAATGGGCGGAACGGATGCGGCAGAGGCTGGACACCGGCTTGAGTTCTGAGGCGGGCGGACTGCATGTGGATTTGACCTTTGAGAAAGAAGTGTTCGCTGCGTTGCTGGATGTGGCGCCGCCGGGAGTGGATGAGGTGTTCGCAATCTTCAGGATTATGGATTTGGTGGAGCAGCAATCAGCAGCCAACAGCCGGCATGCAGCCCCGGAGCGGAGGGAGCGGAGTGCAAAAGTGCAGGCGCAGGCAAGAGGTGCAGGGATTCGGGATTTGAGAAATCGGGTGCTGATTGATATGGCGCCGACGGGGCATGCGCTGGAGCTGTTGCGGACGCCAGAACGGATGCTCAAGTGGTCGCGGCTTTTATTGAAAAGCCTGGCAGCGCACCGTACACTTGCGATTGCACAGGAGGTTGGCGTGGAGCTGGCCTTGCTGGGGCAGCGCGTTCGGAAATTGATTGAACTGATGCAAGACGCGCGACAGAGTCGCGCCTATGCCGTAATGCTGCCGGAGCCGGTGCCGGACCGCCAGACACGGCGGCTGCTGGATGCGCTGGAAGAAATTGGAATCGCGGTGGACGCCATCTTCGTGAACCGCGTACTGCCGGAGACGGACGATTGCGAGCGATGCGAGAGCGGCCGGACGTGGCAGATGGCGAGTCTAAAAAATTTTCGTCAACGCTATCCGAAACAGACCGCGTATGTGGTGGGCGAATTTCCGCAGGAGATTGCAGGAGCGGCGGCGCTGAAAAGATTCACAGGTCACCTATGGGAAATCGCGCAGTAGCGGCGGAGCAGGCGCTGTATCTCTATGGCGTGTCGCCGGCGAGAGCGCGCGCTGGGACAAAGATTGGCAGTCCGGGGATTGATGGCGTTCACGGGGTGGAGCCGCTGAGCTGTGGTGAGTTTGTCTGCTGGGCTTCTGCGGTGGATGCGGCGAGTTTTGGGGAAGCACTCGAGAGCAACATGGAGAACCTGGACTGGCTGGCGCTGCACGGCGTTCGCCATCAGCAGGTGGTAGGGGAAATTGCGCGGCAGGAGACGGTGGTTCCTGCACGCTTCGGCACCATCTTTTCCGGCAAGGACGCGCTACGCAAGGATGTGGAAGGCCGCCGGGAGATGCTGAAGCGCGTGTTGGCGAAGATCACCGATGCGGATGAATGGGGCGTGAAGGTGTACGCGGAACATAAACCGGCGCGGGAGGCGGTGGCTGCAAGTTCAGGTCGCGATTATCTGCAGCAGAAAGCGGCGAGATTGAAGACGCGTCCGGAGCGGGACGATGCGGAACTCAAGGAATTCGCTTCCGCTTTGGGCGAGGCGGCGGCGGATTCAGCGCCGACAGGAAAGATCAGCGGGGCGCAGCCTGATCTGGCATGGCAGGCGACGTTCCTGGTGCCGCGCAAACGCCGCACGGAATGGGATGGTGTGCTGAAGAAGTTCGTGGAGCGCTGGAGCGGAGCGCGCCGCATCGAAGTAAACGGACCCTGGCCGCCGTACTCATTCGTCTCTGATGCCGACTGACTTCGAACCCATTGCGCCGGGCGGGACTGCTGAAGATGAGGTCTCGCTGCTGGATATCCTTGACCACGTGCTGAACGCGGGCGTGGTGGTGCATGGATCCCTCGTGTTGTCGCTGGCGGGCGTTGACTTGGTCTATCTGGGGCTGAGTGTAGTCCTGACGTCGGTGGAGACAGCGCTGCGCAATCTGCAGAGCGGACAAGAATGACGCGCTCGCTCGCCTATTGCGCCTATCGTGATGCTCCCGAAATAGCTGTGCCACAAGCCGGCGTGGATGGCGCGCCGGTGCGGGTGATTGCTGAAGGCCGCCTGCGGGTGTTGTGGTCAGAGGTGGAATGGCCATTCTCGCCGGAGAAGATGCAGCAGCATGCGGTGGAATTTCACGCGGTGATTACGAGCGTGTTTGCGGTGGTGGCGGTAGCGCCCTTTCGCTTATTGTCAGTATTCGAGAATGAAACGGCGTTGGTGGAATTTGTGAAGGCGCATGCGGGCGAGTTGATTGCCGATGTGGAACGGCTGAAGGATTTTGTCCAGATGGAGTGCGTGCTGTACGTGATGGGCGAGCGAGGCCAAGCGGAGTCGGGCTCGGCGTATTTGCGACGGAAAGCGGACGCGTTGCAAAGGGTCGAAGATGCGGCGCGAAGTGTATGCGAGCAACTGGAAGAAGTGGCGGCGGAAGTGCGAGTGCGCGATGGGAAGAATGGGCGTCGGGTGTATGCGCTGGTGGCGCGGGGAAGTGAAGCGCACTTTCGGGAAGCGGTGCGGGGAGTGCCGCAGGTGGATGGCGTATCTCGGCGCGTGAGCGGGCCGTGGCCGGCGGCGGAGTTCCTGAGCGAAGAGCTGAGTGGCGGGAAATGACAGAATTGCGCAAGGTGTCGCCCGAGGAGATTGCGGCCGCGGTCGCAGATCTGAATCGGGAGTTGAAGTCGGCAGGCGCGGGCGGGCTGGAGCGGATTGATTGTTCGCCGGAAAACATCGAGCAGGGGCTGGCGCGTCTGGTGCTGAGCCTGGTGGAGTTGCTGCGTCGGCTGCTGGAGCGGCAGGCGATCCGGCGCATGGAAGGTGGGTCGCTGAAGGAAGAAAAAATTGAAGAGATGGGCCAGGCCTTGATGAAGCTTGAAGCCAAAGTCGCGGAGATCGCTGCGGCGTTCGGGTTGAGGCCGGAAGACCTTAATTTGGAACTAGGTCCGCTGGGGAATTTGCTGGATAAGTGAAGGAAGAGTGGCGATCGCCGGCTGGAGGCTGGGCATCACGGCCCGATGGTCGAAGAAAAAAGCTTGTTAAAAAAAACGGCCAACCCGAAAAGCAGCTTCTCGCATCCTATCGGTTCGCGAACGAGTACAGCCGGGGGGCGTACGGGGGGCGTATGGGGGAGTTCGGCGGAGATTGAAGTCGTGGCAGGGTTGACAGTGTGTGCTGCGGCTGATTAGGATGCGTGACATGGATCGCGCGGAGTCGCCAGCCTTAGCGGTCTCTTCTGTGTCTTTTCCCAAATAATCATGCAACGAGTCCCAACGGTTTCCGGAACAACGAATCTGCTGGATATCCTCGACCGAGTGCTCGATAAAGGCTTGGTGATTGCGGGGGACATACGGGTATCGCTGGCCAACGTGGAGCTGCTGACGATTCGCATTCGGCTGCTGGTGTGCTCGGTAGACAAGGCGGAGGCCATCGGACTGAACTGGTGGAAGTACGATCCGAATCTGACGGCGGAGCTTCCCGGCACGCCGCACCGCAAGCAATTGCCATCTCCCGGGCCGGGGGAAGGCGCTGCACGGCGAGGACAGCAGACCTCCGTGCGCAAACGCAAGTAAGTTTCATATTGACGAAGGAGGCCTTCGATGGCCGTTGAACGCGTATCCGGCGGATCGAGCCTGATTGATGTTCTCGATAGAGTCCTCGACAAAGGGATAGTCATTGATGCATGGGTTCGCATCTCGCTGGTCGGAATTGATCTGATCACCGTGGAAGCGCGCGTGGTGGTCGCCTCGATTGATACGTATCTGAAGTACGCCGATGCAGTGGGTCTGACCGGCCTGGTTTCCCGGCCTACGCTGGGCGAAGGCGCGGCCGAAGAGGAGGTGGTGGAGGTCACACCGCGTCCTGCTCGCCGCCGCAGATAGGCAGCTCCCTTGGGAGATCCCGTGGCCACGGCGGAAATTCGATTCCAGCCTCAGCGTGTCAACGGACGGCAAAAGACCCAGCAGCGCCGTCCTGCTGCCCTCCGCTTATTGCAGGCGGAGCGGTCAGAAGAAATCTTTCCTCTATTGTTGGAAGAGGTCATCGCGCTCGGCTATCCGCGCGCCATGGTGCTCGACATCAACTTTGACACCGGCGACGTCACTCCGGCCGCCGCCCTGAAGTGGCCTCGCCAGCAGATTCCCAACTTCGCCGCCGCGCTCTGGATGTCCGAGCACCCGCTGATCACGGTACTGCACACTGCACGCCCTGCCGTACTGGCCAAGACGCCGCTCCACTCCCGCCCCATCTACGTTCATCCCATTCTTTATTCCAACCGCAATCTTTGCTGGGAAGCCGACCGCGTACGCAGCGTGAGCTGTCTCGCCGTCCAGAACTTCAACCGCGAGAAGCGCATTCGCCTGGAAGATCAGGTTTGTTCGACTTGCGAGATGCGCTCCTATGCCGCAGTGGTCGTGGTCGAGCTCACTCGCAATAACAGCGAAGCCCGGCTGGCGGAGCTCGGCGAATTGATTGAGCTGGCGAACCGTTATCTCTCGCGCCTGTTCAAAGTCGAGCATTACTACAATCGCATGCGCGATATGGAAGTCACCATTGCGCAGATGGGCACCGTCATGCAGAGCATGGCCGATCCGGTGATCCTCACTGACACGCAGCACCGCGTCATCATGCAGAACAAGGCCGCGGAGCGCTTTTTCAAGGTCCCCGACGAAATGACGGAAGGCCTGGTGCGAGCGGTCGAGCTCAACAATCTGCTGTTCTCAGCCGCGCTTTCTTCCATGCTGGTTTCCGGCAGTGATGCTCACCGCGACCTCACGCTGGTGGACGCCATCGAAGGCGAAGAGATGCTGTTTGAAGCTGTTTCGGCGCCCACGTACGGTCCTGAAGGCATCCAGATCGGGACCGTCACGGTCATGCGCGACGTTACCGACCTCCGCCGCGCCGACCAGGAGCTGCGTCTCAACTACGACAAACTAAGCGGCGCCGAAGAAGTCGTCCGCCAGGACCGCGACCGCCTCAACCTCATTATCGAGAACGTCGGCGACCCGATCGTCGTCTGCGACAGCCAGGCCCGCATCGTCCTGGTAGATCCGCTTGCCCAGGAGCTTTTCGGTTCCTCGCTGGATGTCGCGCGCGACGCTCAGCAGATCAAGAACCAGAACGCGCTCGCCACTTACGTTACTGCCTTCACTTACTCGGTCGCGGAAAAGGAAACGGCCCCGCTGCGCCTCTACAACACCACGCAAAAGCAGGAAATCGAGTATGACGCGCGCTCCGGCAAGATCTTTAATGAGCGCGGCCAGGTCTCTTACACCGTCACCGTCCTGCGTGATCTCACTGCTCTGCGCCGGGTGGAACAGCTCAGGGTGGAGCGGCGCATGCTGGAAATCGAGAAGTTCGCCGCCACCGGCCGGCTCGCCGCCACACTGGCCCATGAAGTCAACAACCCCATGGAGGCCATCAAGAACGCTATCTATCTCATGGCCGGCTCGCTTCCTGAAAATACGCAACCGGTTTACAACATCCTCAAGTCTGAAACGGAGCGCGTGGCCCGCATCGTTCGCCAGATGCTCGGACTCTACCGCAATACCGAGCAGGTCAAGCCAGTCAACGTGAACACTCTGGTGGAAGACACGCTGCTTCTGCTCACCCGCCAGTTGCAGCGCGCCAACGTGGAAGTGATTACTGACCTGCGTCCTCTGCCCGATGCCATCATCGCCGCCGACCAGATCCGGCAGGTGTTGTCCAACATCGTTATTAATGCCCGCGATGCTATGCCCAGCGGAGGAAAACTCCGCATCCGCACCCGTCACATCCCCGGCAGAGACGATCTGCACGGTTGGGTGCGCATCATCATCGCGGACAGCGGAACGGGCATTCCCCAGGAAATGATGCGCACGATCTTCGAGCCGTTTGTTACTACCAAAGGTGAAAAAGGTACCGGTCTGGGCCTCTGGATCGTTAAAGGCATCATCCAGAACCATGCGGGCAAGCTGGTGGTTCGCAGCCGGGTAGACCATGGCACTGTTTTTAAGATTGATTTGCCGGTAGTAAAGCTCTGACGTTGCACAATCGTGGCCGAAACGCGCACATCCCGGATTCTGGTGGTGGATGACGAAGGCTCCGTCCTCATGACGTATCGCATGATCCTGGAACGGCAAGGTTACGACGTTACCGCCTGCCGCACTTCCCGCGACGCCATCTCCGCTATCGAAAAGAATTCGTTCGATCTTGTGTTGTGCGATTATTCGCTGGAAGAGCAGCACACCGGTTTTGAAGTGATCGCCGCAGCAAGAAAGCGCGACAGTGCCGTCCCGGCGGCGCTGCTCACCGGTTATGCCACCATGGATACCGCCGACGAAGCTTCATTACAAAATATAGGTATCATGTTCAAGCCCATTGAAATCGAGGAATTCCTCGCGACCACCTCAAAACTGCTGAGGAGAGAAAATGAGCCCAAGCAAGAAAACGGCGAAAAAGCCCGCCGCACGAAAACTGGCGACTAGAGAAGAGGCGGCCACTGCGGTGCTGGAAACCGTTCCGCCCAGCCCTACGCCAGTTCGGGCTGAACCCCCTGCGCGCTCGCAGCAGCAGGAGGGGCGCTACGTCTACGGCATCATCGAATCGCGCGCTCCGGTCCAGTTTGGCAAGAGCAGCATCGGGGGCGTCAGCGAAGACGTCTATACCGTTCACTACGCCGATATCGCCGCTGTCGTCAGCCGCAGCCCCGTCTTCATCTTCGATCCCACTCGCGACAATGCCCTTGCCCACGAGCACGTGATCGAAACCGTGATGAAGAATTACACCATTATTCCGATGGCCTTCGGCATCGTTTTCCGCACGGACGACGATATCCGCGAAGTGCTCAAGAGCATTTACTCCTCGCTCAAAGATGTACTCAAGCAGATGAGCGGCAAGCTCGAATTTGGCCTGAAGGTCACCTGGGACCGCGACCGCATCATCGAAGAACTCAAGCGCGAGCACGACGAAATCCACCGCTTCCACCAGGAGCTCACGCGCAAGCATCTTCAGTCCACTTACTTCGCCCGCATGCAGCTCGGCCGCATGATTGACAAGGCCCTGGCTGAGCTCGCCGCCAACTACGTGCGCGACATCTACGACGGCTTGCGTGCTGTCTGTGTCGCCTCGCGCGACAACAAACCGATCGGCGACAAGATGATTATGAACGCGGCTTTCCTCATTCAGAAGGACCGCGAGAAGGAATTCGACAACGCGGTAAATAAAGTCGCCACCAAGTTTGGCGATCGTTTGAATTTCAAATATACCGGCCCCTGGCCGCCTTACAACTTTGTGAACATCCGGCTCAAACTGGAGCGCGGCGGAGCGGGGTAGTAACCCAAAATTTTTGAAACACAGAGGAACAGAGGAACCAGAGGAGTTGGGTGGTAAAACAGCTCCGGACCTATCATTTCCTCAGGCCTGGTTAACTAGATAATGAACGCAAGAGCTTTGAAAGAGAGAGACTAGGTAGAGGAAACAGAGAAGTTGGAGCTTAACGACATTTCCGGCGCCATTATTGCAGCGGCATTGAAAGTTCATTCTGAGATTGGGCCCGGTGTATTGGAGAGCGTCTATCAAACCTGTGTGCATCATGAGTTGCGCAAGCTTGGGTTCGAAATTCAGGCGGAAGTGGCGCTTCCGGTCTTATATCAGGGCTTGCGACTAGAGTCTGGGTTCAGAATTGATTTGCTCGTCGCAAACCGTGTGATCGTTGAAATCCACAAGGCTCAACTGCTCACGTATCTGAGGTTGGCGAATAAGCCGCTAGGGCTGCTGCTTAATTTCAATGTCGTTCATATGCGGGAGGGGATCCGCAGAGTGCTGAATAATCGCTATCGGCCAGCGCAAGCTGCAGGGCACGTCTGAAACCCCAAAATCTTTGAAACGCAGAGGACCCGAGGAAGCGGAGGAATGGAAGAAAGGCAACACCGACCAAAGCGGAGAACAGAAAGTTCCAGATCAGTTTCGAGCGGCGTTCATCGGGGGTGGGACCTTTACGGCATGTGGTACGAACTTCTTCCCCTCTGTTTCCTTCTTTCCTCTATGTTTCAAATTTTGAGTTTTCCAAGGTGAACGAGCGCAGCTAATGTTGATCTACGATAGATTATTGAGAAGAACTCATTCACCTCTGCGTCCTCTGTTCCTCTGTGTTTCAAAGGTTTTGGGTTTTCGAGTTACAGGAGTTTATGTTTCTTATTGACGATCTTCTCCTCGCGCCCTTCAAGGGCTTCAACTTCATCATGAGCACGCTGCGTAAGGTCGCCGAGGAGCAATGGACTGACGATGCTCCACTCAAGGAGCAACTCCTCGCGCTTCAGCTCCAACTGGATGAAGGCGAGCTCACTGAAGAGCAGTATCTTGAAGCCGAAGCCAGCATTTTGCGCGAGATCCGCGAGGTCCAGCGCCGTAAAATCGAACTGGCGGGCGGCGATCCCGACGCCCTCGAAGGCGGCCTCTCCGGCGCGGTCCAGGAAGGCTCCCACGCCGAAATCACCTGGGACCCTAACCAGGAATGATGCGGAGAATTGCCGGAAACTGAACAAGAAGACTCAGAGCAAGTTATCCAGTTCACGTAGTCCCAATCCACATAGCGCCTCCATCTCGTCCATGCGGTCCATTCATGTCCATCCCGTCCACTCTCCGATCCGGCCCGCTTCATTTATCATTTCTTCACCGTGCCTCGCATCCGGGTAAAGCTGAAACAGAACAGCTATGACGTCATCGTTAGCGCCGGTCTTCTGCGCCGCGCCGGCCGCGAACTGCGGCGCGTGCTGCCCAGCAAATCCAGCCGTGTTTTTGTCGTGACCTCGCCTACGGTTTACCACCACTGGGGCGGCGTGCTGGAAGTTTCGCTGCAACAGGCACGCGTGCCGTACCAGATAGTGCAGATGAATGATGGTGAGCCGGCCAAGCGCCTGCAATCGGTGGAGCAGCTTGCCGAGCAGATGGTGGATGCGCGCGCCGACCGCAAGTCGCTGATCGTGGCATTTGGTGGCGGCGTTATAGGCGACAGCGCCGGATTTCTTGCCGCCATCTTCATGCGCGGCGTACCGGTAGTCCAGATCCCCACCACCTATCTGGCCCAGGTGGACGCCAGCGTCGGTGGCAAAACCGGTGTGAATTTGCGCGCCGGCAAGAATCTGATCGGCGCATTTCATCAGCCGCGCGCAGTTCTGGTGGATCCAGAGGTCCTGGACACGCTGGAAGATCGCGAGTTTGTCGCAGGTTTGTACGAAGCTTTGAAGTGCGGGGTGATCCGCGACGCCAAGCTGTTCGATTTTATGGTTCGCAATCGCGCCAAAATCCTGGCCCGCGATCGCAAAGCTCTGGAGCGCACCATTGTCAGTTCTGTAAGGGTGAAGGCTTCCGTGGTCGCAGCCGACGAAAAGGAATCCGATTTGCGACGCATCCTGAATTTCGGCCACACCGTCGGCCACGCGCTCGAAGCCGCTACTGGTTACTCCCAGTTCCTGCACGGCGAGGCTGTGGCCTGGGGAATGATTGCTGCTGCTTTCATCGCAGGTGAAGTGCGGGCTTGCCGCGCGGAAACCGTGCAACAGATCCAGACAGCAGTGAGAGCTTACGCCGCCCTCCCACCGGTCGTGTGCGGCACCGATGACGTGCTGGAGCGATTGACGGTTGATAAAAAGACCGTCGGCGGCGCTATTCATTTCGTTCTTCCGGAACGGATAGGAAGAACGCGGATCTCGGCGGAAGTGCCGGAAGAGGTAGTCCGGCGCGCCGTCGAGCACATCAAAGCCCATGCCTGAAGTGAATCGAGGAGCCCTGGGCACTGTTCCCGCCGGCTCGACGGACGAGCGCTCCGCGGCAATTGCAGTGCGGAAGATGTTTGACGAGATCGCTCCGCGCTATGACTTCCTCAACCACGCCCTTTCGCTGAATGTTGACCGCCTGTGGTGGCGTCGCGCCGCCCGCACTTTTGCTCATATCTTGACAGCACGCAATACCGCTGTGCTCGATCTGTGCGCCGGCACCGGAGACCTTTCGGTTGCGCTGCACACGATGGCGGAAAAGCAGGGAGGCAGCCCGCGTATTTATGCTCTGGATTTTTCTCATCCCATGCTCCAGCACGGCCTCCGGAAATATGAACAAAGGAAGATTCAGCCTTTAGAAGCCGATGCTTTGCGGCTTCCGTTCGCGGGCGAGAGCATGGATCTGGTGGTGTCTGCTTTCGGGTTCCGCAACCTCGCCAACTACGATTCCGGCTTGCGGGAAATCTGGCGCGTGCTCCGGCCCGGAGGAGAAGCAGGCATTCTCGACTTCAGCGAGCCCGGTGGTCTTCTGGGCAAACTCTACGGCTTCTACTTTCGGCGAGTGCTTCCCCGAATTGGAGCTCTCATCTCCGGCACGCGCGGCCCATACGAGTATCTTCCTGCATCGGTCCAGAAGTTTCCTTCACCGCCACAGATGCTGGCGCGCATGAAAGCAGCCGGATTCACTGAAGCAAGCTGGACGCCCTATACCTTCGGTATTGCGGGACTGTATCGCGGAAGAAAATTGCAACGCGGGCACTCCTGCCCGCGACAAAGTTGAAAAACCTCTTCGCGGCCAGGAGTGCCCGCGTTCCACGGAAAAATTCCCGTTGAAAATCAATACCGGACAGTACCCTTTACGATAAGAGATCTATCAAACATACTCTTGGACGAATCATTTCATCACCGGACTGCCAATGATGTCCTGCGGTTTCTCCGTAGGGAAGCCGGCCTGACGGACCTCCATGGCCACCTGCGCCCAGTGATGAACGCTGTGCAGCACGGCCTGAGCGAGGACCTTGCTCGCCATATCTTTATCCTGAGTAGACTGACACAAAGTGGATGGGCGCGTCTCACGGCGCCGGCTGCTCCTGAGTTTCAGTGTCCGCCGCGGCAAGATTGGTTAGCGCCTGTTTGAATGCGAGCACCACAACTTCCATCTCTTGTTGTTTGCCAATTGTAATGCGGACGCAGCCCTCGCAATCCGGGCGGTCGCGCAGAGCAATGCCCCATCCCCGCATCTGCTTGAGAATTGCGTCCTTCTGTTCTCCCAGACTCACCAGCACAAAGTTGGCGTGGCTGGGCCAGGACTTGAATCCGAGTTCCTGGATCTGTTCGCGGAACCACTCCCGCGTACTGCGCACCTGGGCGACGTAATCATTGACGAATTTCTGGTCGCGCAGTGCTTCTTCCAGAGCAGCAACGGCAACGCCATTGACGTTGAAAGGAGAAATCATGCGCCGGATGGCCCCAATGTGTTCTGAAGCGCCGATGAGGACCCCCAGCCGCATGCCTGCAAGTCCGTAGGCTTTCGAGAATGTGCGGGTGATAAACAGGCTTTGCAGCGTCCCGACCACTGCCAGCATGGTCTGTCCGTAGAACTCGAAGTAGGCTTCATCCACCAGCACGGCGGAGTCGGGTGCGGCACGGCAAACCTTCAGAATGTCCTGGTCACTCGTGACAGCACCGGTGGGATTATTCGGGTTGGTTATCACAATGAGCCGGGTTCGGGGAGTGATTGCGGCAACGACTTCATCCACGGGAAAACTGAAATCCGGCCCGGCCGGGATCTTCGTCACCTTGGCGCCTGCTGCACGGGCAAAGATCTCGTACATGGGAAACGCCGGCGTGTTGATCAGAAGTTCATCATCAGGCTCAATGTATGCCCGGCAAAGGAGATCAATGGCTTCATCGGCGCCATTGGTGAGCAGCACCTGGGAAGGGGGGCGTCCGAGCAGGCGCGAAACCATGAGTTCACCGCGCTCGCGAGCGGGGTAAAGCGCGACCTTCTTTGCGTCCAGCGCTTGAATGCGGGCCAGCACCCGAGGCGAGCACCCCGTGGTGCTCTCGTTCATGTCGAGGCGAAGTTCGATTTCATCCGGGCTGAGCGGAGAGTGATAAGGCGACAATTCGCGGATACATTTTCGGGGCTTAAGCATTGAAGCACCTCAATCCATTTCTTGCGCTGACCGGCAGCGACGCCGTGAAGTCAGAGCTGCGATTCGCTAAACTAAATAGTTTAAGGGAGACCGCCGATGATCACCGCCGAAACCGCTGTTGTGAATGTACCCAATTTCATCAATGGGGAGTGGACCGAATCGAAAACCGCAGAATTCCTCAATGTAATTAATCCGGCGACCGGCGAAGCCATTGCCAAGGTTCCGCTCTCGAATGCCGCGGAGGTTGGAAAAGCTGTGGAGTCGGCGGCGCGAGCATTCCCGGAATGGCGGCGCACGCCGCCGGAAGACCGGATTCAGTATCTCTTCAAACTTAAGCAGTTGCTTGAAGACCATTTGGAAGAGCTGGCACGCATCATCACCCGGGAAAATGGCAAGACTTTGGGAGAAGCCAAAGGGGAGCTGCGACGGGCGATTGAGAACGTCGAGGTGGCCTGCGGTATTCCTACCATGATGCAGGGTTACAACCTTGAGGACGTGGCGCGCGGAATAGACGAGACCATGATTCGTCAGCCGCTCGGAGTTGTGGCTGCCATCACGCCATTCAATTTTCCGGGAATGATCCCGTTCTGGTTTCTGCCTTATGCGATCGCTTGCGGCAATACCTTTATATTGAAACCGTCAGAACGCGTGCCGCTCACCATGCGTCGCGCGATGGAACTGCTGGAGCAGACTGGATTGCCGCGCGGCGTGGTGAGCCTGGTGAACGGGGGCAAAGATGCCGTAAACGCTCTGATTGACCATCCGCAAGTGCGCGCGATCAGCTTTGTCGGATCAACACGGGTGGCCCGGCACGTTTACGCTCGCGCAGGAGAGCATGGAAAACGCGCGCAGTGCCAGGGCGGCGCCAAGAACCACGTTGTGGTGCTGCCAGACGCCGATCTGGAGATGGCGACGCAGATCATCTCGGATAGCGCGTTCGGCTGCGCCGGCCAGCGTTGCCTGGCAGTTTCCGTTGCCGTCACAGTGGGAGAAGCACAGAAGAAATTTCGCGATTCCATCAGAGACACTGCCGCTTCACTGAAGGTTGGCAACGGCCTTGACTCTGGCGTGCAGATGGGACCGGTGATCAGCGAGCAGAGCAAGCAAAAAATAGAATCGTTGATCGAAACGGGAGCAAGGCAAGGCGGAAAGGTAATGCTGGATGGACGCAAGGCGTTGGTTCCCAAATATGAGCGCGGTAGCTTTGTAAATCCCACGGTCATTGACGGCCTTCCTGCCAGCAGCGAACTCACAGACACGGAAATCTTTGGCCCAGTGTTGAGCCTGGTTCACGCTGACAGCATGGATGAAGCGCTGGCATTTCTTGCCAAGAGCGCATACGGCAATCAGGCCTCGCTATTTACCACAAGCGGGGCGGCGGCGCGCCGTTTTCGTTACGAGGCGCCGGCCGGAAACATAGGAATCAACATCGGCGTGGCTGCTCCTATGGCTTATTTCCCTTTCAGCGGATGGAAAGACAGCTTCTTCGGCGTCATGCACGGGCAGGGAAGAGATGCGGTTGAGTTCTACACGGAGAAGAAGGTCGTCATCGAGCGCTGGGCGAAAGAGCATTCCAGAAAGTTTTAGAACCTGTTTCATAAGCACCTCGCTTTCGCGAGAACTGCCAGCTAGCGGGGGGAAGAGCGAGCCCCCCGCCGAGACTGTCATCCTGAACCCCGCGCACGCTACGCAGACGGGCCTCATGCAGGTTCAACGCGCGGGTGAAGGATCGGTTCCGCTGCCGTGTCGCGGGGGCCAACCGGAAATTCAAAGCTCTCCGCCCCGCAAGAAACGGAAACGAGGGCCTCGGTTTGATTCGATGACGAACAACGGCCCCCAAAACAGTTTCGAGTAAACTCGATGTGCGAAATGACCGAAGAACTCTAGGCTTCTTACCGAATTCGGACTTCTCGCCTCTTCCGTTGGGGGCAGCCGTCTCGACCGCCCTTTTGCGCTTTCCTCTTGACAATACTCACAATCGGACTACGCTATGTGCCCAACCGAAGGGCTCGTACGCTGGCAGCATGGAAAGCTCAATGCAGATCTCGCCACTTTGCACAAATGATGCCGGCCTTCGGGACGTTCCCACATTTCAGCCAAGGCCTCGCGGCCCAGGAGATTGAATCATGGCTAGCAACGCGACCACATTGTCGAATGAGTCAGGTCCGGGAAAAGGCTTCAACATATGGACAGTGATCTGGGCCTCGTCTTCCGGCACCATGATCGAGTGGTATGACTTCTATTTGTACGGCAGCCTCGCCGTATTTTTTTCTACGCTGTTTTTCCCGAAGGGGAACGAGACGGCGGCGCTTCTGGCCAGCTTCGCGACGTTCGGCGCCGGCTTCCTGGTGAGACCTTTTGGAGCAATCGTTTTCGGGCGGGTCGGTGATCTGGTGGGGCGCAAATACGCTTTCCTGGTGACGCTGACCATCATGGGCCTTTCCACCACGCTCGTGGGTTTACTCCCAACCTATGAAAAAGTCGGACTGCTGGCGCCCACGCTCCTGGTGGGCTTGCGGTTGTTGCAAGGGTTGGCTTTGGGAGGCGAGTATGGCGGCGCCGCCACATACGTGGCCGAGCACTCCCCTGACCACAAACGCGGCTATCTGACCAGCTACATCCAGACCACCGCGACCGTGGGGTTCTTCCTGGCATTGGCCGTAATCGGGATCACCAGAAGCTGGATGGGAGACGCGGCGTTCCGGAGCTGGGGCTGGCGAGTCCCCTTCCTGATTTCCGCGATCCTGGTCATCATCTCGATTTACATTCGTCTCAAGCTGAAGGAATCGCCTCTGTACGCCCGCTTGAAAGATCAGGGCAAGAGTTCCAAAGCTCCGCTGAAGGACAGCTTCACCAGCGGCAAGAACTGGAGACTAATCCTTCTGGCCCTGTTTGGCGCGACCGCAGGCGAAGCCGTGGTGTGGTACACGGGCCAGTTTTATGCCTTGTTTTTCTTGCAGACCATCTGCAAAGTTCCCTGGCAGACGGCATATATCGTCGTCGCCATTTCGTTGCTGATCGGCACGCCCTTTTTCCTGGTTTTTGGCGCATGGAGCGACAAGATCGGCCGCATGAAAATTATGTGCTATGGCTGTTTGTTGGCTGCGCTTACGTACTATCCGATTTATGCTGGGATGAAGCACTTTTCCAGCCCCATCAACATGCCCATGTTGACGCTGCTGGTCACGATTCAGGTGATCTACGTCACCATGGTGTACGGTCCGATCGCGGCTTTCCTGGTGGAGCTGTTCCCAGCCAAGATCCGCTATACCTCCATGTCGTTGCCGTATCACATCGGCAATGGCTGGTTCGGCGGCTTTACGCCGCTGATTGCGACCGCGATTGTGGCGGCAACGGCAACCAGCAGCAATCCCTGGATCAAGGCGCACTCCATCTACATGGGTCTGGTTTATCCAATCGTCGTCGCGCTTATCACCTTCTTCGTGGGCATGTTCATGATTGGAGAAACCAAAGACACTAAGATCTGGGCTGAAGTCGGAGCAACGGCGGTCGCGGGAGATTAGCTTCGCGCTGACGCTTGCGAACAGCATACGGCAGAGGTGTAGGATAGTCTGTTTCGAACCGGCGGGTGGCGGCACTAAAGCTGTCACCCGCATCCCCGTGGCTCCCTGCCCCGCGAGCCCTCCGATTCGAAAAAGCTCGACTTCGTTTTGACATGAGGTCCAGACCATGGCTGATGCTCGCTTGATGAAAGAGAATGAGCAAGAGACCGAGCTCACCGAAGCTCAAATTGCAGTCCATTGGAAAGAAGAGCAGTACTACTATCCCAGCGCGAAGTTCACCGGCCAGGCCAATCTCACCGACCCTGCCGTGGACGAACGATTCAGCGAGAAGAATTTTCCCGAGTGTTTCCGCGAGTACGCCGATCTGCTGACTTGGGACCATTACTGGCACACCACGCTCGATACCAGCGACGCGCCGTTCTGGAAATGGTTTGTCGGCGGCAAGCTCAACGTCGCTTACAACTGTGTTGACCGGCATTTGGCGAAATACAAGAACAAGGCAGCGTTCATCTTCGTTGGCGAGCCGGAAGAAGAGCCGCCTGTTGCGATCACGTATCAGGAGCTTTATTTCCGCGTGAACGAGATGGCGGCGCTGCTGCGCGATTTCGCCGGCGTGAAGACCGGCGATCGCGTCACCATCCACATGCCGGTGGTACCTGAGCTTGCTGTTACAATGCTGGCCTGCGCCCGTTTAGGTGCGATCCATTCCGTGGTCTTTGGCGGATTCAGCGGCGAAGCCTGCGGTATGCGTGCTGCCGATTCCGGAAGCAAGGTGCTGGTCACGATTGACGGCTATTACCGCAGCGGCAACATGACCGATCACAAAGAAAAGGCTGACCTAGCGGTTGAGACCTCAGAAAAAGAAGGGAACAAGGTCGAGAAGGTCCTGGTGTGGCGCCGGGTCGCCGGAAAATATCACTCAGCCAAACCGATGGTGCAGGGCAGAGACTTCTTCGTGGATGAAGTGCTCAAGAAATATCGCGGACAGGTGGTCGCGCCAGTTTCGATGCCGTCAGAAGCTCCTCTATTCTTGATGTACACCAGCGGAACCACCGGGCGCCCCAAAGGCTGCCAACACGGCACCGGCGGATATCTGGCTTATGTCGCTGCAACCACCAAGTGGATCCAGGATGTCCATCCTGAAGACGTGTACTGGTGCATGGCCGATATCGGCTGGATCACCGGCCACTCTTATATCGTGTACGGACCGCTGGCTTTGGCTGCGACCAGCGTCCTTTACGAAGGAGTGCCGAACTATCCTGACGCCGGACGGCCGTGGCGGGTGGCCAAGCGGCTGGACGTGAACATCTTCCATACTTCGCCGACCGCGATTCGCATGCTGCGCAAAGCCGGTCCCGACGAACCTGCCAAATACGATTACCACTTCAAACACATGACCACCGTTGGCGAGCCCATCGAGCCGGAAGTCTGGAAATGGTATTACGAAGTCGTTGGCAAGGGCGAGGCCGTGATCGTTGACACCTGGTGGCAGACAGAAACCGGTGGCTTCCTTTGCAGCACCAAACCTGCGATTGATCCCATGAAGCCGGGCAGCGCCGGGCCGCCGGTGCCGGGAATTTACCCGGCCATTTACGACGAGGAAGGCAAAGAGGTGAAGCCTGGTTCCGGCAAAGCAGGGAACATCTGCATTCGCAATCCATGGCCGGGAATTTTCCAAACCATCTGGGGCGATCGGGATCGCTTCGTCCGCCAGTACTACCAGAAATATAACCGCAACAAAAACAGCAAGGACTGGCGGGACTGGCCATACTTCGCCGGCGATGGCGCTGTGCAGGCGCCGGATGGATATTTCCGCATTCTAGGCCGCGTGGACGACGTGATCAATGTTGCCGGACACCGGCTTGGCACGAAAGAGCTCGAGTCTGCATGCCTCACGTGCAATGAAGTTGCTGAAGCAGCGGTGGTCCCCGTAGCGGACGAAGTCAAAGGACGAGTGCCTGATGTCTATGTATCCTTAAAGCCCGGAGTTCCACAAACCGCAGGCGTGGAAAAGAAAGTTACAGAGGCCATTGAGACTCAGATTGGTAAAATTGCGCGGCCAAGAAAGGTGCATGTGGTTCCTGACATGCCAAAGACACGTTCCGGTAAGATTATGCGGCGTGTCCTGGCGGCAATTTCCAACCACCTCGATACCGGTGATGTGACCACGCTGGCAAATCCTGATGTGGTGGAGCAGATCCGCGTGATGGTGCAGGGAAGCAAGAAGGCCGTTGTGAAAGAAGGCCCCGAAGACCTCAAGAGGTTCGGAGAAGAGCGTTAATCGTCTAGCAGAAGGAAGTCGGTTGTACACGCTGAACTGAGGAGGAGTTCATGAAAGATAAAGAAAAGAAGGGCACAGGTGTATCCCGGCGTGATTTTCTGAAGATCGCCGGAGTGGGCGGCATTGGCGCCGGAAGTTTAGGGCCGGCGTTTCTGTTTCCGGAGCGGGCGGCAGCGCAGCAGAAGACGTTGAAAATTGCGCAATGGAGCCATTTTGTTCCCGCTTACGACCAATGGTTTGATAACACGTTCTGCAAACAGTGGGGAGAGAAACACGGCACGAATGTGACCGTGGACCATATCAACCTGAATGAGCTGCCGGCGCGCGCGGCATCGGAAGTCTCGGCCAAGAAAGGCCACGATCTGTTTATGTTCCTTTCTCCGCCGGCCGCATTCGAGCCGCAAGTGCTGGACATGACGCACGTGTACCAGGAAGTGGAGAAGAAGCACGGCAAGAAGATTGATCTGGCGCACAAGTCCACATTCAACCCGAAGTCGAAGAAGTATTTTGCTTTTTCCGATTCCTACGTTCCTGATCCGGGCAACTATTACAAAGAATGGTGGGCTGAAGCCGGTTTCCCGAATGGTCCTGACACTTACGACGATCTTCGCAACGGCGGAAAGAAGATCAAAGACAAATCAGGACATCCGGTAGGGATTGGGCTCTCGCAAGAGCTGGATTCCAGCATGGCGTTGCGGGCGATGCTGTGGTCGTTTGGCGGTGCGGAGCAGGATGAGCACGGCAACGTGACTATCAATTCCAAGCAAACGATTGACGCGTTGAAGTATTGCAAAGCGCTGTATCAGGAGACAGAAACGCCGGAGGTCTTTACCTGGGACCCATCTTCGAACAACAGAGCCATGGTTTCGGGCAAGACGTCTTACATCGCGAACGCAATTTCTGTCACGCGCCAGACGGAGCGGGAGCACATGCCCACGGACAGTCACATCATGGTCTGTCGCGCGCCTAAAGGGCCGGTGCGTCGCATTGCCGCCGAGCACGTGATGGATTGCTACGTGGTCTGGAACTTTGCCGAAAACAAAGAAGGGGCGCAACAGTTCCTGATTGATTACATTGACGCATTCCATGAGGGATTCACGGCAGGGCAGTTCTACAACTTCCCGTGCTTCCCCAGTACCGTGCCTGATTTGCAGAAGGAGATCGCCAATGATTCCCGGGCGACTCCGCCGAACAAGTACGCGGTCCTTGGCGATGTACTGGATTGGGCAACCAACGTCGGCTATCCCGGCTATGCGAGTGCTGCAATAGACGAATCATTCCGGGCATGGATCATTCCGACCATGTTCGCCAAGGTGGCGCGCGGGGATGAAACTCCGGAGAACGCAGCCAAAGCTGCTGAGCAGGAGTACAGGCGTATCTTCGCCAGGTGGAAATAACACGGGGGATGGATGGCAGTCGTTCAAACGAAGAACGTCACCAAGGTATTTAAACAAGGAGAGCTCGGAGCAGTTAACAACGTAAACCTGGAGACTCGCGAGGGCGAGTTTCTGGTCTTTCTCGGACCCTCGGGTTCGGGGAAGACCACTCTCCTGCGCATGATCGCCGGCCTGGAAACACCCACGGCCGGCGAAATCCTGATAGGCGGGCGCGTGGTGAATGATCTTTCACCGCGCGAACGCCGTATTGCGATGGTCTTCCAGAGCTATGCTCTGTATCCCCATCTCAGCGTCTACAAGAACATCGCTTTTCCGCTCAAGGCACAGAAGGTCAAGAAAGAGCTGCACAAGGGGAAAGTGGAGTGGGCGGCCTCTCTGCTGGGCATTAATCATCTCTTACAACGCAAGCCGCGAGAGCTTTCCGGCGGTGAGCGCCAGCGCGTGGCCCTGGCCCGCGCGATCGTGCGCGAGCCTTCGGTCTTTCTTCTCGACGAGCCGCTTTCCAACCTCGATGCCAAGCTTCGCGCCAGCGCGCGCGAAGAACTGGAGCGCTTCCACCGGAGAATCGGGACGACCACGATCTACGTGACGCACGACCAGATTGAGGCTATGGCGATGGGCGATCGCATTGTGGTCCTTCATAAGGGCTATGTCCGGCAGGTCGGCACACCGACTGTGGTGTACGACGATCCAGCCGATACGTTTGTCGCCACGTTTCTCGGCTCGCCGCCGATGAACCTGATCGAGGACACAGATGTGATCGTCGGCTTCCGGCCGGAACACTTTCGTCCCGGTGAAGCCATTGCCGACAGCACCAAAGTTCCATTGAAATTCCGCGTAGAGAATGTCGAGTATCTGGGTTCTGAATGGATTCTTTCCGGTGTGCTGACCGGTGGCCGCTTTGATGGAAAGAAGGCAGTTTCCCGATTGCTCTTTGGACATGAATTTGAAATCGGCAAGACCTACGATTTTGCCGTGGCCGAACGCCGTTTGAAATTTTTTGACCGCACTTCGGAAAAGAAGGTTGAGGCGAGGGCCTTGGCATGGCAATAGAGCCGGTTGAAAATGCTCAGGCTGAGGCGGAAAAAGCGCCATCCGTTTTGCCAGGAGCCGAGGAAGCAGGGCAGCAGTCGAAATGGATGAAAGTGAAATCCGTTGGGGCGGCGCAGAGTCCTCTGCTGGGCGCAGCCATGTTTGCTCCGGCGGTCTTGTACCTGCTGGCGGTTTTGGCTGCTCCGTTTGTTCTGGCGGTGATTTATGCATTCACCGACGTACGCATCGGCAGCACCGAAATGCATTTTGTGGGACTAGAGAATTTCCGCAGCATCATCCAGAGCCCCAGCTTCCGAACATCTCTCATTAATTCCTTCATCTTTACTTTTTTCTCCCAGGTAGTTGTGATCGTGGGGTCAACGATCCTTGCGATCGCCCTGGAGAAGAAGTTTCGCGGGCGAGGAATTTTTCGTTTTCTGATTCTGTTGCCATGGGTTGCGCCGATCTCGTTGGGCGCCATCGGGTGGAAATGGATTCTTGACTCTCTCTATAGCGTCATCAACTGGGTGCTGGTGGCTGTCCACCTCTACAAGCCTTACAGCGCTCCCATGTGGCTGGGAGAGCCGCATCTGGCAATGGCCTCTGTCATCCTGGTGCATAGCTGGCGTTTGCTGCCGTTTTCGACGGTCATCATGCTGGCAGGGCTCACGGCAATCCCACGTGAGATTCCCGAAGCCGCGGCGATTGACGGTGCAGGATTCTGGCGGACGCTATTTGAGGTGAATATCCC
>JAICYU010000086.1 GCA_025934025.1 Terriglobales bacterium
AATTCAAGACGATGGACAGGGAACATCGGCATCCGGAAGCAAATCTGTTATTGGCGAACGTTCTGCTGCACCGGCAGGATTACGCAGGAGCAGCGCAATTGATTCACGAATATCTGGCAATCGTTCCCAACTCACCCCAGGCGGAAGAGTTGCAGGCCCAGGCTAAGAGTCTGGAAGATCAAAGCGTGGCCAAAAAGCAATAGTGTTATCCCGCAAGCGGATTGCGGACGGGCTCTCTTGCGCTCAGCACCAGTTCTGGACCGTTTCGTCTGCGGTATAGGACCAGAAACCCAATCGTCATTAGCCCCCAGAGAATGAGCGTGAGAACGCTCCCCTCAGGGCCAACAGTGCCGCCAGTAAGCCAGTTAGGCGCGCCTTGAGGCACATGCGGGTTGAGCAGGTGGCCAGGGCTCTGGAATCCGCTATCGTTCACGCCATAGAAGAAGGATTGTCCCCAATCCCAGCCGGCGTGCGCTCCCACTGCGAACCACAGGGAACCGGTACGGCGCAACGTAGCCGATGCGAACAGAGCAAAGAGAGCAGTGGCAACGACTCCTACTTTGGTTTCTCCACCGTTGCCCATATGCGCGTAAGCGAAGCCCATGGAAAGAATGATCGCGGCCGGCCAGAAGCCAATGCCGTCTCCCAGCGTGAACAGAACATAGCCGCGAAAGAAGAACTCCTCGAAGAAGCCGACAGCAAGAAAAGTGAATCCCCAAGCCAGACCCCATAACAAAATGGGACCGCCATGCAGACTAAAACCGCCGAAATAGAAGACGTGCAGCGCCCGCATCACCAGCAGCAGAATTGACAAGGGTAGGAATCCCCAAAACAGGTAGCCGGTCCAGAAGCGGGAGAACGCGGGTCTCCGCAACGGCAGTCCATACTCACCTAGAGGGCGGCGCTCGATCTTGCTCATGATCCAGCAGATGAAGAGCAGAATCAAAAATGGGACGCATTCGCCCAGGCCCAGAAAAATGGGGAAAGCGTATCCTGCCGGCGGCTTGTTTCCGGGCCCAGGCGCCAGCCCCAGTCGCTTGACCAGCAACTGCGCCCCGCCGGCAATTACCGCAATGATGACGCAGAAAATCAGCAGCCGCCACCCTGCCCGCAGGCCGCGCTCGTTGTAGAAGATTGCGTTGACTTGTGTCATTGAGTTCCTTACCGAACAACTCAAGATTGTAACCGTCGGGACGAACCTAATGGCTCTGGGAAGTTCCGGTATCAAAGATACTCGGCGGTGGGATTTCGAGAGTCGGAGATGCTGAACTGCCCCGAAGGTCCGCTATAGGTGAGTTCCCAGAACTTCAGAATGTCTCTTCCCAGGAGGCACGAAAATCTGCTCTCGAAGATCGGGCACGCAACAATTCCCAGAACCCTGAATCCCGCGAGATCCGCTTCTGCAAAGTGGAGGGATGCGGAGAATTCAGGATATTCCTTCGCATCTGTCCGTCCGACATCTCCGGGTACGTGAATTCTCTTCCGACTTCTTTGGATGAGCCCGCAGCTTTGAGCAAGCCGCGGATTGATGGCTGTAATGGCTGCGCCCGTGTCAATCAAGGCGTTGACAGTCGAACTCTTGGAAACATCGGAAGGATTGCCAATCACCACCTTGATGATCGGGCCAAAGCGCAGCAAATCCTCTGCGTTGGTGGTAACAATCAATTCGCAAATTCCTCCGATCCGGCATTGAATCAGTACAAAAAATAAACCGGTTCGTTCAAACAGATCTGTTTAATCAGGAAATCTGCCTGCAGCCCGAACCTCTTTGTTCCAGAATCCCATGCGCTTTCATAATCTTTAAAAAATCCAGCGACTTGATTTCCAGAAACAACCACAAACTGGTTCTCGTGGTTCTCCAGCCATTCCGATTTGTGAATTTCGTAGAAGGCCAATTCTCGGCTTAGTGGGTTTTCTGGTGACATAGATGGCTCTCCATTTTTCCAGAACAAAGAGATGAGAAACGCACCTCCGAAACATGCTGCTGCATTTCCGTGTAGCAGTCAATATCCAAGATGGATGCGCGCTGCAGTTCCAGGTTTTCACAAGAGCACATGATACAAATGACAGTTCATGTGGCAGGCCATCAAAGAGTTCCACGTCGGAAGACCGCAACTGGCCGCGGGACTCATGCTGCTCGCTTTTCTGGCGCAGGCATTCTGGGTCAGCTACAGCCGCAAACTCTCGTCGCTCGAATTCCAATATGTCGAATCCGGCCTGCCGCTGAAACCTGGACAAGAGTACAGGGTTACCTCGCCGCTCACTGCGGTTTTGGCAGCGGCTCCGTTCCGGATCGCACGAATTCTTGCAGGACAAGATGTAAGCAAAGCCGCGATCGTTCCTCAGCCATGGATGGCCAGATTGCCATTTCTTTTTTTCGGCGTCTGGCTGGGCGCTGCTTTGTGGTGGGTAGCGCGGCGGCTGTTTGAAAACCACGGCGGGTTTGTCGCCTTGGCGCTTTACTGTACTTCGCCCGCAATGGCCATGATTGCGGCCAATGTGGGCCCAGAGGTGCTCCTGGCCTGGAGCAGCTTTGGGCTGATGTACACGGCCGTCGGCGTGGCCCACACTCTATACGCGCCTTGGCAGAAATGGCTTCCTCGAACCGTGCTGCTGGGGCTTTCCATCGGTTTCGCGCTTGCCACTGCGCTGTGGTGTTTCACGCTGGTTTTGCTCGCCTTCGCGTTCATGCTCTACCTGACGCCGGGACGAAGAAAGACTGCGTTTCTCGTGATGATTGCAGCAAGTCTTATCGGGCTGGGAGTGTGCGGGTTCTTCATTCTTCTGGCGCACGGATACGGCGCGGCATCTCCTTCGCTGCTCAGCCCGAAAATCTCCATCAAGCTTCTCCAGACGCTCAACTTCGTGTTTGCCGACGGTTATCTGGCCGCGAACAGTTACCTTTTCGTCCTGTTCTTCATCATCGCGCTCACCACCTATGGAAGCTGGGACCGCACACGCTATTTCGGCAATTCAGCTCCGCTCCTGATGGCCTTTGCCACGGTGTTTCTGTTCAGCATGGTGCCCGGGATTTATCTTTGGGACGCAACTTTAGGACTGAGCTACGTGTTTGTATTTGTTGGCGGAACTTACGCCGATCTGCTGGAAACCGGCTACGGCCGCGGCATCGCGCGGATTATGATTGCAGGTTTTCTGTTGCGGGCCGTTCTTGGAATATTGGCCCTGGGCCGCTGGATCAGAATTCCTGCTTGAGTCCGGCCGCTGCCAGGGAGCATCATACTAGTGAGGCAAGTGGTACTGGGCAGGTGTTTATGTTGCGATTGGCAGCATTTTCAGCGGTTCTCGGGCTTGCGCTGGCCGCGCAGGCGCAGACGATTGTGACGCACGGCGCTCCTGCTTCGGTCTTGTCACCGACTCCGGACGGAGTCCAGCACGGCGCTCCAGCCAGCGTGTTGTCACCCACGCCGGATGGTGTCCAACATGGCGCGCCGGCCAGCGTGCTCTCCCCAACACCGCTGCCGTTTGGCGTGAATCCTCCGCCCAGAAATTTCAGGTTCCACGGTCCGGGACATCGCTTTGGCAATCCGCGAGTCCACAAGCCCGTATTCGTGCCCATCCCGATTTTCTATCCGATTTATTCCAACTATGATCCTTACCAACCGGCTGACCCCAACGTTCAGCAACCCGTTGATACCGCTGCCGAAGCGCCTGCGCAAAGTGATGCCGCCGGCAGCGAAGATGAGTTGCGCCTTGCCTACCTACAAGGCGCACGTGACGCTCTGAAGCAGGAGCGCGGTGATACGCGTTACGGAGAGCACTATCTGGATTCGCGCGAGCGCGCAAAGCCCAGTCGACAAGTGCAAGAAGAAGCAGCTAAATCTCCTGAGCCGGCAAAAGAGGACAATTCTCCGGCCACCGTCTTCATCTTCAAAGATGGAAGTAAGATTGAGACAAAGAACTTCGCTATTGTTGGCCAAACGCTCTACGATTTTTCCGGAAGCACGCTCAAGAAAATCCAACTCGGGGATTTGAATCGAGATGCGACGACCAAAGCAAATGATGAACTTGGGATCACGGTGAAATTGCCGTAAGGTCGAGTGCCGCTGAGAGTCTTTTCCCACAGATACACAAAGACAATTCACACCTCAAAAAACTTGCGCGTTATTCTCGCAACCGGGCAGTTCTGATTCAATACGGCTTCCACGATAGCTCCGCTCAATGTGCTCCGAAAAAGGCGAGGAGCCTGCCCATATCTCAGCCCGCAGGCCAAAAGCGTAAGATTTATCAATGAAGATCGTAGTCGCAGAAAAGATCGCCGCCAACGCCCTTCAAGTTCTCAAGAATGAACCGGAGTGGAGCGTGATCACCGCAGAGCAGCTCAACGGCAATCTTATCGGGGCAATTGAAGATGCGGATGCTCTGATCGTGCGCTCGGCCGTCCAGGTGAATGCCGACGTGCTGCGCCATGCCCGCAAGCTGCGCGTGATCGGCCGCGCCGGTGTGGGCGTGGACAACATTGATCTTGATTCGGCAACCAAGGCCGGCATCGCCGTAATGAACACGCCCGGCGCAAATGCTATCGCCGTTGCCGAGCATACTCTGGGGCTGATGCTGGCGTTGGCGCGATTCATCCCTCGCGCTGATGCAACCACACACGCCGGAAAGTGGGAGAAAAAATCGCTTCAGGGAACGGAGTTGCGAGGCAAGACGCTGGGGATCGTCGGGCTCGGACGGGTTGGGTTTGAAGTCGCGCGGCGCGCCAAAGCCTTCGACATGAAGATCGTCGCCCATGATCCGTTTGTTGCGGCTTCCGTGGCGCACGATCTCGAAGTGGAACTAGCGGACCTTGACCAGGTCTTTGCCCGCGCCGATTACCTCACGCTTCATGTTGGCCTGACGCCACAGACCACAGGCATGATCAACGAGCAGTCACTCAACAAGATGAAAAAGGGAGTGCGCATTGTGAACTGCGCGCGCGGAGAACTGTTGGACGAAGCTGCTCTGGCGACGGCACTTCAAAACCGGCAGGTTGCGGGCGCAGCTCTGGATGTTTTCGCCCACGAGCCGCCTAAGGATTCTCCTCTGGTTGCGTTCGAAAACGTGATTGCTACTCCGCACATCGCAGGCTCGACCAGTGAAGCGCAGGATGCGGTGGGAGTGCAGATAGCAAACCAGGTGCGCGAGTACCTGAAGCGCGGCGTGATTCAGAATGCGGTCAATATGCCGTCGCTTGACGATGAGCAGTACGAGCAGATGCGGCCTTACATCGCGCTGGCGGAGCGCGTGGGAGCATTCCTGGCCAATATTGTTTCACGCCAGGGTTCGATCCAGGAGATTGCCATTCGCTACGGCGGGCGGATTGCGGGCTGGAAGACAGAGCTGCTGCGCAACGCTGCTATTCAGGGCGTGCTCAATCAGCGCATCGCCGAGCGCGCCAACGTGGTGAACGCGGCTGCAATCGCGCAGGAGCGCGGGATCAGGGTGCACGAGGGCCCAACGGAGAAGACCTCCGGAGACCTGCTTGCCATTACGCTCAAGACTTCAGCCGATGAACGCACCGTGCGCGGCGGCGTGTTGCGCGGAAACTCGCTTCGCCTGCTCGGAGTGGATGATATTGATATCGAGGTGCCGCTTGAGGGCGATCTGATCTACATTCGCAACCGCGACGTCCCCGGCGTGGTGGGAAATATCGGCGGCATTCTAGGGAAAAATGGCGTGAACATCGCCAATCTCTCGCTGGGCCGCAGCGGCGACCGCGCCATTGCCGTTGTTCAGGTGGACACACCCGCGCCGGAACCGGTGCTGGAAGAAATTAGAAAGCTGAAGGAAGTAGAGCAGGTATGGGGGATGAAGATCAGTGGTTAGCAGTTAGTATTTGGCATTTAGCACTAATTGGACTGCGAAGGAAACGCGTTAGGTATTCGCTTAGTCGAGCCGTAAGGCCGGTTGAAGGCTAAGTACTAACAGCTCTAACGGCTAATTCCCATGTATGTGCGGGCTGGTTCTATTGGGCCGCGCTTTAGGCGCGCTATGGCCGCCGCTCCTGATGTTTACATTGAATGCCAGCGGCAGTTTCTTGGGAGGATAGCAGGCATTGTTGTCGCACGCCTGATATCTGAGCTCGGCATGGATCGTAAACGGCCCCGGATTAGCTTTGGGTTGGGCAATGAGGAGGCCCTTCACGGTGAAATCGCCCGAATAAACACTCAGTTTCTGCGACGGATCGAAAGGAAAGCTGATGAGAGCGCCCGCCGGATATTTCATTCGACCAATCACCAGATCTTCCGGCAGGGAAAAACTCAGGACGGTAGGGATCAGCTCCGGTGTAGACGGCTTGTTTGAATTGATGTGATAGCCCGGCTTCACATGGAATATGAACTGAACCGGCGTGGAACTTCCCTTGTGTACCATCACAGTACTCACCGGGCCAGCGATAACTCGTTCAATCGCCGAGGAACTCTGCGCCAACAGGAGCGCCGGCGTACTCGCAAAAATGAAAGCGAGCAGCCGTAGAAATCTTCTCATCGTGCTGCCGCCGTGTTAGTCGCGCCAGAAGTCGCCAGTGATTTCTTGATGGCATCTTCAATCGTGGATTCGCTCACCAGCCCAAGCGCCGTATCCACGACTTTCCCGTCGCGGCCAAGGAAGAACGAGGTCGGCAGACCGTCGAGGCCGCCATACATCTGCGCTACTTTTTCCGATCCCACCAGCACGGTGTAGTTCACCTGCATCTTGTGGGCGAAATCGGCGATCGTCTTCTCGCCGGAATCATCCATCGCGACCCCGACAATTTCCAACCCCTGCATACGATATTTCTTTTGCAGGTCCACCAGCCAGGGCATCTCGATCTTGCAGGGCTCGCACCAGGTGGCCCAGAAGTTCAGCAGGACAGCCTTGCCGCGAAGGGAAGAGAGCTGGACGTCCTTGCCGTCGAGCGTCTTGAGCGTGAAATCGGGAGCCAGAGCGCCCTTTGCCGGAGCATCGCTGGCGCCTTGGAAGGCGGCGCTGGCGACGTTGGCGGCTTTGCCGCCTTTGGAGAAATATTTGCCGCTGAACAGCAGCAGCGTGATTGCCACAACAATCAGGACAATAAAAAGAACACTGCGTTTCACAAGCGCCTCACCAGGTGAATCGGTTCAAAAATCCAAGATAACTTGAGAGCACGGTAAAGTGCCGGGTCATGATGAGCAGCCCAAGAGCAACAAGAAGCACTCCGCTGAATACTTCCACCGCGTGCAGGTGACGGCGGAACTTGCCGTAAAAAACCAGAAAGCGGTCAATGCCCATGGAAGTCAGCAAGAACGGGACGGCCAAACCGAGAGAATAAATCCACAAGAGCAGAATGCCTTTGCTAACCGTGTCCTCGCTGGCCGCGATGGCCAGAATACCGCTGAGGATCGGGCCGATACAGGGCGTCCAGCCGAAAGCGAAGGCGAATCCCACGAGAAAAGCGCCCAGCGGGGACTTGCCGCCTTGCACCGAATGCAGCCGCTTGTCCGCGTACAGCGCTTTGATCTTAAAAACGCCGATCAGATGCAGACCAAAGATGATGATCAGCGCCCCGGCAATCCAGGTAAGCTGACGTTTGTAGATTCGCATCAAGTGGCCGACGCTGGTGGCCGTTGCGCCCAGGCTCACGAAGACTACGGTGAACCCCAGAATGAACATGATCGAGTGCAACAGCACTGTATTCAGCAACTTGCGGTCTTTTGACTGCAGCTCTTCAATGCTTGCGCCGGAAATCAGCGAGACATAGCCTGGTACCAGTGGCAGCACGCAGGGCGACAGGAACGAAACCAGTCCCGCGACAAAGGCGGCTATGGGCAATGGAAGTGACGACATTCAGCCTTCTTACAGAGGTTTGACTCACTACATTGTAGTCTGGTTACAGTTTTCTTAACAGGCGAAATTCCTGCGGTAATCTGGTCGGCAGTAAGAGTACGAGCGGTACGCCCCTGCGGATTCAAGCGTTTTCAGTCGAATGGCTCTTCAAGATCGCTGATTATTTGCGCCAGCGAGCAAGAACTTCTGCAGCGGCCGGATTGGAAGCGGCCGGCGACGCTACCTCAATTTCCAGCACAAGACCATTCGGATCGGAAAAGTAGATGCGTTCATCCTCGACCAACCGGTGCCGGATGCCATGCTTCTTCAGGCGTTCCAACCAGGAGTTGAACTCTTCTTGCGTGGCGACGGTCAGGCCCACATGGTGGCGCTCCCAGGAGGCTTGGTCAGCGGCCGAGGCCGCGCTATCCGAAGACGTAAAAGCCAAACTGCCGCCTGCGGACAGTTCATAAACCAGCATCAGTTCCTGGCTGCCGTAGGCCTGCACAAGCTTGAGCCCGAGCACGTCGTGATAAAAGCGATGAGTTTCATGTGGGTCGCGGCATGGATGGGCGATGTGGTCCAGGCGCATGACGGGATTCTAGCCCTTCGTCCGAAGCGGCGCTGACAGGCAGTCAAGATTACTCGCCGTTTTCGCTGCTCCCCTCGCTACCGGGCAATAACTGATAGGCTTCTGCTCGCGTGCGCACTACAAAGAGGTTCGGTCGCGAAAGGCGTGTGAAAGCTTTGTATTTGCTGGCCAAATTGAACATCAGATCGGCGGGAGCAACGATGATATGCACGGCTGAATCCTCGAACAGGCTAGGATTCTTGGCCATTGCAGTTAGAGATGCCTCAGATAGCGCTGCTTCTGTGACGCCGGTGAAATCTACGATCTCGCTGAATGCGGGATTGAAATCTGGATCACCAGCAATGGCGGCACGATGGTCAGCAACTTCCCGGTCTGTCGTCTTGCCATAAAACGCTGAATAGACGACTTTGCGCTGACGGTCAATTTTGAGAACCACTGGCATAAGCGGACGTTCCCTCTAGTTTGCCACAGCCCTTCCATTTCGCTGGCACTTCCCAGAGAGTGTTCAAGCGATGTTCGCAGGCGATCAGGAAATATTGAAGATACAAAGCGAATATGTGCAGCAAACGCCTGCAAGGCCGAGAAACTGATTTAAGTTGGATCAATCCTGTGACACAGAGTGGGTCACGCGGCTGTGGTTTCTCCTCCCAACAATGTCAGCACTTCACCGGTGATGTAGCTGGAGTCGGCTGTTGAGGCGAAGAACACGTAAGCCGGAGCAATCTCTTCCGGTTGCGCGGGGCGCTCCATCGGAGTCTTCTTGCCAAATTCCGCAACCTGCTCCGGCTTGCGATCGGCGATGTTCAGCGGCGTCCACACCGGGCCTGGAGCAACGCAGTTCACGCGAATGTTTTTCTCCACCAGGTTTTGCGCCAGTGATTTTGTAAATGCGTGAATCGCGCCTTTGGTCGCGGAGTAGTCCAGCAACTGCTTGCTGCCTTGCAGGCCGGTAATGGATCCGGTGTTGATGATCGCGCTGCCCGGCTTCATGTGCCGCAACGCCGCTTTTGCCATATAGAAGTAGCCAAAGATATTGGTGCGGAACGTTTTCTCGAACTGCTCCTCACTCAATTTCTCAATGGAGGGCTGATGCTGCTGGAACGCGGCATTGTTGACCAGGACATCCAGGCGCCCGAGTTCGTTTACCGTCTGCTGTACCGCGTCGCTGCAAAACTTAGAATCTGTGACATCGCCGGCGATGAGCAGACAGCGAGCGCCTTCCGCCACAACAACGTCGCGTGTTTCTTCGGCGTCCTGCTGTTCGTCGGGCAGATGCACTATGGCAATGTCGGCTCCTTCGCGCGCGTACAGCACCGCCACGGCGCGACCAATCCCGGAATCCCCGCCAGTGATGAGAGCAACTTTGTCCTTCAGCTTGTCGGCCCCAATATACAGCGGCGCACGATACTTGGGGCGTGGCTCGATCTCGGCTTCAATGCCCGGCTTGGCCTGATGCTGTTTGGGGAACGGAGGTTTGGGCTCGCGGCGCTGCTGCCCGCTCCTGCCGAACTCCACGACTTTGCTCTTTTTCTGTGCTGCTGCTCGACGTGACGCCATCCCCATCCTCCTTTTGATTACGCGCTCTCTTGCAGTTGGTTGTAGCGCCGGGCAGCGCGCCAGCCCAGCGCGGTCAGCGGAGATCGCGTGATCGCAGACTGACTTTCGCTGCCTCGCGTCCGGCCCGTGCTCTTACCGGGCGCCTCAGGCAGCAGACGGTTCACCAAAGCCATGGCTTCAGAAACCAGCCCAGGTGCGATCCCGTGCACCGTCGCCAGTAACTCCGCCTGCCAACTGATGATCAGTTCTGCCCGCCGGCGGCGCGTGGCATTCACGATCTGGCGAGCGGCCCTGCGCGCGGAAATTGAAAACAACGGATTGGTTCCACTCAGGGCAAACCAGCCATACTCCTGCTGGTTTTTGCCTTTGAAGAACGCATTCAGGTGCGAGCCGGTGCGCATGAGTCCAGGCGCAACCGTCAGGACGTTGATGCCGAACTTCTTGACTTCTGCGTGCAAGCCCTCGGAGAAACCGACGGCGGCAAACTTCGCGCAGCCATAAGGCAGCAAATGCGGAACGCTGACCTTGCCGCCGATCGAAGTAATATTCACGATGCTTCCCCGGCGGCGCTCAATCATCTCCGGCAGCAGCGCCAGCGTGGGATAAACCGTGCCCCAGAACATGACATCCATCGCTTCCTGAAAATCTTCGAGCCGCTGCGAGAGCAAGGGACCTACGGAGATCACGCCGGCATTGTTCACCAGAACGTCAATCTGCCCGAATTGCTGGCGTGCTGAGTTGATGAGCCGCTCCACATCATCAGGATTGCTGACGTCACAGGCAACGACTCCCACCTCCGCGCCGAGTAGTTCCACCTGCTGGCGAGCGCGCAGGAGTTCCTGCTCATCACGCGCGCAAAGAATGATCTTTGCACCGTGTCGCGCGAACTCCTCCGCCATGGCAAGCCCAAGACCGCGCGAGCCGCCAGTGATCAGCACCACCTGGCCGCGGAGATCGTGGTTGCGGCGCCCCCGAATCTCCCGAACAATGCGCCGACCTGCAACCACTGCTCCTACACCTGCTGCGGTGCCGGCCACCAGTACTCCTGCGCCAATTCCCCCCAGAATCGCTTTATTTCTGTTTCGCATGGAATCTCCTCATCTCCAGCCTGGCTATCAGCTCGCCACTTGCAGCTCTTGCCGTGGCTGCGTCAAAGCTGGTACAGCAACGCGAAGCTTTTCCCCCAGGCTAAGAAAGCGTTCTACCCATTCGCGTTTTGCCGTGCTGATGCCCGGCAGTTGCCTTTGCAGAAGCGAGTAATAGATGTTTTGGGCTTTCCAGTAACTCACCTTGACGGGCAGCATCTCCACGATGGACGTGAGCAGGTTGGCTCGATCCAGCAGCTCGATATCGTGGGGTTTGTGTTGCAACTGAAGCATCATGCGGGTGAGTGCATTTCGGGCCGCGAAGCCGACGCCTGCTTCTTCGATCTGCACGCCTTCGCTCTTTACCATCTCCAGCAGCATGGATATGCGTACCAGGTCAACCGGCTCGGTTGCAAACGTCCTCTTCAGATCCGAGTTCAGGACGAAAGCCGCGGTCATGCTCAACACTTCCGGAACCGGCTGGTCCATATCCTTAAGGAAGCGCAGCAGCGGCCCATGCTTCTTGTAAACCGAACGAAACCTTGCCTCGGCGTCGCTGAGGGTTTGTGTCAGGATGAGGTCAATGATCCGCTTCTGCTCATCTTTGAACAGAGACTTCAGCGAATACTGCATTCCGCCGAAGTATTGGTCCAGCAGGCGAAGCACTTCAGGAAAGTCGCCGCTATTGAACTCGGTTAGAGCTTCCGCGGAAAAAGAAACGTATTCCTCTTCGCCGGCAAAATCGCGGACGCCGGCATGGAGGGTCTGATCTCCTAAGTGGATGGCCGCAAAGGCAAGCTCACGGCCTTCGCGCGTGATTTTTGAAACCACGTGGGCCCGCCCTAGCCCAAGCCTGGCGCCGCCCGACTCGGCATGGTTGTAGTCGCGCGCCTGAATGTCATAGGAGAACTGCGGAGGATGATGGTCTCCATCGAACATCCAACTGATCGCGTAGTGCGCGCCCACTTTGCAGAGATCGAGGACTGCGGGCTTCACCCAAATTTCGTAAATGCGCGCGCCGTCGCCAACTTCGGCGATGTTGCTTCTGGCATTCGAGAGCAGCTTCAGAAATTCAGATTCCAGATCCTCTCCTGCCGCTTCATGTGCCAACTGGACCACCCGGCCCGCGTACTGAAGCACCTGCACGGTCTCGATTCCGCTGATCTCGTCGAAGAACCAGCCGCAACTTGTGTACATGAGCATCAGGTGGCGCTGCATCTCCAGCAGTTTGAGCGCGGTGACGGTCTCTTCCTGGCGAAGCTGGCGGCGAGAATGCTTCTCAAAGAAAATCCAGAGGCTGTCGGGCGAGCGGTCCAGCACCACGTCTATATAGTCATTGCGCGCTGCCCAGGGATCATCCAGCAAATCGGCTGCGAGGTTTTCGTAAATTGCCGCCGCACGATCGCGAAGATAGTCGAGCGCCTGACGCAAGGGCCCGCGCCACTCCTGGTTCCAACCCTCGCGCCCGCTGTTGCAGCCGCAATTGCTGCGCCAGCGTTCCACCCCATGCGAGCAACTCCACGAAGTGTTCTCGGCGATCTGCACTTCCAGTTGCGGCGGAAACTTTTCCAGAAACTCACCATAATTGGTGAGCCGGATCCCCCCTTCGCCTTCCATCTGGTCGAGCGCGTAGGCCAGCGCCATCTCGCCATACTTGTGATGGTGGCCGTAGGTCTCACCATCGGTTGCGATGTGCATCAGTTGCGGCCACGTCCGTTTGTCAGAGAAGCCGCTCTTGAGGCGGTTGGCAAATTCCTCGCCGCTGTTCAGTAAATGTTCGAACGCGACCGCTTGCGAGATGGGGCCATCGTAGAAGAACAGGCTAATCTTCCTTCCCGAAGGCAGCCGGGCGAGATAGGCGCGGCTGGGGTCAATCCTGCCGCCGCTCACGTCTTTCCAGCTTCGGCCGCCCAGCTTGCGCACCCGCGCTGCCTGGCGCGGCGCCAGTACCGTGAATCTGATGCCCTCATCGGCGAGAACCTCGAGCGTTGGAATATCCACGGCGGTTTCCGGCAGCCACATGCCTTCCGGGTCGCGCCCGAAGCGTTTTCTGAAGTCTCGAATTCCCCAGAGCACCTGGGTACGCTTATCACGGTCATTCGCCAGCGGCAGGATCATGTGGTTGTAAGCCTGGGCCATGGCCGAGCCGTGGCCGGAAAAGCGCTTTCGGCTTTCGCGATCCGATTGCTGAATCGCCTGGTAAGTTTCCGGTGCGCTCTCCTCCATCCAGGAAAGCAGCGTTGGGCCGAAGTTAAAGCTGATGCGCGAGTAGTTATTTACGATCTGCTGAATGCGGCCATTGCCATCCAGAATGCGCGAAGCAGCGTTTGGGGCGTAACACTCCACCGTGATGCGCTCGTTCCAATC
>JAICYU010000111.1 GCA_025934025.1 Terriglobales bacterium
AGTGTGCCTTGGGGGTTCAGTTCCAGGTCGAGCTTGCCGCTCAGTACCATCTGCTCAAACAATTTGTTCTCGCCCACGTAAGAGCCTATGTGTTTTTTGATCTGTCCCGATTGCAGCAGTTTGCCCAGTCCGTAGTCGTCAACGCCGGCGTTGTTGGAAATCGTCGTGAGGTTCTTCACGCCTTTGCGGGACAGCGCTTCGATCAGCTCCTCCGGGATGCCGCACAGCCCGAACCCACCCACCATGAGAACGGAGCCGTCCTGAATATCGCGAATGGCCTCATCAGCGTTGGCAACGACCTTATTCATAAACAAACGATTCTAAACAGCAGGATGAAGCGCTGCAAACTTGCCCCGCTCCTTGGGAAATCGGAGAATGCCGCTCCACGATCTTCACTCATCTGCGTTTGTCTGCGTTCATCTGCGACGAGAGAATTTTCTTCATTCGCCCTCGATCAAATGCCGCAGCAACCGTTTCCCTTCCGGCCAGTCGCCCAGGCCGGAGTCGCCGTTGATGTGCCCGGCCGAGCCGATGTCCACAAAGCGGCTGCCCCAGCTTCGTGCAATTTCCCGCGCGCGCTCCGCCGCAAGATAGGGATCATTGTTGCTGGCCACCACGATGGAAGGAAAGGGCAGCAGCGTGCGCGGAAGAGGACGGAAATCCGTCAGCTGTACCGGACTGTCCTTGCGCTCAACATCTGCCGGAGCAACCAGCAACGCGCCTTTGATCTTGCTGAGTTCCGCGCCGGCCTGCTGTGCCCAGTGTGCGATAGCAAGACAGCCGAGGCTGTGTGCCGCAAAGACAATAGGCGCGGGCGACTGGCGGACCTCTTCGGAAATGCGCTCCAGCCACCAGGCGCGGTGCGGCGTGTCCCAGTCGCGCTGCTGCACGCGCAGAAAAATCGGGTTTTGCTGCTCCCATAACGTCTGCCAGTGCTGAGGACCGGAGTTCTGCCAGCCCGGAACCACGAGCACCGTTGCGGCTACTTCTCTGGGCTTGAGTTCGAAAAGATTGGCTTGTTCAAATTCCGCACGCAGCGCCGGAGAACGCAGATTCTCGCGCACGTGCGCCAACTGCTGCTCCAGTTTGTGCAGCGCTTGCTCGATGTTGCCGGAATTGGTGTACGCGATGTCGCGCCACATGGAATAGGGACTGGATGCAATGCGCGTCATCTCCCGCAGGGCACGGCCTCCAATGGCGTGCAGGTCAGGATCATGGCCAAATTCTTCCACCAGTGTCGCGGCGAGCGCTGTCGAAACCATTTGCGGCAGGTGGCTGATCCAGGCGCACAGCCGGTCGTGCCGCTCCACATCCAACTTCATCACGCGCGCGCCGATCTTCTCCAGCAGATCGCGATAATCTTTGACTTTACCTTTGTCCAACTCTTGTCCGGGCTGGGGCGTGAGCAGCCAGACCGCGTTCAGGAACAGCCGGGACTCGGCATACTCCAGGCCGCTGTGTTCCTTGCCTGCCATGGGATGGCCGCCAAGAAAACGCTGCGCCACCTGATTCCCGAAGACCGAACGCGCGCGATCCACGATCTCCCGCTTGGTGCTTCCCACGTCGGTAATCAGCGCGTTCGGCGAAGCCAGTGGTCCGATGCGCTCGATGAGATCAATGATGGCGCCTACCGGCGTGGCGAGCACAATCAGATCGCTGCCCTGGATTGCCTCAACCGGATCTTCCGTCCCGACATCAATAGCCCGCATCGCCCGTGCGCGCGAAATCACGGAATCGCGGTCGCAGCCGACGATCTTTCCGCCGAAACCGGAGTTCCTGACGGCCAGGCCCATCGAGCCGCCGATCAGCCCCGTGCCGATAATCGTGATCTGCTTGAGTGGCATGGTTGAATTGCAATGGAGGATTTTACCAGCCCCGGGCCAGAGAATTGGATCCAACAGCTATCTGACCAGTGTGAGAGTAATCATGCTGCACATTAATAATGCTTGACATGATATTGTTCTCAACCTAAGATTGCCTCCGTCCCTTGATCAAATCGTTCGCGGATAAAGAAACACGCGCATTTTGGGAAACCGGCAAGAGTTCGAAGAGTCCTCCTGCCAATCTTCGCTCAGTTGCAAAACGCAAGCTGACCATGCTGGATGTAGCCACCCAGCTTGATGATTTGAAGTCGCCTCCCCATAACCGATTGCACCGGCTTGAAAAAGACCGTGCCGGCCAATATGCGATCTGGATTAACGGCCAGTTTCGATTGTGTTTTACATGGAAAGACGGCCACGCCTATGACGTGGAGATCACCGACTATCATGACTGAGAGATGGAAATGAGTTACGAGAGAAGAGGACCATCCTCCTGGGCACTGCATCCTGGAGAGATCTTGAAAGAGGAATTTCTCAAGCCGATGCAGATGTCGGGGTATGCGCTGGCAAAGGCAATCGGAGTGACTCCACAAAGAGTCAGCGATATTGTTCTCAGAAAGACTGGCATTAGCGCGGATATGGCAATCCGTCTGGGAAAGTTCTTCTCCACATCGGCTGAGTTCTGGATGAATTTGCAATCCTCTTATGAACTCGCCCACGCCGGCAAGTCTCTTCGCAAACATATCAAAAAGATCAAGCCTCACGTGCATGCTGCGTAGCAGGGCAATTTTCGGTTGTCCTCCGGAGGGCGACTTAGCGCAAGTTAGTTCCATGCCGTTTGATAAAATCAATAGTTTGCCTTCCTTATCTTGATGCGTGCTGGGAACTGAATGTCTGAAACCATGCTTGCCGTAGTGAAACCGGAGGCCGCGCCGGGAGCGGACGTGCGCCAGATGCCACGTCCGGAGATTGGCCCGGACGACGTTCTGGTGAAAGTGAAAGTGGCCTCGGTTTGCGGCACCGACCTTCATATCTACAACTGGGACCAGTGGGCGCAAAACCGCATCAAGCCGCCGCTGATCCCCGGCCACGAGTTCTGTGGGCATGTGGCCGCCGTGGGCAAAAACGTGACTTCGGTCAAGGAAGGTGATTTTGTTTCCGCGGAAATGCACGTGGCTTGCGGCAAATGCTACCAGTGCCGCACGGGCGAAGCCCACATCTGCCAGCATGTGAAGATCATTGGTGTGGACGCCAACGGCGCGTTCGCCGAGTACGTGAAGATTCCTGAATCGAATATATGGAAGATTGATCCCGGCATTCCCGCCGACTACGCCAGCGTGCTCGATCCGCTGGGCAATGCCGTTCATACGGTGCTCTCGGGAGAAATCGCAGCGAAGACCGTTGCGGTGATCGGCTGCGGGCCGATCGGGCTCTTCTCCATCGCCGTCGCGCGGGCCTGTGGGGCAAGCGAAGTTTTTGCCCTTGAGATTAATGACCATCGTCGCAAGCTGGCGCAGAAGATGAAGGCCGACCACGTGCTCAATCCAGCCAAGGACAACGTTTATGAACAGGTGATGAACGCCACCGGCGGGACCGGCGTGGACGTGATTCTGGAAATGTCCGGCCACCCGGAAGCGATCCGTCTGGGCTTCAAAATCCTGCGGCTGGGCGGCCGTGCATCGCTGCTCGGCATTCCTTCGCGGCCAATGGAACTCGATCTCGCAAGTGAAGTCATCTTCAAAGGGGCGATCGTCCAGGGAATCAATGGCCGGCTGATGTATAAAACCTGGTACCAGATGAACGCGCTACTCAAAGCCGGCAAGCTGGACTTAGATCCGGTGATTACTGACCGCATGTCCATGGCCGACTTCAGCAAAGGCATGGACCGGCTGCGGACAGGCGAGTCGAGCAAGATTTTGTTGTATCCGAATGGGATGAAAAGTTAGCCGCAGATTTTCGCTGATGAACGCAGATCGGCGGCAAAAGATTTTGGGAGGACTAACGATGCCCACCACCACCGCTTCCCGCCCGCAATTGTCGTACCTGACTGATCAGATGAACGAGCTCAAGGCCAAAGGCACGCACTTCAACTTGCGCGTGCTGGAGGACGAGCAGGCACCGGAGTGTACCATTGATGGCCGCCACGTCATCAACATTGCTTCCAACAATTATCTGGGCCTCACCACGCATCCGCGGCTGCGCGAAGCGGCGCTGGAAGCGACCCGACGTTACGGCGTGGGCTCGGGCGCGGTGCGCACCGTCGCCGGCACCATGAAGATCCATATGCAGCTGGAAGAGAAGATCGCGCACTTCAAGAACGTCGAGGCGTGCGTAGTCTTCCAGTCGGGATTTACCGCCAACGCAGGCACCGTCTCCGCCATTCTGGGCAAAGAAGATTTCATCATCTCGGACGAATTAAACCACGCCAGCATCATTGACGGCGCACGCCTCTCCCGCGCCAAGATCAAGGTTTTCCGCCACAAAGACATCGCGCATGCCGAAGAGCTGCTCAAAGAAGTACAGAACGAACCTGGCCACAAGCTCATCATTACCGACGGCGTCTTTTCCATGGATGGCGACATCGGCCCGCTGCCCGCGCTGTGCGATCTGGCGGAAAAATACGGGGCCATCATGATGGTGGATGATGCGCACGCCTCCGGCGTGCTGGGACGCAACGGCCGCGGCACCGTTGATCATTTCAACGTGCATGGCCGGGTGGACGTTCAGGTGGGGACGCTATCGAAAGCCATCGGCGCGCTCGGCGGGTATGTGTGCGGATCGAAGGACCTGATTGATTTTCTTTATCATCGCGCGCGTCCGTTCCTGTTCTCGACTTCGCATCCGCCTTCCGTGGCGGCCACCTGCATCGCGGCCTTTGAAGTTCTGGAGCAGGAGCCGGAACTCATAGATAAGCTCTGGGGCAATACCCGCTTCTTCAAAAAGGAACTTGGACTGCTGGGGTTCAACATCGGAGGCAAGAACACTCCGGCCAGCGAAACGCCGATTACGCCGATCATCATCGGCGACGGCAAACTGACCATGGACTTCAGCCGCGAGCTGTTCAAGGAAGGCGTCTTCTGCACCGGCATTGCTTTTCCTACGGTCCCTGAAGGTAAAGCCCGCGTGCGCACAATCATGTCGGCGACGCACACCCATGACCAGCTCAGCCGCGCGCTGGAAGTACTAAAGAAAGTGGGGAGGAGGATGGGAATTATCGGTTAATATCCCGAGCGCAGCGAGGGAGCCCTACCGAAACGACAATGTGGCGACCGCTACTGTTTTCTGAGTAGCCTGTCAAATGCACTCGGCAACTGCTGTAGCGAATAGCTGGAGTGCGGCGATTCATCGGTTGCTTTAACAGCGATTTGATCAATATAGGTTTCGACGTCGTACTCGCCCAGGGCTTGATCAAGAAAAAGAAAAGCAGCAGCCATATAGTTCCGTCGTTCTGAGTCGGAGTAGCCTGGCAGATAGATGATTAGGTTCGCCTTGGATCCAGCCGCCTCCAGACTCACTCGCACCAAGTCCGCTTTAATCAAAACGTCGCCGTAGGAGATGTCGAAAGGAGCGCGTCTGGGGCGAAATTTGATGAACTGCCATCTTGGCAAATTTGGGGCTGCGGCATACAGAGCCTCGACACTTGGAAAAGCCGTCTTGATCCCATCAGCGCTGATGATGAACTCACGTTTCCCGTTCGTTTTTGGTCCGAACTCAAAAGTGAGGCTCGGGTTCACTTTATGCAATTGAGCCAGAAGTTGGTGAAAAATCCTCTCCTGGTCAGACTCGAAATTAAACAACTTTGCTTCATTCTCCTGGAACCATTTCCAGAAGAGTTGCTCCCGAGTGCCTCGCGAACTCCGGAAAGTACCAATGAGTAATATCGCCGGAATGATCCAAATGAATGCCAATCTCGTCGCTCTCCCTCTATTCCTCAAGCGCTGAACTTCAGCGAGCCGCCCACCACCGCTGCCAGCACCTTCCCTTGCAACTGCCATTCGTCAAAGGGCGAGTTCTTTGACTTTGAGAGCGCCTGCTGCGCGTGATACGTCCATTTTTTCGCCGGATCGAAGATCGTGACATCGGCCTGTGAGCCCACGGCCAGCGTGCCGCGCCCGGTCAGGCCCATGACTCGGGCAGGATTGGCAGACATCAACTCCACAATACGGCGAAGCGGAATTTTGTGCTTCGCGTGGAGAATGGAGATGGCCAGCCCCAGCGCAGTTTCGAGCCCGGTGATGCCGAAGGGAGCGCGGTCGAATTCCTGGTTCTTCTCGTTCGCTGCATGCGGGGCGTGATCGGTGGCGATGCAGTCAATGGAGCCGTCGCTCAGGCCTGCAATAAGAGTTTCGCGATCGAAGGCGGAGCGTAATGGCGGGTTCATCTTGCAGTTGGTGTTGTACTCTCCCACATCTTCGTCGGTCATGGCGAAATGATGCGGAGTGATTTCACAGGTCACGCGCAGGCGCTCCCGCTTGGCTTTGCGCACGGCCTTGAGCGCAGCGGCGGTGGAGAGATGCGCCACGTGATAGTGCCCTTTGGTTTCGGCTGCAAGTTGGATATCGCGCTCCACCACAGCGCTCTCCGCTTCCGTCGGCCAGCCGCGCAGCCCCAGCCGAAACGCTGTTGGGCCGGCATTCATCACCGCGCTTTCGGTGCAGCGGGTATCTTCGGCATGCTGGATTACGGGAATTCCCAAACGGCCAGCGCCCATCAGCGCCTGGCGCATGATGCTCTCTTCGAGAATTGGCTTGCCATCATCGCTGATGGCCACCGCGCCTGCGCGTTTCAGCGCCGCAAAATCGGTGAGCGTCCTGCCCATGCTGCCGACTGTTGCCGCCCCAACGGGAAATACATTCACGCTGGCTTCGCGAGCGGGATCAAGCATCCAGCGCGTGATCTCCGGAGTGTCATTCACCGGGAGAGTGTTGGGCATGCAGCATACGGAAGTAAAGCCTCCAGCGGCTGCTGAGCGCGTGCCAGTGGCGATGGATTCTTTATGCTGCTGGCCCGGCTCGCGCAGATGGACGTGAATATCAATGAGCCCTGGGCAGACGACCATGCCGCGAGCGTTGATAGTCTCATCGGCCCTGCCACGCAGCTTTCCTGCTGGTGCGAGCTCAGCCACACGGCCGTCTTTCAGCAGAAAATCGTACTTGCCTTCGAGCCGCTGCGCAGGGTCAATGAGGAAACCATTGCGGATGGAAAGAGTTTGCCGGGCCACTAGGAAACCCCTTTTGCCACAGACGAACGCAGATGAACACTGATTTTTTTCCTGTCGTTTTGAAAGACAAACCGGCGTACTTGCGGCCGCGGGCCAAAGTTCATTAGCAGTCCGATCTCGAGTTCGGTGCAGCGCAAGTAGTTCAGCAACTGAGCTTCATGCGAGGAATCGAGCGCCCTGCAGACCTTCAACTCCAGCAGCAGTATTCCTGAGACAACCAAATCGGCCTCGTATGCCCCAATCTTTACTCCTCGAAACCAAACCGGAACCGGTACCTGTTGCTGGACCTCAAGGCCCTTGGCTTTCAGGGCAACAACCATTCCCTGTTCATAGACGTTCTCCAGGAATCCATGACCCAGCTCGCGATAGACCTCGTAGAACACTCCGATTACCGATTCCGTCAAATCCGAGTGTTCGTATCTGTGTTCATCTGTGCTCGTCTGTGGCAAATCACTCATAACGCCCCCAAACATGTTGCCAGCACCGCCATCCTCACGTACACTCCGTTCTGCACCTGCTCTTCCACGACGGACTGATGGCCGTCGGCCAATTCGCTCTGGATTTCCATGCCGCGAATCATCGGTCCGGGATGCATCAGAAGAGCGCCGGGTTTGGCGAGCCTCAGCCGCTCCGCGGTGAGCTGATAATCGGCAATGTACTTTCCCACATCGAGCTTCAGCCCGGCCAGCCGCTCTTTCTGGATGCGCAGCATCATCACGACATCGGCTTTGCGCACGGCTTCCTGAATATGGCGAGTGATCTTGATTGCTGGAGAGAGCGATGCCGCGGTTTCCGGCAGCAACTCGAGTGGGCCACACAGCGTGATGCTTGCGCCGAATTTCGCCAGCAAATGCACATTCGAGCGCACTACGCGGCTATGCTGGATATCGCCGACCATGATCACTCGCAGTCCTTTGAGCGGCTTTTTGTGGCGCAGCATGGTGAAGGCGTCGAGCAGACCTTGCGTTGGATGTTCGTGCATGCCATCGCCCGCGTTGATGATGGGGATGTGAAGATTGCGGGCGAGCACATTGGGCGCGCCCGAAGACGGATGCCGTACCACAATGCAATCTGCCCCCAGGGCCTGGAGCGTCTTGCCGGTGTCCACCAGCGACTCGCCTTTTTCGATGCTCGAGGCGGTAGCGCTGATCAGAGCGGTGTGCGCGCCCAGGAGTTTCGCGGCAAACTCAAAGGAAACACGCGTGCGGGTTGAGGATTCGTAGAACAACAGCGCGATGCGCTTGCCTCGAAGCAGAGGACGCGGTTTGCGTAATTGCATGGTTCGCGCGAGCTTCAGCAAGTGTGTAATCTCGTCTGCGGTAAGGTGCTCCAGGCCGAGAAGGGATCGCGTTCGCGCCATGCCTTATGCCGCGCGCTCCACCAGCATCACCTGCTCTTCAGCATCAACTTCCGTCAGGCGGACTTCGATAATTTCCTGATCGGTAGTCTGGACCATGCGTCCCACGAAGGCAGCTTCAATCGGCAGCTCACGGTGGCCGCGATCAATCAACACGCAAAGCTGCACGCGCCGTGGGCGGCCATGATCGAAGAGAGCATCCATCGCTGCCCGTATGGTGCGCCCGGTATAGAGCACATCATCTACCAGGATGACATTTCTTCCGACGATCTCCACTCCCAGCGGCGTACTTTTGCGGATCACAGGGCTGGCGCCGACGGTGGAAAGGTCGTCGCGGTAGAGAGTGATGTCGAGAGTCCCCAGCGCGATGGGCTGCTTTTCAATCTGCCCGATCAGCTTGGCCAGGCGCTCTGCCAACGGGACACCCCGGCGCTTGATGCCCACAAGCGTGAGGTTCTCCACCCCATTGTTCTTTTCCACAATCTCATGAGCCAGCCGGATGAGCGTGCGCTCTACTTCGGAAGCGGACATGATCCGCCCTTTTTCGCGCAGGTTAGGCAAACGAGTAGGAGTTCCGGCTGTCATAGGCCATGGGGCATCATAGCTGATGCGCTATTGGGTCGCCAAATTTATCGCGATTGTCCGCGTTGCGCTCGAACTGCAATTGCGCCAGCCGCGCTGCCGATGGCAAGAATAATTGCCAGGAAGAATATCAGCGAAAACCCAACCAGAATTGCGAAGCCCTGAGGCGTGTTGAGCATCGAGTCCATGATCTGGCGCACCTGCGGATCAGGATTGCGCGCGGCGGCCTGCGACATACCTTCCAGAAGCTGCTGGTGGAAGCTTTGATTGAGCGTGATCACTGCAACAAACACCGGCGCAAATCCGCAGAAGGTGATCAGCCCCATCGCCAATCCCAGACGCGCTCCTTGCCCGGGACGCAAAGCAACGAAGTGACGCTTACGATAAAGTCGGACGGCGATCACCACGGAGATTGGTAACAGCAACAAGATTCCAAGCAGGGGAACGAAGCCGGCGAGCAACCCTGCCAGCAGGGCCAGCGGCCAAGCCGAGGTGAGAAAGACTTTCCATTGAATTTTTTCGGAACCGACTGCGACAGTGACGACAGGAGGTGGTTGCTGGAACGGTGTTTGCGTTCGCGACAGGCCGGGCTGCTCTTGTTCCTCTTCACGGTCAGGCCGCACCGGCACGCGGATTTGGGGCGCCTTGCAAGCCGGACAGAATACAGCGTTCTCCGGGAGCTCACCTCCGCAGCGGTAGCACTGCTTTTCCATGAAGTTTCAAGTTAAATCACGATTTGCCGCTGTGGCAAACCGCAGGCGTCATCGCGCAGCGGTGAAAGCCGGCGATCATAACTTGCGCTCCGCAATGCTACATGGAATCTTTATTGTCATGGGCCCGGACATAGACCAGCGCAAACTCTGATCCTTTGCCGGAAGGCTTCACCGCCATGATCCGTTGGTTGTTCTCGGTGCCGACCTTCAACTCTTCTTTGTAATCGTGGTCGGAACCATGACCGTCATTGCAGCTCACGGGATCATCTTTATGGTGGGCTTCAAAATGCATGTTGAAACCGCCGGTGCAGTCCACGACGTTGCCGTAGTGCCCTAGTTCCTTGCGGTAAAAAGAGACTATTTTGTCGGGTGGATCGTCACTGCGATATTTGGCCGCAACCACTCTCAGGCCGCCAAACAGGGAACTTGAGATGTTCACGTTGGCGCTGCTATCTTCATCTTCATTGTCGGTCTTGAGCTGCGCGCCGGGGTAAGGAGACAGGCCGGCCTCCTTTGCGGTGGCACCGCCTTTGTGAACACTGATCGAGCCCAGAGGCGTGCGAATGTCCACGTCCTTGTTTTCGCCGTTCTGCCCGCTCTCCTTGTGCGTGGAAACGGTGCATCCGGCAAGAATGAGAGAAACTCCCGCGGCTGCAACCAACAGGTATTTCGCAAACATACGCGCCTCCTCAACCATTGTTTCAGGCTGGCAGCTAACAGCTTATACGCACGAACGCGGTAGCCGGTTCCTTAGCCGATCGGGGTGTAGTACCGCTCACCGGTGCAGGCCCGGCACAACACCCTGCCGTTCTGGCGCACTTCCCGCTGGAAGTTGATGCCTTCGCCGCACTGCTCACAGACGATTCGCTCGCCTTTGTAGCCGGGAAACTCCTCCGGCCCGAGCTGAACTCGCACCCATTCGGTGTAAAACAACGCATCATCCGGGAGTTCCTGGTAGGCCAGCATCTGTTGCTGATCTTTCTTTTCAATCTCCGGATGCATGCTTTTGGCCAGGGCCTTTGAGGATTCTTTGGCGGCTATGCGGATCGCCTTGCCGGTCTCGACATCAACAAACGTGGCGGCCATCTTGCCCCAGTCGCGGAATTTCAAGGCCCTTTTTCCTAAACGGCAGCCGGTTACCACCATGACAGCGTCAGTAGCGCAGCGGTCAATTTCAACGAATGTCACAATGCGCTTGCGGTCTTTCCCTTGCGGATCTTCCAGGCCAAGCTTTGTGAGCCCGAGCATCGCCATACGCACCCCGAGCACCTGTCCGGCGCAGAGGTGGCCG
>JAICYU010000078.1 GCA_025934025.1 Terriglobales bacterium
AACAGCGCCCGTCTCGGTGGTTTCCGGCAGAATGATCACAAACTCCTCGCCGCCATAGCGCGCCACCGTGTCCACCTCGCGCATGTCTTTGATCAGAATGGAACTCACATCGCGAAGGATCTGATCTCCCACATGATGCCCGAAGGTATCGTTCAACCGCTTGAAGTGGTCAATGTCAATCATGAGCAGCGCAAACTTCTGCCGCCGGCGCTCGGAGCGTTTGAACTCCAACTCAAGCTGCTGCTCGAAATAGCCGCGGGTCTTGAGACCGGTGAGATAGTCAGTAAAAGCAAAGCGCAAGAGGCCTTCGTTCGCGTATTCCCGAGTCAGCAGATTTTCCGCCACCAGAGAGAGAATCCAGATGAGCTGGGCGTCTTCGCGATTGAAAGCGTTCTCTCGTGACGAGAATAATTGCAGCGAACCCATCACGCGATTGCTCACAAACAATGGAACCACCAGTGCTGAAACTGCGTGCGCCTGCTCCAGCAGAACGTCCGCCTGCGGCTGGCTGCCTTTGTTGATCAGCAGTGGACGGCCGTAACGCACGGCCCAAAGGTTGAGCATGTTTCCTTCAGTGAGTTCCTCGGGAGCTCCGGTGTGCGCGTCGAAACCGCGCTCCAGCCTGAGCTGCATCTGCTCCTTCGCTTCGTCCCAGAAATAGACGAGTGCGGTGTCAAAGGAAGCAATTTCCGCTGTCATGTCACAGAAGAGGTTGAGAGTGGCCTCAAGCTGCATCTGCAAGCCGGTAAGCATGCTGAGTCGCAAGATTACGTTCAGGTGCTGCCAGCGCCGCCGGATGGTGTTCTCATCGAGCTCAGAAAACACTTCCGCCACTAACTTCTCCGGGGGGAACGCGGCGACCTGTGCGGATTCGTGAGGCATCATCGCATGTAGCAGCTTGTTTTGAGATGCACGGCCGCGTAAAACGGCCAGTTTGTGAGATGCCTTACAAGGTAGTTTCGTGAGCTTACGGAAGGCCAGTCTGAGAGGCGGTCGCCAGAGTCTGCGGCTTGCTTGCTGGGCTGAGACATGTCTTCTTGGACAATGTACCGTTTCCAGCAGCCGAACTGTCCTGATGGACAGGGGGAATCATGCTCGGCATCGCAATAAGACTTTTCTTCTCAGGTCTGCACAATCTCTGTTGCTTTTGTTCCTGCTCCAGCATAGGATAGTCGAGGCGCTGGAAAACCCGCCGCGCCGCAGTGGAAATGGGGTCAAACAATTCCGCTGTACGCTCTTCGCAGTATTTCGCCCGACTACAACAATCAAACCGGCCCGTACGTTTTTCCGGACAGGAGAAGCTCCCCCATGGCATGGTACGCATACTGCATCGTTGAGCAGCAGGCTTTTCAAAATGGCATTCGCGCCCGCCGCCCCATTCCCGTTGAAGGCTTGAAAGGCATTGCAGACGCCCAGGCTTTTGCCTATCCCAGTGGAGATTTCTCCGTTGTGGTGAGTGAGTACATTCCCACTGGCGATCTGGGACAGAAGGCCCTTTTGCAGCACGCTCATGTAGTCAGCGAGTGCTTCAAACGGACCACGGTGCTTCCCTTCCGTTTTGGCACAGTGTTTGATACCGACGATGCGCTGCGACGCGCTGTCCGGCTGAATCGCAAGGGATTCCTGCAAAGCGTGGTGAAGTTGAAGGGCAAGGCGGAAATGCACTTGAAGCTCCTTATAAAAGATGGTTCCCTGCGCCAGGCGCTCCAGGAGATTGAACTCCCCAACACGGTGGGAACCGAGTATCTGACGAAGCTAAGAGAGAAGGCCGTCCGCCAGCGGGAACGCCAGACCAAAGCCCGCGCGCTCTCGGTTCAAGTCCACAAGATTTTCGGTCCTCTTGACCAGGACGTCTGCTGCCGCAAAGTGGACTCCGGCGGCATGCTGATTGATATCGCCCACCTCATCGAGCATAAAAAGGTCGAGAAATACCAGAACAAATATCAGACAGCGACGCGCCATCTCCCGGGCGTAGAAGTCGTGATGAGTGGCCCTTGGCCTCCTTACCACTTCATTTCTGGAAAACGCAGCTCCTAACAATATAAAGAAAAACACGGCTTTAACTTTGCTTATTGTTGCAAGTCCCACTGAGCTGGTACTTTTGTCCCTCACAGTTCCCATTTAGGTGTGGAATCTAGCTTCCTATTGGGCATCTAAATACCCTAAAATGGAATCAGAGTACATCTAGTCCCGTAAAACGGGCCAGGAATGGATCCTTTTTTGCGCAACCGCTGCGTGGGCCCTGAAGCATGAACCATAAATTCCGCGTCTTGATCCTTGACGAAGACGTGGTGATGGCCAAATATTTGGCCTCCCACCTCACCCGCAGGAATTTTGAGGTTTCGCTCGCTTCGAGCGACCAGGAAGCAATCCGCCTTTTTCGCAGTTTTGATCCCGCGCTCGTCTTGGTGGATATTTCACTTACCGGCTCTGTTGGGACCGAGATTCTGGAGCGCCTGAAGCAGATTAAGCCTTCGGTATCCCTGATGGTGCTTTCCGCCAGCAAAGACCCTGAGCTCATCTTTCGAGCTTCAAAAATGGGCGCGGATGACTACTTGAGCAAGCCGGTAGATCCCAAGGAACTGGACATCCGCATTTCCAAAGTAATGGAAAACCAGCGACTGTTCAGCGAGGTCACGCAGCTTCGCGAGCATGTGCGTCGGCAAAGCGACTTCACCATGCTCTTCGGAACCAGCCCGAAGATGATGGAAGTTAAAAACACGATTGAGCAAGTGGCAGACACCACCGCAACGGTGCTGATCCGCGGCGAAAGCGGCACAGGTAAAGAAGTCGTCGCACGCATGGTGTATTCAGAATCCTCGCGTGCGGACAAGCCCTTTGTGAAAATCAATTGCGCTGCCATTCCACATGAGCTGCTGGAAAGCGAACTGTTCGGGTATGAGCCGGGCGCGTTCACTGGAGCGACGCGGCAAAAGCTAGGAAAATTCGAGCAGGCGAATAACGGCACAATTTTTCTGGATGAGATCAGCGAGATGCATCCGGCGTTGCAGGCCAAACTGCTGCATGTGCTGCAGGACCATGAGTTTTCACGGCTCGGAGGAAAGCGCGATGTTCAAGTGGACGTGCGGGTCCTGGCTGCGACCAACAAGCCATTGGAGCGGGCCGTAGAAGAGGGCGTGTTTCGCGAGGACTTGTTCTATCGCCTCAACGTCATCAGCATTCACATTCCCCCGCTGCGTGAGCGCCGTGAAGAAGTGCCCGTATTCCTGGAATACTTCCTGGAGAAATACAGTCAGCATTACGGCAAGCGCTCGCAGATGTTCAGCGACTATGCACTCTCCAGAATGATGGAGTACGCCTGGCCGGGAAACATCCGCGAGTTGGAAAACCTCGTCAAACGCTATGTCATTGTCGGCAATGAAGGCCAGATCATTCGTGAGCTTTCGACCCACAAACCGATCGTTACCTCCAATTCGTTCGGGCAGGCGCCGGAGCCGACTCCGCCAGTTTCTCCAATTCCAGCAGTGCAAGCCACCGGCACGGGGCAGGAGTTGGAGATGCCGTCTCTGCTGGAAATCGGAAGGCGCGCCGCGATGCAGGCCGAACGCGAAGCCATCGAGCGCGTGCTGGCGCAAACTCGCTGGAATCGCCGCCAGGCAGCGAAGATTTTGAAGATCAGCTACAAGGCATTGCTGAACAAAATTAGATCTTTCGAGGAGCACGGAAAGGCCCACACTGGGCATGTTGAGTCCTGAAAGTGGTATCTTGATACCATCAGAAATTATTCTCAGATCCTATGGCTTCCTCAGTTTACGTTCCAAATTTCAACTCACCTAGAAGCTAAACCATTGAAAAACAGCCGCTTGTATCTAAGCTGCACGTTTTCCCGAGCTGGACTGCAATTTTGGTTTGTGAGTTGCTTTAACTAAGGCAACCGACAAAAGAGGCCGTAAACTTAAATGACTTCAATCCTCTTCCTGGATATTCGACTTTTCCGACTCGAGCGTCCCGGCGCAAGCTTGGAACTCGTCATCTTGCATCGCCTCCCCTGAGATTTTCCTCCCTCCCTTGCCTCTTTGTAAGCGGCTCTTTGGGCCGCTTTTTTCTTTTGTGGGCTTTTCCCCGCAATCCTCAGAAGCGGCAGAGACCTGTGACGAAGTGTTCACTTGCGGCATCTAATCCATTCGCTTTCATTAAAATTGACGGGTTCATTTGATGACGACTAAGATTAGTAATTTCTCGAAAGACATGGACAAGAAGAAGCTGGACACATTCAAGAAACGGCTGGAGGAGCGGCAGCAAGCTCTGCGCAAGACGGTGAGCCGCACCGAAGAGGACGGCCGAGTTGCGGACCAGGATTCCGCCCAGGACATTGCCGACCGCGCTGCCAATTCCTACACGAAGGAATTTCTCTTTTCACAAAGCAATAATGATCGCCAGCTCCTGAACATGGTGGAAACGGCGCTGCAGCGCATCCGCGAAGGCAGTTTTGGAGAATGCGTAAGCTGTGGGAATGAGATCAATCCCAAGCGCCTGGAAGCTGTGCCTTGGACGCGCTACTGCATTGCGTGTCAGGAAAAGAAAGAGCAAGGATTGCTGGAAGAGGCGGTAGAGTAGCGCTTCTCGGCGAAATCAGTAGATATTGAAATCAACCTCGAGGCTGATTTCCACGGGGACTGGTTTGCCATCCTTCGTTCCAGGGTCAAATTTCCAAACCTTCACGATCTCCATGGCTTTCTCATCCAAGCCCATTCCCAGGGAACGCACGATGCGCGGGCTGTGTACCCGGCCATCCGCCCCGATGACCGCATTTATCATGACTGCGCCCTGATACTTGGCTTTTCGCGCTTCTTCGGAAAACTCGGGCTCAGGAGTATAAATCGCGCGCGGAGAAGTCACGCCATCAACTCCAGCCCTAAAATAGCCCGGACCGACACCGGGGCCGCCATGGCCCGAACCAACACCCCCGCCGTCACCGCTTCCGATCCCTCCAGTTACACCGGTGCCGCTGGAAGCGATCATCAGCTTGGAAAGCGGATCGCCCATCTGCACGCTCTGGGGGATTCTGGCATCCGCTACAACTGTGGGCGCTGTCATCAATTTGCTCTTCTGCTGCTGGATCACTACCGGCGGAGTGAATTGTTCCTTGGCTGCTTTGGGGGGCGTACCTTTTGAAGCTTTAAGCTTGCTGGCCTCACCACCGCCGCCGCCGCTCTGTCCACCTTTACCAACCTTGAACGCATAATCCGTCAGTTCAATGGGCTTTGAGGTAATTTCCGGCATGATCTTGGGCTGGAGCGTCACATGGAAGAGCCAAATCACAAAGCCCAAGGCAAGCGTATGGGTGGCCAGTGAAAACAGGAAATTCTGCGGCCGAACCTGATACTGGCCGTAGCCGCCGCCGAAAATAGTGGTCAAGCCTGCGTCGGAAGTTTCCTGCCGAGCGAACTTTCGCACGTCTTGAGGCCCGGTATTGGCGCCACGCGATTCAGGAGGTGTTTCTATTTTGGTTGTGTCAACCGGAGACATGTCTCTTCAACAGTATAGACGCCGTGGCGCGGCAAATGTTTCCCTAATAGTGCATTGGGCTAAAGTTTAACCCAGTTCTCAACAACTTAGTGGCGGAAAATAGAACCAAAGAACCCCTTAACCCGGCCCAAAAACCCTTTGCCCTTCTTCTTCGGAGAAACCGGCTCTTGTGGCTTAGCTTCCGCCAGCGGCTGAACTGTTGCTGTGGGTTCGGGCTTTGGTGAAAGAACGACGGGATCCGCTATTTCTTGCGGAAAACCGGTATTTGGCAGGCTGGAAAAGCTAACCTTTGCCACCGAATAAGGCTTAACCTCTGCCGCGCGAGCACTGTAAATGAACGGCGCTTCCACCTCTACCTGAATCTGGCCTGGCTGTGGCGACGGCATCGGTGCCGCAGGATCTGAGAGTGGTTGAGTGCTGGCATTAGAGGTATTGCCTGCAGCAGAGGCTGGGGTCGGCGTCGGGGCAGGCTTGGCGGGAGCGGTGGAAGGCTGCGATTCGGGAGTGGGCGTGCTTGCAGCCGCAGGAGGCTGCGCAGAAGCGATCACTGTCGGTGTAGTAGCCGGTGGACACCCGCAGTCGCCGGACAGACGAGTTGGCGCATTGAGCTTGCCGCCGGAAAAGGAAACCGACTCGCCTGGTTTGGTCTTGTAAATTCCTGTGCCGAGCAACTCAGAAATCACGATCTGTGAAATATTTCCTGGAAGCGATTTAAAACAGGTGTCGCCCTTCTTATCAACGCCGAGCGCGAAGTGAAACACTCCCGGGCCCAGAAGTTGCAAGCTGAAGTCCGGCGTCAACAGAATGTCCGATCCCCTGACAGGAACCCGGTATTCCAGTTCCACCGTGCCGGCGCCCGTTCCCAGCATGAGTCCATAGGCTCCCGAATTCACACTCAAGGTGCTGCGGGGACAGATGCGCACCTGACCTCCGCGATTTAGGCGGAAGCGCGCCGGAGCAACGCCGGCGGAGAGTTCCGAGCCGGCCACAACCGGCATTCCCGACCCAACGGGTTGCGCGGGTTGCTGCGCTCCGGTATCTAATGGGAACAGCTCTCCCAGAGGAACATTGTTTTGGGCATGTGCAGGTTGCAAAACGAGCAGCGAACCAAGAACGATAGCGGCGGATTTTATCGAGCTCTTGAATAAGACCGGCAGAAACTACTCCTCGGCTAGAAAATCATAGCTTTCAATGGCGACCGCAGCTCCCTGTTCCCGTTCTTTGGTTTCCACCCGCAACACACGGCCGCGGCAGCGTACACGCACGGGGCTCCCCAAAGTAACTTCTGGAGGCAGGGTCATGATGAACTCGATGCCGGTTCCTTCAGCCAGCTCAGCGTCCAGATACATAAATACTCCGCGCGAGCTTACGTCGCGAGTATGACCGGACATTTCGCACTCAGCATCGTTGAGGAACTTCACGCTGGTCGGCAGATCAAAAGCAAAGCGTCTCACGGTGCGCTTTTCCGGCTGCGGCTGCGCCATAGGATGCCTCCAGTCTCAGATCGCCAGATTACGGCAACGATTGTAGCGCAATAGCCGCATGGGTTACGAGCAGGTATTCCGCTGAAGAGACCGCCTGGCTGCTAAGGTTAGGGAGGCCAAAGGGCAGCTCCCGTCGCGCTACAATTCCAGAAAATTCTTGAGCAGCAGCCGGCCTGACTCGGTGAGAACGCTCTCGGGATGGAACTGCACACCTTCCACTGGGTACCGCTTGTGGCGCAGTCCCATGATGACCCGAGTGCCATCGGGCTCGCGTGTTTCCGCACTGACTTCAAGCTCCCCAGGCAGATGGTATTCGGAAACAACCAGGGAATGGTAGCGCGTGGCAGTCATCGGCTGCGGGGCGTTGCGAAAAACTGTGCGGCCATCATGCTGGATGCGGCTGGTCTTGCCATGCATCACGTTCTTTGCACGAACCACGTTGCCTCCAAATGCTGCGCCGATGGCTTGATGTCCCAGGCAGACGCCAAGGATGGGCTTCTTGCCGGCGAAATGCCGAATCAGTTGGATGCTGATGCCGGCATCTTTCGGCGTGCAGGGCCCGGGAGAAATCAGAATGTGGCTGGGATCGAGCTGCTCGATCTGCTCCAGCGTGACTTCGTCATTACGGCGAACTTCGGCCTTCTGGCCCAGTTCGCCCAGATACTGCACCAGGTTGTACGTGAAGGAGTCGTAGTTGTCGAGAACGAACACCATGCTGGCTAAAGTTTAGCTGACAACTTCGCGACGTCGGGCGCGAACTTGAGAAGTTGTGTAAGGAGAAAAGCGGAAGGGGAGCGTTGCCGCTCCCCTTCTGGGGTTACAGGTTGATGGTTAGAAGATGAACTTCGCAACAAGCTGCATGGTGCGAGCGTTGTTGGAAAAGGCTTGGCTCGGGTCATTGAACGCGGCGTTGTTAGCGCGTACAAAAGCGGTAACTCCCGTCAAGCCAATTGAGTTCACCTGATTCGGGCTGCCAGGAATGAACTGGGAGTGGTTGAACACGTTGAAGGCATTCGCGGCGAATTGGAAGGTCGTCTTTTCAGTCATCTTGATGCTCTTCACCACCGTCAGGTCCCAGTTATTGGTGCGTGGAGCCAGCAGGGTATTGCGAGTGATATTTGACAATGCTCCTTTTCCAGCCTGGACGTACTGCGGGTTCTGCACTGGCGCCAGCGGATCAATCTGATACCCGACCGTATTTCCCGCAGAGCACGAGTTGTTGGGCCCAAGCGGAACCTTACAAACCGGGATAACATCAGCTCCGGTCCCAGGAATACCATTCGGATTAAAGACGGTGCGATCCGGAGCGGAGTCCCCGTTCAGGTTGGAATCCACTCCACTTTGCGGAGTGAAAGGCTCGCCTGACTGAAGCTGCCATACCGGAGCAATTTCCCAGTTGCCAAGAATGTTCTTGGCCAGCCAGTTCGATGAGTTCTTGAGGAACGGCATATCGTAAATAGCCGAGAGGCTTAAACGATGACGCCGATCCAGCGCCGAGGTTGAGTAATCCGCCGCGAAGTCCTGCGAGTTCTGGGGACGCCGCGGTGTGAGAACCGTGGAGAATACATCGGCAGTCGAGTTATCAAACGCATGGCTCCAGGTATAGGCGCCCAGGAACTGGAGGCCATTGCTGAAGGTGCGCGTCAACTGCGTCTGCAATCCATCGTACTTGGATTGACCGAGCGGCTGGAATGAGGTGATTCCGTTCACAAACCCTGCATTCGAGAACGCAGGTATGATTCTGGGCTGCGCATTGATCTGCGCCAGAGTCGTGGTGAGCCCAGCTACTGTACCCGGATCAGGAGGAGTCAGGAAGGTCGGCAGGAACAGCGAAGAAGAAACCTTCGGCTGAACGTTAAGCTGCTGCTGGACCGGAAGGTGAATGCCGCGGGTTCCTACATAGCGAACTTCAGCCGTGTATTTCTTGGCAAACACATGCTCAACGCCGAGGGTCCAGGTTTCGGAATAGGGATACTTCACATTGTCAGGAATGAAGTTTGCGGTCGCAGCCCGCTGAGTAGCGAGATCCGTGAAAGTCTTCAGTCCGGCGCCTTGGCCGAGCGGAAGGCCGCCATTGGCCAAGAATGCGTTATCATTCCAAGAGCAGCCACCCGCCCCATTCACGCTCTGAAGGACGTCGCAGGTGCCGCCGAATTGTGGGGGTACCGCGAGCAGTCCCAGGTTGTCATACAGCACGTCATAAGACATGGCATAACCGCCCCGAATCGTAGTGTCAGCGGCGCTTCCTGGAGAGTAGGCAAATCCAACGCGCGGTGCCCAATTGTTCTTGGGGGCTTGCGGCGCCCCAAAGTTAATCAGCCCCGGTACGCTGGCTGCCGAGTTCAGGCTCTGCAGTTGCTCGGTGAACGGAACACCGGTGTACTCATAACGAATTCCGAAGTTGAGCGTCAGGTTCTTGGTAAGGCGGAACTCGTCATTACCATAGGCGTAATAGGCGAGCTGGTTCCCATAATAGGTGTTGTTTCCCGTTGATCTCTGGCCGAAGCTTGAAGGCGAGAGATCCTGCAGGAACTCTTCCGTGTTGGCGTACTCGTAATCGCCGCGGGCGCGCTGCGTGAAGCCCTGAGGAGAAATGTAATCTCTGGCTTCAAACCCGAGCTTGAAGTTGTGCTTGCCCTTGATCCAGTCCACGTTGTCCGTGGCCTGATATACGTTCTGAATCCCGAACTGTGGAGCATTGGGATCGGGCCCGATTTGATTCAGCGTATCGTCGAAGCTCAGGTTCGGGAATTGCGGCACACCCGGGAAGGTGAAGTTCCCCGCAGTGAAAAACTGAGTGTTGCGATTAAACCCGAGCCGGAATTCGTTGGTTAGGGTCGGCGCAAAGGTGTGATATTCGCTCAAGGTAAGGAGTTGGTTGCGAACGGGTACCGTGGTGAAGAAAGTCGGTATGTTCGAGGACGCATCTGTGGAATCGTTCTTCTGGTAAATATAGCGCCCGCGAATCTGGTCTTTTTCTGACAGGTTCACGTCCACGCTGTTGGTGGAAGTGTAAGTATTGTTAAAGATCGAAGGCGCAAAATCAATTTCGCCCAGATCTGCTCCGATACTGCCGCCGGTAGTCGTGGCACCGATTGCGGTGCAGTTGGGACCACCAGAGGCTGGCGCTGTCCCTTCCGCCGCCTTCAGAACACCAAGATTAGTCTGACTGAGTCCCGGCAGCGCGTTGAGCTGAGTATAACCCAAGGCCGTCGGAGCGCAGATGAAGAGCGTACCCAGTGCCTGATGTACTGGATTGTATTCCTGGTTGGTAAAGAAGAAGACTTTGTCCTTCCAGATCGGACCACCGATTTGGCCACCGAAACGATTCGAGTCGAAGGCCGGATTCGAAAATGGACCGGGCGCTTGGGTGCGGGCATTGGAAGCATCAATGGCATTCAGGTTCCGGTTCTGGAAATATTCATAGGCCCGGCCGTGCCACTGGTTGGTTCCGCTCACAATGGTCTGGTTGAACTGACCACCGGAAGAGTGCCCGTACTCGGGGTTAAACTGATTCTGTAGCACGGTGAAGTTCTGGACAGCGTCGTTCGGAATCGTGACGACCGGACCAGTCACAGATTTGCTGTTGTTGTCCACGCCTTCAATGGTGAAGTTGTTGTTGCGCGGACGCTGGCCTGAAACCGAAGGTCCGGTTCCGGCGCCGATTCCACCGCTGGTAGCAACACCGGCGTTCAGCAGGGCCAGGTTCAGAACGCCCAATCCCACGGTGGCGGTCGGAATATCCTGCACCTGCTGGTTCTCGAAGGTGTTCTGGATCTGAGGAGTGGTGGTGTCAATCGTCAGGGCTTCAGTGCTGACTTCAATGCTGGTGGAAGCAGCAGCAACCGCGGCCGTAATGTTGGCGGTGGATCTCTTATTCAGCAGCACTTCGACGTCTTTGTAGCCGCCGCTCATGCCGTTTCCGTTGACCGCAAGGCCGTAGTGCCCGACAGGAAGGTTAATGAAGTGGTATTCGCCACTACCGTTGGTTACTGTGGTGGTCTTCACGCCGGTTCCGATGTTGGTCGCAACCACTTGCACGTTGGGAACAACCGCCCCGCTGGAGTCCATCACGACGCCGAGGATATCGCCGCTAATTGCCTGCGCCTCCATCAGCACTGGCGTTCCCAGCGTCGCCAAGGCAACCGGAATTGCCAGCGCCAACGCCAGGGACAGCTTAGACAAGGACTTCAAATTTAACATTCTTCTTCTCTCCAAAATGAGACAGAAATCTCGCTTCAGCTATATGCATGGTAAATGCCATTCCAAGCCACGTATTTTCAATGAGTTATGGCGTCAAGACATCAGATCCTACGCTAATCGGAAGGAATGGTGGCTATGGTTATTAAAATCCATATACCAATTCTGGTATTCTGGCCCTAGATATGGCTCTTAACCCCATCCGACCAGAGGAAACTGCTGCCCGAAACGACAAAACCCTTTACGACTGCCAGCTCCAATATCCAGCTGAAACTTGATCCTTTGCCAGAACACTCAGCCGCCTACCTCTGTTCTGTCCTGCCCTGTGCTGCCCTCTGTTCTTCGCGCTGTTCTTCGTTCTGTTCTTTCAATCTCTTCTTCGCGCTCGGCGGCAACACGCGCATCTCAGCACGCTTCTATTTACTGGGTCTAATCTTGCAGCACAACTCTGGAGGGAAACGTGAAAAAAATGTTTTGTGGGCTTGTGGTCTTGCTGGCCTTTGCCGTTGTATCAGCACAGACTCCCAGTTCCGGCGGAGATCAGGCGCAGAACAGCAGCGATCAAGGCGCCAAGATGTCCAAATCAGGCAAAAAAAGTGGCACGATTACGGGCTGTCTAAGCGGCCCCAATGATGAAGGAGCTTATCTGCTTAAGCGCAAAGGTTCGAGCAAAGAGATCGAGGTCGGAGGTTCAGACGAACTGAGCAAGCACGTGGGTCACGAAGTTCGCTTGCACGGCTCCTGGGCGAAGAGCGGCGCCGACATCGGAGAGAAGGAAGGCGCGGAGAAGAACGAGGCATCCCAAGAGGAGAAGAACGAGGCGTCCGAAGGAAAGAAGGGCGAAATGGAGCGGCATTTCAAAGTCACCTCCATTGATCATATTTCTGACACTTGTCCAGCAGCGGGCGCCGCTGCCGGCGGCCACATGCATCACCATCACGTAAAAGCCGGAGAGGCGGCAACCCCGGCAGAAGGGGCAGCCAGCCCAACTCCTTCGCCCAGTCCGTCACCTCAACCCTAGCTTATTGGCCGAATCATAGATCTGAAGCTCGTCCCCGGCGTTAAAGCATTTTCCTGAAGATTCTCCACTTGGCTTTAACGCTGGGGTTCTCTGCTGCCTCTCGGAATTTCGGTCGCGAACAAGCCAGCAAGACGGGCTCATGATCCTTCGGCTTCGCTCAGGATTTTTCCTTTGGGCTCAATTTTTTGCCACCAGCGCCGTCGTGTCGTAATCTTAATAAGTCTCTCGCGGGACGCCTGACTTTCATTTTGCACTTACAAGGAAGGTGGAGAGATGAATGTATTCGCAGATATCACAAAGACCATCGGTCGCACACCGCTGGTACGCCTGAACAAACTCACTGCCGGGATGGGCGCAACCGTTGCCGCCAAGCTGGAAGGGTTCAATCCCTGCCATAGCGTGAAAGACCGCATCGGCGTGAGCATGATTGATGACGCGGAAAAGGCAGGCAAGATCCAGCCCGGCAAGACCGTTCTGATTGAGCCTACGAGCGGCAACACTGGAATCGGTCTCGCCTTTGCCGCTGCCGCAAGAGGATACCGGCTGATCTTGACCATGCCGGATACCATGAGCCTGGAGCGGCGGGTGGTGCTGCTGGCGCTCGGCGCGGAAGTAGTGCTGACGCCCGGACCCAAGGGCGTGAAAGGCGCGATAGCGCTGGCCAACCAGATGGCGCAGGAGATTCCGAACGCCGTCATTCTCCAGCAGTTTGCCAATCCATCGAACCCTAAAATTCATCGGGAGACTACAGGTCCGGAACTGTGGAACGATACTGACGGCAAAATTGATTTTCTCGTTTCCGGCATCGGAACCGGCGGCACGCTGACCGGCGTAGGCGAATACATCAAGCCGCGGAAGCCCTCGTTCAAGGCTGTGGCGGTTGAGCCAGCAGACTCGCCGGTAATCTCCGGCGGCAAGCCCGGCCCGCAGAAGATACAGGGTCTAGGCGCCGGCTTTATTCCTCAGATTTTGCGCACTGACCTGATTGACCAGGTGATGACGGCGACTACCGAAGAATCGGTCGAGACCGCGCGGCGCATGGCCAAGGAAGAAGGCCTGCTGATCGGCATTTCCGGCGGAGCGGCAGTGGCGCAAGCGCTGAAGCTGGCGGCGAAACCGGAAAATTCAGGCAAACTGATCGTCGTGGTTGTTCCGGATTTTGGCGAACGCTATCTCAGCACCTTCCTCTTTGAAGACCTGCGCACCAAGGCCCAGCAGTTACCTACCAAAGATGTGGAGCTGCCCGCCGAACTGGTGGTGAAATCAGGCGCCTAGCACAATCCGCATCTTAAGATTGCAATGAGGCCCGAAATGGGCCTCATGCTTTTTGACGACGTTGGAGCGCAGACACTCTTGTCTGCGCTTTAATTTGCTATATTTTTTCCGCAGAGAAGAGTGCCCATTCGACTGCGCTCAGGGCAGCCTCTACGTTCCACCTCTCGGGCGGAAGGCAGTCCTCACTTGAGGTTAGTCACCCACTTTGACCATGATCCAACGAATCTGCGTATTCTGTGGTTCCTCTTGTGGCACGAATCCTGCCTACCGTGATGCGGCCGCAAATCTGGGACGATTGCTTGCCCAGCGCGGCATCGGACTGGTCTACGGCGGCGGCTGTATCGGATTGATGGGGGCTCTGGCTGACGCAGCGCTTGCGACTGGTGGTGAAGTCATCGGCGTGATACCTGATTCGCTGTTGCGGCGCGAAGTGGGCCATCGCGGCCTGACCCGGCTGCACGTGGTCCAAACCATGCACCAGCGCAAAGCGCTCATGGCCGACTTGGCTGACGCTTTCATCGCGCTGCCCGGCGGCTACGGCACGCTCGAAGAATTCTGCGAGATCGTGACCTGGTCTCAGTTGGGAATCCAGCAGAAACCATGCGGGCTGCTCAACGTGGAGCAGTATTGGAACGGGCTGCTGGCCATGCTGGAGCACGCAGTAGACGAGGGCTTCTTGCGGCCGGAAAACCGAGAACTCGTTTTGGTCGCGTCCACGCCCGAAGAAATGCTGGAGCGA
>JAICYU010000261.1 GCA_025934025.1 Terriglobales bacterium
ATCGTCTCCAAGCTCAAGCGCCGCTATCACACTGAGGTGAACCTGAAAGCGCCGAAGGTCCCCTACCGAGAAACCATTCGCGGCCGCGCCGACGTTCAGGGCCGCCACAAGAAGCAGAGCGGCGGCCACGGCCAGTATGGCGACTGCAAAATCAAGATGGAGCCGCTGGAGCGCGGCAAGAATTTTGAGTTCGTCAACGATATTTTCGGCGGCTCCATTCCCAAGAACTTCATTCCTGCGGTGGAAAAAGGAATTGTTGAGGCGGCGCAGCGCGGCTTTCTGGCCGGGTTCCCGGTGGTAGATTTCCGCGTGATTCTTTACGACGGCAGCTACCACGACGTGGATTCGAACGAGCTCTCCTTCAAGACGGCCGGGCGCATTGCTTTCCGCAAAGCCATGGAGCAGGCCAAGCCCACGCTGCTGGAACCGATCATGAAAGTTGAGATCACGATTCCCGATGAATTTGCCGGCAGCATCATGGGCGACCTGAACTCGCGCCGCGGACGCATTCAGGGCATGGACAACAAAGCCGGGAAGACCATCGTGAAAGCCGAAGTCCCAATGGCGGAGATGCTTACCTACGGCGCCGATCTTACTTCCATGACCCAGGGCCGCGGCAGCTTCAACATGGAGATGTCGCACTACGACTTTGTTCCGGCGCTCCAGCAGGAGAAGATCATCACTCAGTTCAAGGCCGAACGCGGAGAGCTGGTGGAAGTGGAAGAGTAACGTTCCTGAATGGCTGCTCCCATCAGCGCTGGAAACGGGCGCTGGCCATGAAAAAGCTCTGGGCAGCGGGCTTGCAGTTTCGGGAAAACGTCTGATCGGCAGAAAGAGTTTCAGAACATGATTTCACCTTCGATCGGTATGAAAAGTGTCAGGGGCATGACTTCGCGTTCGATCGGCATGACAAGCGTCAGGGCGATCGGTATGAAATCGGTATGAAAAGTGTCGGCATGACTTCAATGTTCGATCGGCACGAAAAGTGTCAGGGCATGACTTCAGTCATGCCGCCTTCTAACTTAAACGTGCGGCTTTAGCCGCTGGGTATTCTTCGATCTTTGCAGGTTCAAGACGGTACGACTGAAGTCATACCCTGACACTTCTCTCCATTCCTGGCCTTGCGTCACCCGAGGCGTGCGTAGCTCTCTTCTTGCGCCTTCCCTGCAAAAGCCTTACCCTTAGCAGTTTCCCAAACTCTTTGCGGAGCTCATGCGTTCAGCCCTGCTTGTTTACGCACTGCTCACGGGTAGGGCATGGTCAAGCGACAAAATAAAGAGACCGACATGACCAAGTGGCGACAATACGAGCTCTGGGCCCAGACCGCCGAGAACAAATGGGAAATGGTGGGGGTGTTCCCCACGCCGGAGCTTCCTACGGCCATGGCCAACGCGCGCAGCACACGGTCGCGGCTCATTGAAGTTCTCTATGAGGACACCAAGCTTCTGGGACAGGAAGTGATCGCCGAGTTGGGCGCGAATCGGCGGGAGCCGTGATTTCGGCTCATTGTGCTTCGGCGGACATCGTGCGCCATGGTTGAAGGACTCCGCCAAGGCCGTCCGCTGGTTAAGTTCCGCCGGGTGCTGCCGGTGGCTGCGCTGCTGCTGGTTACGATTGCCACCTATCGCTATTACCGAATCCCTCCTCGCGCCATCGGCTTTCCCGCCGGACCTCCGCTGGTTGTCCGGCCGGGAACGTCTCCTTCCGTGGTGGCGGTAGCAGTCAACCTGCCCGCCGGCATTTTTGCGCTGCCGCTGGAGTTCATGTTCCTGGGAAATTCCCCCAAACAGCTTCGGCTCTTTGATGCTTTCCGCATCATCGAGTTCAGTGTTATCGGCATCGTGTTCTGGTTCTTTATCGGAAGATTTCTTGATGACCTGATCGCCTGGAACTCGCTTCGCAGCGGATCGCGCTGGCGGCTGAGCGATTGTGTGATTGCTGTGCTGATTGCGGCAGAAGCCACTCTGGTGCTTGCCTTCCTGGCAAACGAGCCGAGGTTTGATCGAGACATTTCGTTTTTGGTCAGCGGAGTTTTCTGGGCCGTTCTCGGTTATGCAGCATTGATTTTTCGAATCCTGCAGTTCCGAGCCTACCCACGAATGTCCAAGCGGGCGAACGGCTCTGAATCACACTAAGGGACACGATCAATCTGTTCCGCAGGGCCCTGCATACATATCGCTCAACGATACGAACAATGCCTTAATTCATTCAGAGTTGGGAAGTGGGAACCCACGAATTTCTGAGCGCAACCTTGGCAAAAGGACTAACATCATTTGGTCAATACTGGCCAGCGTTTCCGGCGGTTGCGAATCACTCCCTAGGAGGTCCCCCCATGGTTTCCGCCTGCTCAACTTTTTGTCGCGCGCTGTTGATTGCTTCTCTGCTGATTGCGGGTGCTCAAGCTCAGAAGGGCGGTGGTGGTGGTGGGGCGGGAGGGGCTCGTCCCGGATCCATTCCCCGAAACACACCTCCACCCTCAAGCAATCCCAACCTGTCCCCTGACACAACCTCGCGACCAGTCTTCGTTTCTGGTCGAGTGGTACTTGAAGGAGGAGGGCGTTTACCCGAGCCGGTTGCGATTGAAAAAATCTGCAACGGGACGACAGCCGGCACCACTACCCAACGCGAAGGCTACACCGACTTCAAAGGGGAGTTCCAATTTCAGGAAGGCAATAATTTCGGCTTTCAGGATGCCAGCGAGAATAATCCACAGCTCATGCCGGGCTCGCCTACTTCGAGCTCCTCGCAGGGTGGATTGCGAGGCCTGTCTGCGCGCGCCAACTGCGAATACCGCGCTGTGCTTGCCGGATTCCAATCTACCGTTGTGGCTGTAAGAGATCTGGGAGAAGAGTTTCAGATTGAGCTGGGCACAATCGTGCTGAAGCGGATGGGTGATGTAAAGGGATTAACCGTAAGCGCCACCACGGCAGCAGCGCCCAAGGATGCCCATCATGCATATGAGAAAGCCTGCAAGGCCCTGGCGGAAAATAAATCAGAAGAAGAGCAGAAGCAGTTGGAGAAAGCCGTGCGTTTGTACCCGGCGTTTGCCACCGCATGGTCCATGCTGGGGGATTTAGAGCAGAAGCAAAACCACGCGGAGGAGGCGAAGCAGGCCTATATGCGGGCAACGTCGGCAGACCCGCAGTACGTGAATCCGCTTTTCGGATTGACGACAATTGCCGTCAACGAGAAAAACTGGGCCGATGTAGCAAAATTCTCCGCTCAAGCCGCCAGCCTGAACGCATACGCCTTTCCTATGGTCTATTGGTATAACGCGGTCGCCAATTTCAACCTGAATCAATTCGATCCCGCTGAAACCAGCGCCCGCAAATTCAAGTCTATGGATAGGGAACATCGGCATCCCGAAGTAAATCTGCTGTTGGGAAACGTTCTGCTGCACCGGCAGGATTACGCAGGAGCAGCACAGTTGATTCACGAGTATTTAACTCTCGTTCCTAACGCACCGCATGCGGAAGAGTTGCAGGCCCAGGCTAAGAGTCTGGAAGATCAAAGCGTGGCCAAAAAGCAATAGTATTATCCCACAAGAGGGTTGCGCACGGGCTCTCTTGCGCTCAGCACCAGTTCAGGACCGTTCCTTCTTCGGTAAAGAACCAGGAACCCAATGGTCATTAGCCCCCAGAGAATGAGCGTGAGAACACTGCCTTCAGGGCCAACGGTGCCGCCAGTAAGCCACTCTGGCGCTCCAGAAGGAACGAGCGGACTGAGCAAGTGGCCGGGAGCCTGCAATCCGCTATCGTTCACTCCATAGAAGAATGATTGCCCCCAGTCCCATCCGGCGTGCGCTCCCACCGCGAACCACAGGGAGCCGGTACGGCGCAACGTAGCCGATGCGAACAGAGCAAAGAGAGCAGTGGCAACGATTCCTACTTTGGTTTCTCCACCATTGCCCATATGCGCGTAAGCGAAGCCCATGGAAAGAATGATGGCAGCCGGCCAGAAGCCAATGCCGTCGCCCAGCGTAAAGAGAACGTAGCCGCGAAAGAAGAACTCCTCGAAGAAGCCGACAGCAAGAAAAGTGAATCCCCAAGCCAGACCCCATAACAAAATGGGACCGCCATGCAGACTAAAACCGCCGAAATAGAAGACGTG
>JAICYU010000128.1 GCA_025934025.1 Terriglobales bacterium
CGTCTGCTGGCCAAAGGCTACAGCAACTCGCCCGCGCTGCCGCAGCAGTGCTCGGCGCAGAAGCCCTATCTGCCCAACCCGGCGGTGGTGAATACTTTTGATGAGGGCACAAACGGCATCGGCCATCTCACCTCGCTTACAGATCAAGCTGGCTCCGGCATTTACACCTACGACCTGATGGGCCGCATCAAGACCGAGCAGCGCGTGATCGCCGGAAAGACCAAACGATGAGCTACGTTTATAACCTCGCCGGATTCCCAATCACGCTTACTTACCCGAGCACAAGAGTCGTCAATTACACGCCTGATGCCGCAGGGCGCGTCATCTCCGCCATCGACGCCAACGGAACCAACTATGCTACGGGCACGAGCTACGACGCCTCAGGATCGCTCGCCGGTTTCGTAAACGGCTCTTCCATTACCAACAGCTTTCTCTACAATCCGCGATTGCAGCTCTGCCGCATCACGATATGGACATCAGGTTCCGTTCCCTCGAAATGCGACGACCCGGCACTCCATGGCAATCTGATGGATCGCGGCTACAATTTCAATCTCGGCGCGGGCGATAATGGCAATGTGCTGGGAATCAACAATTACCGCGATAATTCTCGATCTCAGTCGTTTGCTTATGACCTGTTGAATCGAATTTTGTCCGGCTCATCGCAGGGCAGCACCGGCGCTCTGGCTTGGGGCGAGAATTACTCGATCGATCCCTGGGGCAACATGCAGATGTCGCCGATGGCCGGAAAGATTCATGGCGGCAACTTCCCCTGTGCCGGAGATAACCTGAACCACGCCACGTGTCTGAGTTATGACGCCGCAGGAAACGTGACTGCGAACGGCACGATTCATTACAGCTATGATCAGGAAAATCGTCTGCTCTCCACCGCTGGCGCCACGTACACATACGATGCCGACGGAAACCGTGTGGAAAAATCTAGTGCCGGAACAGGCACGCTCTACTGGTACGGATCGCCTGGGGTTGTTGCTGAAAGCGATCTAAACGGCAACATCAAATCCGAGTATGTGTTCTTCGCAAGTAACCGCCTGGCGCGCATTGATCTGCCCGCCGGCTCCGTCCATTACTACCTCTCCGACCATCTGAATTCCACTACTATGGTCGTAAGCCCGTCTGGAGCAACTGAAGAGGAGTCCGATTACTCGCCTTACGGAACAGAGTTCGCCGCCACGCCGCCGGGTCCAAATCACTATAAATTCACCGGTAAAGAACGGGACACAGAATCGTGCGCGGCGGGGTCCTGCTTAGACTATTTCGGGGAAAGATTCTTCATCGTGTCGTTCCGACTGGAGAAAATCCGCAGCATGGAGAGCGGGCTGATCATCAGAGTAGAGCAGATGCCGAAAGGGAAGCGCATGCCTTTATGTCTGGCAGGATCCACGACGCTGCATCGCAAGCGCTCCAAGGTGACGTACGGGGTGCGCTCGCGAACTTAGGACAGGCGTCGCATACCGCGCAAGATATAGTGCGACACAACTTCGAAACTGCGAGCCAACATGGCTGGGGCGAGGCTCCTGCGACGGCAGACGAAAGGCGGGATGCGACGGCGGCCACTCAAAACATACTCAATCAATTTGTAGATCAACTCTTTCAACTCGGCAGGGATGCCGGGCTGACTATGGACCAGATTTTGGACATTTACAACCAAATAAAAGATGGACAGCTGCATGCGGCTGATCCTACCCCGAAGCGGAAATAGAGAAGACTTAATGAACACAATGAAGCGACTACTGCTAAATCCGATTGCGTTCGGTATAATATTTGGCGGAATACCAATCGCAGCAGTATTAAGCTGCTTGGGAGGGAGTGTAGTTTCTCCGGAATTATTTGGCTACATGGCTAGACTCACTCCAGTTGCAATTATCATTACCGCTGTTGGTGCGCTGGTAACTGCCACCCGACACGGGCGGAAGGGGCTATTGTGTGCTGCATTACTGGTGGGTATCTTCGCCTGCGTACCTCTGCCAGCTTGCGCTTGTCTGGGTTTAGAGTGGCGATTTGGCTATTCGCTTTCCAATCCCGCCAACTCCGTTTTCTTGATTGGCATGCTGCTCGCTTGGGCTATTGCAGTCGCCGTCACGGGTTGGGTTCTCGCTATGGCGGTAGACCTTTTGTGCCGGCGATTTTACAAGACCGCCAGGTAGATCCAGAGGTGACTGTTGCCTTCTATAGCTTCACCACGCCCTCAGGCAACGGCGTGGATGAGAACAGTTACCGCCATGTCTCTGATCGTGATCCGCTTCGGAAGCAGAGAAATGAAGATTGAGTTAATCTCCTCAACGGCGGCAGAGACTTCATTGCTCCCAGCACCACCTGGGACTCCGGCGCGGTCACGGCGACAGTCGGCAATATCTCCGAGACAGCGCTCTTCGGCCAGAATTCAACCGCTGCCACGGTCGCATCCGATCTCGCTGCCCTGTTTCACAACGACGTGAACTCCACCGTGGACGCGACGGCAGCGAACGGCGTCATCACCTTCACGGGCAAAGGTCCGGAAGGCGGCAGCAATTACGGCTCTCGCTCTCGAGCACCTATGACACCGGCCACTTCAGCCATGCTTCGTTCAGCGCGCCTTCAGGATCCCTCAGCAACGGCGTCTCTTCGCAGACTGCTTTCTACAGCTTCAGCATCCCAGCCGCCGGCGGTTTTGCTCCCAACGGCAACATCCTTACGGCCAATGACTCGGTGAACGGCAACTGGGCTTATTCCTACGACTCCTTCAACCGGCTCTCCACCGCAGTCGCCACAGGTAAAGGGCTGGGCTGCGGGTGGGTGTACGACCGTTACGGGAACCGCTGGCAGCAGAATCCTTATACTGGAACCTGCGGCCAGGACCAGCGCACCTACACCATGAACGGCGCAAACACGAACAACAACCGCATGGATGGCGCGTCTTACGATGCACTGGGAAATCTGCTGATCAATCCGTCAGACGGTGGGCATTATATGTACGACGCCGAGAGCCGCTTGGTTCAGGCAGTGAACGGCGCGGTGACCACCAAATATCTTTATGACGCAGAGGGTCGTCGCGTCGCGAAGCTGTCCGGTGCGACCGTGACAAACGAATACCTGTTTGACACCGACGGCAGCCAGCAAATTGAACTCAATGGTTCGGGTGCCGTTCTTCACACGAATCTCTATGCGGGCGGGAAACTCATCGCCACATACAATGGCACGAATACCTACTTCCACTTCACTGACTGGCTCGGAACGCGGCGTTACGAAGCGAACTCCGCTGGGGCACAGACCGAAATCTGCACGAACTTGCCGTTTGGTGACTCGCAGTCCTGCACCGGGACGCCCGATGCCACCGAGCACCACTTCACCGGCAAAGAGCACGACACGGAATCTAATCTCGACTACTTTGGGGCGAGATATTACGCGAGCTCCGTTGGCAGGTTTGTGAGTGCTGATCTGAAACTTCTTGCGCTCCGTCATCTACTCAATCCGCAAAAAATTAATAGGTATGCGTACGTTTTAAATAACCCGCTGGCGCTTATTGATCCAGACGGCCAAGAGGAAATAGAAGTTCAGCTCCGTGCCTTTATTCCTCAGAAGAGCGTAAGCGACCCGCTGGGCCGTACTTTTGCTGGTGACAATCGGGGATTTACTTCATCGCAAAATGTCACTTCGCGAACTTCAATCACTGTAAGAATCGAGACCGATGCATCAGTAAGACCAGGCAATCCAATAATCAGTGTCACGCAGTCTGGAACCGCTGGGCAGACAAAGATGCTGGACAAAAACGGTAACGTTGTGCAGTCAGCGACTCAGACCCAGGGGCTTCCCACGGTCACGGGGAGCAGAGACGCAAACGGAAACCCCGTTCTGAACTTCCAAGAAAACGCAAAAAATCCGCTGGAGCCGCAATCTATCACACCGGGCATTAGGGCGGATCTGAACGTCGCGGTCACCCAGAACGGCACATCCGTGGACGCTTCCGGCACCCTGTCTGCAACACCTTCCTTCGAGCTAAACGTTGGAAGCACTAACGTTCCCCTTCAGAGTGCCCCTGAAAGCACGATCGGTTTTGGATTGGGACTCTTCGAGAACAACACAGTTCAGGTTGCGGCGCCGCTCGTTCCAGCACCGGCACCGCCACCACAGGAATCCTCAAAATGATAAGAAAAACCACAGGTGTTTTTTGCCTCGGTACGGCCCTCGTTGCAGGCTATTGGGGTGGCCGAGCAATGTTTACATTTTCGCCAGACACATCGCTCTTCTGGCTTCCCATGATTGGTCTCGGGGCTGCGATTCTCCTTCTCGTAGGAGGACTTTTTACCCTATTCCCCAAAATTAGGGAAATGTGGCTCGTGTTGCTTGCAGCCGCAATCCCGGCGACATTCTGGGTTGTGTTTTTGCGTAAATTTTCAACTCCGTACTGTATTTTCATAGCTTCTGTAATCTTGGTGACGTGGGCTACCGTCACGTGGGCCTCCGCGAGCAGACGGCCCCCTATTGTGGCCTTCATCGCCAGCGTGAGCCTAGCACTGTTCTGGCTCCCAGTCTCATTCGGCACACTGCGTTCCAGCTACTTAACCGCCACGGTCCTAGCCAACGTGCCGATTGTTGCTTTGTCGCTGCTAACCATTGTCACGTCGGTGCTTTCCGGGCTCACAGCGTTTCGGGCGCAGGAAAGGAGGAAGCTGGCCTAGAGAAAGTCTCGGGTCAACCGCATGGGCGGCGCGTCTTATGATGCCTTGGGAAATCTGATGGTGAATCCTGTTCCGGACGGAGCTTCGTATACCTATGATGCCGAGAGCCGTCTGACCCAAGTTGTCAATGCTGGTGTGAGCACGAAATATCTGTACGACGCCGAAGGCAGGCGTGTGGCCAAGCTGTCGGGATCTACGGTCACGAACGAATACCTCTTTGACACGGACGGCAGCCAGCAAATTGAACTCAACGGCTCCAGCGCGGTGCTGCATACGAATCTTTATGCGGGCGGCAGGCTGCTCGCGACCTATCAAGGGACAAATACGTACTTCCACTTCACTGACTGGCTCGGCACCCGCCGCTACGAAGCCAACTCCGCTGGGGTGCAGAGCGAAATCTGCACGAACCTCCCCTTCGGCGATTCCCAATCCTGCACCGGGACGCCCGATGCCACCGAGCAACACTTTACAGGTGACCTGCCCCCAAAGTTCGCACACTCGCGACTACGAATCAGGTCGGATTGAGCGGCCCCCTTAATAATCTTCTGCATCATCCCGCATTCGCAGCGGCGACATCCTTCTTCACGAATAAGGAGCAGGAAGCCTCTTCTCTTTCCTGAACTCCCGCATTTGTCTTTGTTGATGTGTGCGAATGCGCAGGTCGGAGCGTGGCTTGCCGGTGCAGAGCAGGACGAATCCTGCGTCGCGGTCTTCAGGGTAATAGCTCGCAGAATCGGACTGATCCACAGCGCCGGGCCCGTCCAGCCGTCCCGCGCAGGTCAGGCATCGCCCCTGATGGCAGAGTGCCGGTAACAGAATGCCTGCGTCGCGCGCCGCATCCCAAATATGCTCTTCACGCTTTACTGAAATCGTCCGTTCCTCGCTGGGCAACAGCAGCGTGACGTTGAAGACAGCGCAATTTTCAGGCATCGGTTTCCAGCCTGGCAGATTACGGATTGTAGAACTGGGCGTTCTTGCTGTAAGGAGCATGTCCGGGTTCGCCGCGCCGGAAATGTCCTGAGGGGATGGTCTTGCCATCGCGCTCATGGGCGAGCAACTCAATGAACCATGCTTCGTGCTCGACCTCTTCATTCAAAATGCGTGCAGCCATGTCATAGGTGCGCGGATCTTTACCAAACGTCATATCACACACAGCGCTCCAACTGCGAATGGCGCAACGCTCCGATTCCAGCAGCACGGTCAAAATATTCACCACGGTCGGCGGATCCGGCAGCTTGGCTGCCACGCAGCCCGCCTGATCGTGGAACGCTTTAAGGTCGTTGGGCAGCTCTCCTCCAAGTTCATAGATGCGAGGCACAATCAGCTCCCAGTGGGCGCGGTCTTCCAGCCGGGCGTCTTCGCAAATCTCTTTGTAATCTTCGTACCCGGCGAGATGCATGCGGAGGATGGTGTAGTAATAGTAAGTGCTGGCGAATTCTGCGGCTGCGTTGGCGATGAGAATCTTGATCAGCTTGTCCACGTCAACCCCGCGGGCGCGAATCACTTCCACACCGACGCGCTGCGTGACGTCTCCGTGTTTTACAACCTGAGCACGTTCTGGCATAAAACCTCCTTGCCTCAAAACTACACCGCCGTTGTTGCGATGTAAACTTGGAGCCGTTACGGCGGATTTCAACTTTGGTAACTTTCGCGGTCCGGCGTTCTCGCGGAAAATCAAAATCATTATGTCCCAGGAGTTGCTCTCAGGCCCTTCAGAGCCCGTCCGGGAAATCAGAAGATTCGATTTTCAAGCTCTGGCCAGGTTTTGCAACCTGCTTCGCCGCAGATTCAGCAATCTTTCGCAGTCGCGCCGCTATGCCGGAATCAGCATCCTGCTTCTAGCTGCGATGCTAGGTTCGTACGAACTCTTCTTCAGCGACTCCACCCAACTACGCATCGTTTGTCAGCACAGTTTCCGCTCTGCTCAACTCACGGTAACCGTGAATGGGAAGGTCGTCTGCGAGGCAGCTCTTGCCGGCAGCTCGCGAAAGCGCTTTGGCCTTCTTCCCGGCAGCTCTTCGGGCGGGACCTTCTCGACACTTGCGAACGCGCCGGCAGGAAAGGACCTGGTGGAAGTGCGTGTCAGCGCGCCCTCTGAAGGTTTTGACGAGACGCGCGCGCTGACTGCCAATTTCCAGGCAGGGGAACAGAACCTGCTGGCCATCAATACCAGCCGGTCATCCGGTTTGGTGCTCAAATCGCCTGGCAGCACTCCGGCGAATCTTGCCAACACGGGGGATAGCAAAGGCTCTTCCTTGAGCTTCTTCTCCGTTCTGTTCAGTGCGTTGGGAACAATGTTTTCAGCGAGCGTAAGTTTTATGGTGGGAGAGTTCTGGAAATCACACAAAAATCGAACCAGAACTTAAGCGCGTGATGTTCTTCCCCAGCCGCCTCCTCCAGGCGATTCCACTCTTACCCGATCGCCCTTCTTAAGACGCACGCTTGTTTTGCCGGGGACAACCTCTTCCATTCCGTCTTTGCGGATGATCACCGTCCTGCCGGGCGCGCCGTCACTGGCGCCGCGTAGCCCATATGGTCCGCGCGTGCGGCGATCGGCCAGAAGCGTGACTTCCGAGTCCGCCAAGAGTTCCACCTCTCTGACAATGCCATCGCCGCCGCGATACGTCCCAGCTCCGCCACTGCCCTTACGAAGAGAGTAGCGCGTTACGCGCAGCGGATAGGCATACTCCAGCGCTTCGGCCGGCGTGTTGAGCGAATTGGTCATGTGCGTGTGGACACCGCCCACCCCGTCGCGGTCAGGCCGCGCGCCCATTCCGCCGGCGATGGTTTCATAGTAGGCGAAGGGCCGGCCCGAGCGCGGGTCAACGCCGCCGATGGTCAAATTATTCATGGTGCCAGAGGATCCTGCGGGAACACGGTCAGGCATGGCCTGAGCCAGCGCGCGCAACAGCACGTCAACGATGCGCTGCGACGTTTCCACATTGCCCCCTGCCACTGCCGCCGGAGGACGTGCATTCACCACGGTTCCCTCAGGCGCTATCACACGCACAGGACGCATCAACCCCGCAGCCGCAGGCACATCTTCCTGAAGCAGGCAGCGAAAAACGTAAAAGCAGGCAGAGTACGTGATGGCCTCGACCGCGTTGATGCTGCCGGGCACCTGAGGCGAACTTCCATTAAAGTCCACCGTGACCAACGGCTCTCTCCCCGATGAACGCCGCGATCGCCCTGCAGATTTTTTGCGGTGACTTTGCTGATTGAACTCGAGCGAGACGGCAATGCGAACCGGCCCGGTGCCGGCGCCGTCGTCGTCGAGGAAATCCTCCGCCCGGTAAGTTCCATGCGGCACTTTCGACAAAAATGCGCGCATCAGCTCTTCCGAATACACCTGAAGCTCGCGCATCACGGCCTGCACTTTATCCGGTCCGTATCGCTCGACCGCTTCTTGAAGGCGCTCTGCTCCGGTATGGCAAGCGGCAACTTGAGCGTTCAGATCGCCCCGCCGTTCGTCAGGTGTGCGGACATTGTTGAGCAACAGGCGCATCACGGCCTGTTGCTCGCTCCCTCCAGCGATCAGCTTGACGGGGGGGATGCGAACGCCTTCCTGGTAGATTTCCCGGCAGATCCCCATGGATCCAGGGAATGTGCCGCCGACGTCGGCGTGGTGCGCACGTGAGGCCACGAAGAAATCCGGCTTGGCTCTTTTCGCACGCCTGGCCGACGCGATGTACAGGGGCATCACCAGCGTGATGTCCGGTAGGTGCGTCCCGCCGGCGAATGGGTCGTTGAGCATCGCGACATCGCCCGGTGCGAGTTCAAGCTTCTCAATCGCAGCGCGCACGCTCATCGGCATTGAGCCGAGGTGCACAGGCATGTGATCGCCCATGGCGACGACTTCGCCCGCACGGTCGAATACAGCACACGAGTAATCGCGACGCTCGCGGATGTTCGGCGAGAACGAGGTGCGTCGCAGCGACGTGCCCATCTCTTCGGCGATGGAGTGGAAGAGGTTGCGGAAGACTTCAAGCTCGACGGAGTCGATCACAGGCATGAGTCTACCGAGTCAAGATTTCAGTGAAAAACCTGTTGACATCATCTTCAACTAACCACAATATATTGGCCTAGACATTGATGCTGCGCCATTGGTAGCGGCTTCATGTCATGGGCCCCGACTCAGAACCTTTCTTTTCAAGGGAGAAAGATTCAAAAGGAGGAAAGCTATGCCGATGAAGAAGAAGGCTGCCAAGAAGAAGGCAGCGAAGAAGAAAAAGTAACACTGACCGCGGGCCAGGAGCCCGCCTCTTCATTTGGCCTCCGTTCGCGGAGGCCATTGTTGTTTGAGGTGAAGCGGGCTGTGGGCCGCGAAAATTCCGGTGAATGCGCTTGCGTCTGGCGATTGCTGTGCATAGGATTCGCCTAGCCGCCCTTCGCACCACACGAATGAGCCCACGCACCGCGAAATCCTCACGACCGAAGCGCACCACTGAAGAGGTCGTGGTTCCTGACAAGCTCTACTTCCGCATCGGCGAAGTAGCACAGCTTGCTGGCGTGCCGGCCTACGTTCTCCGGTTCTGGGAGACGGAATTCCCGCACATCAAAGCCACGAAAGGAAGCACGGGGCAGCGCAACTACCGCCGCAAGGACGTGGAGAACGTGCTGCGCATCAAGAAGCTGTTGCACGAAGACGGCTTCACCATCGCCGGCGCGCGCCAGCTGCTCAAAGCGGAAGCAAAGAAGAACGGCAATCAGGCGGCGCTGCCGTTTGCGAACGGCAACGGCAATTCGCGCGAGCTGCGGGCGATCCGCAACGGATTGCGCGAGGTCGTCGCGATTCTGAGCGCGAAGCGATAGCGGGCGGGCGACTCTCTCATCGCGGTCGGACTCCGACGGCGGGAAGCGTCATTGATTGAATCCTCACTGAAACTTCGCGGTAGCTGCATCGTATAGAAGAGCTGTGTGTTTTTTCTGCCAAGCTTTCGGCAGAAAAGAGCAGCGGTGCGGAAGGGATGAAAG
>JAICYU010000187.1 GCA_025934025.1 Terriglobales bacterium
CAGGGCGATGGCATCTGGATCACGCCTTACAACCGGCGGAGCTTGGGCCGGCACTCCCTGAACGGCAAAAGCAAACGCTAAAACCAGCAGCCAAATAAAACGACCCAACCAGCGCAGGTGCATTCTGAGCCTCCATTTGCGTATGCGTCACTTCTCCCTGACCTGGCGCAGCAACCGGAAGCAGGCACTATCTTGGAGCGGGATGATAATCAGAGTAGAAGCTGAATGCAAGCCGGATCAGACGGAAAAAAGGACAATGTACTTTTTCCTGCTTGAGTTAATAATCAGCGTCTGGTAGAGTAACAATATTCGCCCAGTGCGATTGGCAAGAATAGGTCTTTGAAAATTGAATAAAGGCGGGCGTTTGGTATTTAGCAGTTTAGTGCTTAGCGAAGCCAAAAACCGACAAGACCTCTCCGGAACCGGAGCCGCTGTTAATCAAAGAGTAAATTTCCGGCGCGACTGGCGAGTATTTCCACGCCATATTTCGAAGCCGCAGCCGGGGCTTTGACTCCGGGGTGCCTCGACGTAACTCCTTTAGATTCGGGGTGACCCGGAGGGAGGGGTGGAGGGGGTTCTAAGGTTTACTTTGAAGTAAAAAAACACTCCTGATACAGGGGCGCAAACAGGTATGCGCCACGGTGTGATTCTCTAACTCAGTGCAGCCTAAATCGGACCCGGTGAGTAGCCTAAAAAGGCCGCCCGTTTCCGGGCGGCGTGTGTTTGCTCTTGCAAAAAGCTACTTGTGATCGAGAAGGGAAGCGCTGCCGAAATCGCCTCCGCGAGCTTTTGAAGCACCGCGTCCAGCGCGGGCCGCAACCGAATGGTTGCCGGCGCCTTCGCCGTATTTCTCCAGCAAAACCGGTACCAGAGCTCCTTCGGCTTCTTTGGTGAAAGTAAAGCGCTGGTCCTTCATGTCAATGCGGATGAAGTCGCCCAGCTTAATCTGTCCGGTGGCCACTAGGTTCGCCAGCGGAAAGACGATATTCTTCTCGATGGCGCGTTTCAGATGGCGTGCTCCATACTTGGGATCGGTTCCTTCCTTTAAAAGGAAGCCCTTCACCGGCGCGGTGCAACTGAAGACGAACTGATGGTTACCGGTCGCCTGCAGGATGCGCTGCTGCACCATGCCAAGCTCGATTTCCAGGATGTTCTCGAGGTGTTCAGGCTTGAGCGTCTTGAACACCACGATCTTGTCAATCCGGTTCATGAACTCAGGCGAGAACTTGCGGCGCGCGGCTTCCTGCGCCGTGCGGGTGATCTTGTCATCAAGGCGCTGATCCACCTGGTTGGTCCGCTTGGAGTTGCCGAAGCCAAGGCCGCCGGTAAGGATGTCATTCATCTCGCCGGTGCCAAGATTTGACGTCATAACAATGAGGCACGAGGAAAGATCAACGCGACGGTTGTCGCCCAGCGTGAGTGTCGCTTTATCAAGGATACCGAGCAGAAGCTGCCACAGTGCGTCGCTCGCCTTTTCGATCTCGTCGAATAGGAGCAGCGTGAGCTTGAGCTTTTCCGTGTGCCATTGGTTGAGCGCTTCCTGCGTAAGCAGCGGATGAGTTTCACGATGGCCCAAATAGCCCGGTGGCGAGCCGATCAGTTTGGCAATCTCATGGCTGTGCTGAAACTCGGCGCAGTCAATCTTGATCACCGCGCGGGGCTCACCGAACAGCGCCTCTGCAGTGGATTCCACCACGCGCGTCTTTCCCGACCCGGTAGGGCCGAGAAAAAGAAGATTTCCCACCGGACGTCCCGGAGGGTTCAGTCCGGCAAGAAACATCTGATAAATCTCAACCATTTTTTCAATGGCCTGGTCCTGGCCGACGATCTTGCGGCGGAGTGAGCCTTCAAAGTCCTGAGCATCAGAGCTGCGCCGGGTGGGGTCAAGTGCGGTATTAAGACCGGTCCTCATAAGTATTGCTCGCCTCTTTCACCGAGGACCTCCATAAAAAGGAGGCTATGAATGCTGAGATGGACACGCACGCTGCTGAGTTGTAATAACTGGTTGGTCAACATCGGTCTTGCATATCTCACATTGCGCATCTCACAGTTGGATGCTGGATGTGTAACAAAGGTACAAGCACTAGCGGAGAGATGATTGCGAGTCTCTCCTGCCATGCTAAGATGCGTCCAGACCCCCGGAAAGGCCCGCATGGCACCCAAGAAGTTTTCTGTTCCCACAGCAGTTATTGTTCTAGCTTTATTGGCAATCATCACGCTCGCCGTCACCAAGCACTCGCAACTTTTGTCGCAAACGCCGGTTTCCGCGTCGCAGACGGCGGAGAAGGCCGCTCCTGCGCCGGAGACTGCGGTAGCGACAGCGTCAGCCCAGCAACTGCCGCCCGGCACCATCAGCTATACGGCCAAGGCGTACACTACCGCGCAGTTTCTGGCGCGCAATCACCTGACCGAGTCGCAGTACATGACCGTCGCCGAATACGTGGATGCCATCGCAAAAGCCAACAACGGCAAAACGACCTTCAACCGCGGCGAGACGGCGCTGATTCCCGGCATCGAGCCGCAACCGGTGGTTGAGAAGAGTCGTCCCTGGCCCAAGGATGCCGAGGTCCGCGCCATCTACATGACCGGCACGACCGCGGGCAGCGCGAAAGGCATTGAGTTGGTCCGGCACTGGAAGGAAGCGGGCGGAAACGCTGTGGTCTTCGACATTAAAGACAGTGATGGCGCCATCAATGTTCCTTTCCAGCATCCGCTGGCGCGAAAGATCCACAATTATCCGATCACGAATCTTCCCAAGTACGTGCGCTTCCTGCACTCGCTGGATCTGCACGTGATCGCCCGGCAGGCACTGTTCCGCGATGACAACATTGCCCAGAACCACAGCACGCTGGCCGTGCAGTCCAAGAGCATGCACCAACCCTGGCGCGAGAACGGCAAGCTGGTTTGGAGCGACTCGTCGAATAAAGAGGTACAGGATTACAACCTCGCTCTAGCTAAGTACGTGGCACAATCCGGAGTGGATGAAATTCAGTTTGACTACGTCCGCTTCCCGGCCGAAGGCAACCAGGCGGACGCGCAGTTTGCTTTCCAGAAAGATCCCAACATGCATCGCGATGACGTGATTGCAGGGTTCCTGGACCGCGCCTACACCGAGCTGCACCCCATGGGAGTTCTGGTGTCGCTGGACGTTTTCGGCATCATGGCATGGCAGCGACAGGTGGACCTGAGCCACACCGGCCAGGACATCGTGAAGATGGCCAAGCACTCTGACGTGATCTCGCCCATGATCTATCCTTCTCACTTCTTCGGAATGGACGGTTACGATCACCCGGGCGACGCGCCCGAGCACTTCATTGGAATTTCAATGGACCGCTTCGTGAAAATCACAGCCGGCGAGGGCGTGACGATCCGTCCGTGGCTCCAGGCCTTCCACTGGCGCACCAAGACCTATTCGCCCGAGTACATCCTGAAGCAGGTGGGCACATCAAAGGCGCACGGTGGAGACGGCTTCCTTTTCTGGAACGCGGCCAACGACTACTCCAAGCCGTTTACAGCGATGCCGGTGATCATGAAGAACCCCAAGCAATATCTCTACACGCCGGCAACTTCGCTGGCGCAGAACGTTCCAGCCACCCCGGCCAACACAGAGCAGAGTAAGACTCAGCCATCACGCTGAGCAGACCTTCCGGCCCGGCCGGCACTCTTGATTGCGGCGTAAGTTGCCTGCAAACGAGTGCTGGCCGGGAATATTTCCCTCAGATATAATGTGCCGTTCGCCTGAAGAAACTATCTAACTTAAATATAAGGTTCCGCTGCCCTGGCCGGGTACAGGGCGCGGTGTCTGGGACCAGAACGGCAGATTTCTGAATTTCTGAGCGAAGGAGCTCCGCCAATGGCGATCCAAGCGACCGAAAAGATCTGGCATAACGGGAAGATGATTCCCTGGAGCGATGCCCAGATCCATGTGATGTCCCACGTGATCAACTACGGGTCATCAGTCTTTGAGGGCATTCGCTGTTACGCCCATCCGGACGGTCCTTCGATTTTCCGCTTGCGCGAGCACATGCAGCGGCTGATTGATTCCGCCAGGATCTACCGTATCGAAGTTGACTACACTCTCGATCAGCTCTGCGAAGCCGCCTGCACTCTGGTCGCAGCTAATAATGTTTGGCCCTGCTACCTTCGGCCGATCGTGATGCGCGGATACGGCGAGGCCGGCGTCAATCCTTTCAACTCTCCAATTGACGTTTACATGACGAACTATCCTTGGGGAAAGTACCTGGGTAAAGGCGACGTGAGCGAGGGAATTGAGGCGTGCGTCTCCTCCTGGTCGCGCATCGCGCCCAACACCATGCCCGCGATGTCAAAGGCGGGCGCGAACTACATGAACTCGCAGCTCATCAAGATGGAAGCCATCGTGAACGGCTACGTTGAAGGGATTGCGCTGGACGTAAACGGGTACGTCAGCGAGGCTTCTGGGGCCAACATATTTATTGTGCGCAAAGGCAAGCTGCTCACGCCGCCTCTGGGCAACTCGGTTCTGCCCGGCATTACCCGCGACGCGATTCTCGCTCTGGCCGAAGACATCGGAGTTTCCGTTGCCGAGCAGATGATTCCGCGCGAGATGCTTTATATCTCCGATGAAGTGTTCTTCTGCGGCACTGCCTCTGAAATCACGCCGATCCGCTCGATTGACAAAATCGAAGTCAACAAAGGGAAGACCGGTCCGGTAACGCTTGCTCTGCAGCGCGAATTCTTTGGGATTGTGAACGGAAAGCTTGAAGATCGCCACAACTGGTTCACGCGCGTTCCGGTGCAGAACCACGCTAAGCAGCCGGTGGGCGTGTAAGGCCTGCAGTTCTTTGATTAGCACAGCGCTCGCGCGCCCACAATTAAGGTACCAGTTTCACTCGTGCCTTCTTGAGTTCCTTGCCCCTCCGACATTCAAATAGACTTGATTTAGTATTTAACGCACTCCCGCAAGCTGCGGGTTTCAGAGGAGACTCATGACCCTGCTCGACGTGGTTTTTAAGTACGGAACGCCCCCCGGCGAACGTGAGATGCAGGCACTGAACAATGCCTGGGAGGTTTACGGGGTGCACAAGATCAAGTTTGACGCCCAGGAGCACACAATCCGGGTGGAATATGATGCCACCCGCCTGAACGATGGTGAGATTGCCGCTATCCTGCGCCGGGCGGGAATTGACCTGAGAGAGAAAGTGCAGCTCGTATAAAATGCAACGAGGCACTTTCGCAAGATCTCTGGCCGTTAGATCTTCGAAAGCGCCCCGATGCGCGCCACTTCGTCTGTCTTGTTCTATTGCACCCGCCGTGCCATTCCAGCAGTCATTGAAAATAAACAACTTATAGTTCAGCAGCTCTGTCTTAACAGGGTAGTAATTCCCCTGCCCTGCAATTTTTTCCATGTAACTTTTTGGGCCGTCATTTAAGTGCGAACACAGCACTGACGTGCGAGGTGACAGTCACGTTCTGTGGGCTGAACTCCGCAGTGGGAGCCGGAGCTTCCACGCTGGCGCGGGCCATCATGGGTTGCCGTCCCAGGGCCATGGGAACGATCACCGGCTGGCTCACCTCAGAAGAGGCAAACAGCAGCTCGCCCAGTGGCCGTCCGGCAGTAACGGCAATCGCGTTGGCCTGGTTGCGGGCTTTCTTAAGGGCATCTTCCGTTGCTTTGCTCTTGGCCTGTTCAATGTCTTCCAGGTCATAGCTCACGGACTGGTTCTCTGCATCGTCGATGTTGGCCAGCGCTGCCGTGAGTGGCCCAATCTTGGTAAAGTCGCGCAACTTGAGCGTGACGCTCGTCGTCACCCGATAGCCGATTACCCGGTGCTTGGGACTCTTCCAGTCATACATCGGCTGGACAGCATAGAATCCCACCTGCATCGCCTTCGCGTCAATGCCATTGTCGCGCAGCGCTTTTCTCACCTGCTCGGCGGCTGCCGCGACTTTGTCGTAGGCGGAGCGCGCGGTGTCCTGCTGGGTTGCAATGTCCATGCGCAGAACGGCAGTATCGGGCGCTGCCTCATATTTTCCATCCGCGCCAACGTAAACCGTGTTCGGTTGCGCGGTGACGGTTGGAATCGTCTGGGCGGAAACGATGGCTCCCAGCGCGAGCAAACAGCAGACATAAAGAGCAGTCTTTCTCATGGCATCCTCTCGGCGATGGTAACACCGCGAATAGCGTGTACCACGCCTGTAACTCAGGAACGAGACTCCTCAGAGTTCTTGCAGCGCTCTCGAAAAACATCAGCTTTGGTCGTCTTCGGAACCTGAATCACACTTGA